>NZ_VXCS01000013.1:0-166128 GCF_052850545.1 Pseudoalteromonas sp. 1181_04
TCTACTATTCAACGAATAAAGAATGGTGGGTCATGATGGACTTGAACCATCGACCAATGGATTAAAAGTCCACTGCTCTACCAACTGAGCTAATGACCCGCTCTGCTGCTGCAACAAAATGCAACAAAACATTAATACGTAAATCCGCCGATAAAGACCATTCTATTATTAAATAATGAATGGTGGGTCATGATGGACTTGAACCATCGACCAATGGATTAAAAGTCCACTGCTCTACCAACTGAGCTAATGACCCGCTCTTTTTGTCGCAATTCGAGTGGTTGAACCATTCGTTTGCTGCGGGCGCTTATAATACTTATTTAAAAAATGAGTGCAACAGAAAATGTCTCTTTTTTTAAGTTTTTATGTCTAGTTGACCAATTTTAGACCGCTTATGACAAAAAGCAGTCTAATCAAACTGATTCTACATTTTTGAAAGGCGATCAGTGGCCAATTTTGCAGCAGTTGTACTTGGGTATTGGTTAAGTAAATCATTAAAGGTTTTTGACGCTTGTTCGGCTAAACCTTGCTCTTGTAATAAAGTACCAAGCTTTAACATGGCATCTGGACGCTTATTTGAATTTGGAAATTCATTTACAACCACTTTAAAATGTTCCGATGCCTTTACTGGATCATTTTTAATTGTTAATAATTGTCCTAACCAATAATGAGCGTTAGACGCATACACAGAATTTGGATATGTTGTTAAAAACGTTTGAAACTCTGGAATTGCCTGATCATAGCGCTTATCCTTCATGATTAATGCCACTGCACGCTCGTATGCCTCATTCTCAGACAGATCAGAACTAATAGCTTGCGATGCAACAGGCTCTGCGTGTTGCTCAGCACTAGGTTGCGAGTAAGCTTGGCTAACGCGATTTTCAATTTCTTGATACAGCTCACGTTGACGTTGCAGTACTTTTTCAAGCTTATAGGTCTGCTCTTCAGTGATCCCGCGAACCTGGCTCACTTCATCTTGCAGCCTACTTAACTGTTGCTGTAACTCAACTTGTAATAAATTTCTCGACTGCATCATACTTTCAAGGGCAGCAAGGCGTTTTTCTATACTCGATTGTGAACTCGCAGCTTCTGAAACAGGAGCGGGAGCAGCCCAAACATGGGTGCTCCCGCTCAATATCATGGCTGCCAAAATAATTTTCGGCTTCATAATGTCTCTAATTTAGTAAACTAGTACCGCACGGCGGTTTTTAGCGAAAGCAGATTCAGTACGTGATTTAACCATCGGCTTTTCTTCACCGTAGCTCACTACTGACATTTGGCTTGCAGAAACACCTAAACTTTGTAGGTATTTTTCAACTGCTTGGCCACGGTGCTCACCCAGTGCAATATTGTACTCAGGAGTGCCACGCTCATCAGCATGACCTTCAATTAATACTTTAACAGATGGATTTTTAACTAAAAACTCAGCATGTGCACGAAGTAATTCGCCATACTGACCTTGAATAGTCGCAGTATCAAAACCAAAGTAAATCACTTGTTCTTGACGCAATTCGTCATACTTCTGACGAAGTTCTTCTTGTGCTTGCTGCTCTGGCGTTAATGTCGCAACTTCGACAGTGTCATTATCAGTTGTTTGCTCAACAGTCGCTTGATTTGATTGATTTGCTGCACCTTCATCGATATCCGAAGATGAGCTACAAGCTGCTAGTGTCATAACTGGCACAGCAATTAGCAGGCCTTTAAGTATTTTATTAAGTTGCATTGAGTAGATTCCTATATTGAGTAAACCAGCAAAAATTACTGTAAATAAGGCGACCACGCGGGTGCCTTTACTTGTCCATTTAGCACAGGTAACCGTGCTTTAAAGCGACCGTCCATTGATACTAGCGCTAGTACCTGCTTATTATTATGTAGCGTGCTATAGATGATCATCGAACCATTTGGTGCTACGCTCGGTGACTCATCTAGGCGCGTTCGTGTTAACACTTGAAATGCGCCTGTAGCCAGCTCTTTCTTAGCAAGATGGTACTGCCCGTTGGTACGGTTAACCATCACTAATTCTTTGCCGTCAGGGGTAATAGAACCAGCTAGATTCATATCACCATCAAAGGTCATTCGTTGTGACCTACCTGTTTGTAAATTTAACTTATAAATCTGAGCATTACCACCCCTTTCAGAAGTAAACACTATATCTTGACCATTCGGATGCCAAGACGGTTCAGTATCTATACTACGGTGGTTAGTCAATCGGGTTTCTTTACGCGTTGCTAAGTCTAGCATATACACTTCTGTAGCGCCGTTTCTGTCTTTTGATAGCACCAATAGTAGTTTTTTACCATCGGGTGAGAATTGTGGCGCACCATTAATACCTTGGTGACTTGTTATGAGTTCACGCTTACCAGTGTATAAATCTTGGATATAAATTTGGCTTTGACGATTTTCAAAGGTTACATACGCTAGTTTAGTGCCATCTGGTGACCATGCTGGTGACATAAGCGGCTCTTGCGAGCGTAATAAAACCTGCTCATTAAAACCATCATAATCTGCAACTACTAACTGGTAAGGCTTTGGTTCATCATCACGTACAATCACATAAGCAATTTTAGTTAAAAATGCGCCGCGCTCACCGGTGAGTTTTTCATAAATAACATCACTGATGCGGTGTGCATAACGTCTAAAACCGGTATCACTGATCACACTTTCGCGTGCTTCTTGAATATGATCTTGGTTTTTAATGAGTTTTCCGTTACTCATCATTTGCGTTTCACCGCCAGTGATTTGGCCTCGGATAACATCAATAAGCTCATAGCGTACTAAGTAACGGCCATCAGTTTGTTGTTCAACTTCACCAACTAAAATCGCTTCAACGCCTTTATTTACCCAAGCGCCATAATCTACGTCTGCGTCTTTACTAGGTAACTGTGGCATGGCATTAACGTCAATGGGTTTAAATTTACCACTACGCATTAAATCCGCAGCAATCACATCACTGAGCTTTTGTGGAATTGGCCCCACACCTTTATACTTAAATGGCACGATCGCAATAGGCCGCGCGCCATCAATGCCTTCGGTTATGACTATTTCAAGTGCCGCATTTGCAACACTGGTAAAGCCTAAAACGAAAATTAAACAAACTGTTTTCAACTTGTTGAACATACCATTCCTTTAAAATTGTGGCTTAATTGTTAAGTTAATATTTTTTAATTGCTCAAACACATCTTTATCTTTAGAAACTGGCAGTGTATCAGCCATACGAACAGCTCTAAGCGCCGCTTCACATACTAACTTATCACCACCTAAAGATGTAACTTGTGTGACCAGACCATTAAAACCTAAGCGAATATTCACACGGCATTGTTGATTTTTCATCTTTTCATCAATTAATAAATTTTGCTGAATACGCGCCATAATTAATGCTTTATATTTATCAACCTCAGTGCCTACCTGTTGCTGACGTATTTTATTACGTGCAGCTTGCTCTGTAGCTAGTTGCTCTTGCAGCATTTGCTCTTGTAACGCTTTTTGACGTGCCTCTTCAGCAGCTTCTGCACGTTTTTTAGCAGCTAACTCTTCGCGTTTACGGTCGTCTTCAGCTTTCTTTAAAGCCTCTTCTTCTGCTTTACGTTTTTCAGCAGCAGCTTTAGCAGCAAGTTCAGCTTGTTCTTTTTGCTTTTCAGCCTGCTGCGCTTTTTCACGTTCTTTTTGCTCTATTTCACGCGCTTTTTTAGCTTGAGCTTGGGCTTGTGCGGTTTCTTTCTCTTTCGCGCGACGCTCTTGCTCTAACTTTTTGATCCGGCGGTCTTCAGATTCACGCTGTTTACGTGCATCAGATGCTCGGCGCTCTAAATCACGAATGCGCTTATCTTCAGCACGTTTTTTATCATCTTCTTTGCGTTTCAACTCAGCAATTTTTTGTTCAACCATTTTCTGGTCAACAGTCACCGCTGAAACAGCATTTTCAGCATCAGGCATAGCCTTGTTCAAGGTAACTTCCATTACTGTAGGCGGTGAAGTATGAAAACTCGCGGTTCCAATCAAAACGCCAACTATAGCGAGGTGCAATAGCACTGATTTTAATACTGAAGGACCCATATTAGCTTTTATTCCCTTCAAACGATTCAGTCATTAATCCAACTGAAGGTACACCGGCATTTTTTAAGAAATCCATCAATAATAGTACTTCTTGATACGATACTTTACCTGAGCCTTTGATCATCACTGGGGTTTCTGGGTTTTTCATCAGTTGCAACTTGATAACAGCGGCAACATCTAATGCTTCCATCGGTTCTTCTGGATCAGTACCGATACTGACATAGTACTTACCTTGTGCATCAATTGAAGCAATGATCGGTGGCGTATCTTTAGTATCAACTAAATCTGATTCTTCCATTTTTGGCAAATCAACTTTAACGCCATGAGTGATCAAAGGCGCAGTGGCCATAAAAATAATCAGTAGCACCAGCATTACATCAATGTAAGGAACTACGTTTATCTCTGCAACAGGACGACGCTTCTTACGCTGATACATTCGCTTTTGCCTCTATTTGGGTAGCTGCTTGACGGTGTAAAATATTTGCAAACTCTTCCATAAAGTTAATGTAGTTAGATTCTAGCTTTTCAACTCTATTAGCAAAACGGTTGTATGCAATAACCGCTGGAATAGCAGCGAATAAACCCATAGCTGTTGCAATAAGCGCTTCAGCTATACCTGGGGCAACCATTTGTAAGGTTGCTTGCTTAACTTCGCCTAACGCGATAAAAGCATTCATAATGCCCCATACAGTACCAAACAAACCAATGTAAGGACTGATAGACCCCACTGTTGCTAAAAACGATAAACTTGATTCTAATTTTTCGATTTCGCGAGATAACGCAACTCGCATTGAACGATGCGTCCCTTCCATTACAATGCTAGCACTTTGAAAAGAGTTTTTCTTATGGCGAGCAAACTCTTTAAAGCCTGCTATAAATAATGCTTCAACACCAGTTGAGCTACCGCTACGCGATGAGATCTCATTGTAGAGTTTACTTAAATCAATGCCTGACCAAAATTTTTGCTCAAATCGCTTAGTATTGGATAATGCATCCGAAATTGCTTTTTTACGCTGAAAAATAATTGCCCATGACATCACTGACATAGCTAATAATGCCAGCATAACTAATTGCACAAGAAAACTTGCTTCTAGAATTAAATCTAAAAAATTAAGCCCTGAACCCACATTAAACTCCTAATAAGATTTCTTGTATAAATAACATTTCATTATACGCTAGGTATATGACCGAAAAAATGGCCAAAAGTTGCAACTAGTGTATCTATTCAGCTCAGTACTGACAACGCTATTGCTGTGAATTAGCAACAAAAAACGTTGAAGAGCAGGCTGACTCCAGTTTTATAGCCTTGTTCGGCAATCTTGACGCAACAATTTAAGATTGTACTGCCGAGGTAAATACATGCTGGGGTGCTTATTTATAAACAAAAACTGTGTAAAACACCCTCTTTATTCACTCTTAATGAATAAACAAGCATAATTGACTATAAGCATAGTCATTGCAACAGTTTAACTAATCTATAAAAAAATCATTCAAACAAATAAAACATCACAAATTCAATAGATTAATATACGACCGTGAATTTTATGAACAAAAATAAAGCGCTCATAAAAATCTTGCTATTAGTTTTTTTTATCTGAAAATTAAATTTTTCTAGTTTGAACAAAAACCAACTATTGCGTATTATTCTCCCATACCGAGCTAGCGCAGCAATGAATACTTCATTCAGCCCAGTTCTTTGCAATATGATTCTGATTTTTCGTATTGCTACGCTTAAAGTCTTCTTGATAAAACTTGATGAATTTAAGCAGTGTTACTTAGATTACTTCCTTCAACTTGTTGTTTGCCCGCATTTTATGCGGGCTTTTTTTTGCCTGCAAATCACGCACAGCACTACCTCGCTATGGCGCATACAATATCGTTTACAAACTTAACAGTATGTGAATTGCATTAGCCCAAATAACTAAATAATCTAAACTTTAAGTAATATGCTAATCACGCGATTAACTTAAACACAGCAAAATAGACATTTGAATAGTGGCTAAAAGAACAGTATAGAAGATGTATGAGGTGGGTTTGCAGCCATACGCACGCATACAGCTACAATAAATGTACTTTATTCTTGTTTGGGTAATAAGCCAAAGTGATGATAGGCGTTATCAGACACAATACGCCCTCTTGGCGTACGTTGGATAAATCCTTGCTGGATGAGGTAAGGCTCGATCACATCTTCAATGGTTTCTTTTTCTTCACCGATGGCGGCGGCTAAGTTGTCTAACCCTACCGGCCCCCCCATAAACTTTTCAATGATCGCGAGTAAATATTTACGGTCCATATAATCAAAGCCGCTTTTATCGACATCAATCATATTAAGTGCCAGCTCTGCCACTTCGGCATTTACAGTACCGTCTGATTTAACTTGCGTGTAATCTCGTACCCGGCGTAATAATCGATTAGCGATACGTGGCGTACCACGAGAGCGTTTAGCAATTTCAATGGCACCTTCATCACACATGGCTAAATTTAAATAATGAGCAGAGCGCCCCACTATAGTCGATAAATCTGCCACCGAATAAAACTCTAAACGTTGCACAATACCAAAACGGTCTCTAAGTGGTGAGGTTAACGAGCCTGCGCGAGTGGTTGCGCCAATTAAGGTAAAAGCGGGTAAATCGAGCTTAATGGAACGAGCTGCGGGCCCTTCACCAATCATTAAATCGAGTTGATAATCTTCCATTGCAGGATAGAGTATTTCTTCAACTTGCGGGCTTAGCCTATGTATTTCATCAATAAAAAGTACATCGCCTTCTTCTAAATTGGTCAGTAGTGCGGCTAAATCACCGGCTTTTTCAAGCACTGGACCCGAGGTTGTTTTAATACTGACATTCAGCTCATTGGCAACAATGTTTGCTAGTGTGGTTTTACCCAAACCCGGCGGACCAAATATTAATAAATGATCAAGCGCTTCACCCCGACTCCGTGCAGCTTCTATAAATATTTCCATTTGCTGTTTAACATGGGGCTGACCAGTATAATCGGCTAATAGTTTTGGTCTAATCGCGCGATCGACTACATCTTCATTACTTTGTTCAGTCGCATCTATTAAACGATCCGCTTCAATCATGGTTTACTCACAACATTGATTTTAGAGATTCTTTGATCAGAACCTCTGTAGACATACCAGGCTTGGCCACTGACTTTACTGTTTTTTGTGCTTGCGCCAATTTATAACCTAATGACACTAACGCAGAGATTGCATCATCTGCCGCATTATTAGCAATAAGTGCGTCAGAGGCGGGCTCTATAACTGCATTATCACTAAATGGCGTGAATAAGTCATTACCCCAATCTTTTAATCGGTCTTTCATTTCAAGTACCAGGCGCTCTGCGGTTTTTTTACCTACGCCTGGCAGTTTCACTAAACTGGTGGCATCTTCGTTATTCACACAGCTAACAAATTGCTTAGCCGACATCCCTGAAAGTATTGCTAATCCGAGCTTTGGCCCAACGCCATTGGCTTTTAATAGCTCTCTAAATAATGCTCGCTCTATTTTATTATTAAAGCCAAATAATAACTGGGCGTCTTCTCTTACTACAAAATGAGTATACACAATGGCATTTTCGCCAATGTTTGGTAAATCATAAAAACACGTCATCGGCATGTTAACTTCGTAACCAACACCGCTTACTTCAAGCAAAATTTCTGGCGGTTGTTTTTCTACTAAGATGCCATTTAAGCGACCTATCATGTTATTTCCTTAATCGTCCTCTAACGGTTTTACTGGCACTGCCCGCTAGTTTTATTAAATTTTGATCGGAATGAGCATGGCATATCGCAATGGCTAATGCATCGGCTGCATCCGCTTGCGGTGTGCCTGGCAATTTTAAAATATTTTTAACCATATGCTGCACTTGCGATTTATCGGCACCACCGTGCCCTACCACCGCTTGTTTAATTTGCCGCGCCGAGTATTCAAACACCGGTAACTCAGCCATTGCCGCACCAACAATTGCAGCCCCTCTGGCTTGGCCTAATTTAAGAGCTGAATCAGGATTATGCGCCATAAATACTTTTTCAATGGCAAAATGATCGGGAGAGAATTGTTCGATTAGTTGACTGATCCCTTGATAAATCATTTTTAATCGAATAGGAAACTCGTGATCGGCCAGTTTTATACAACCGCTGCCTAAATAAGTAAATTTAGCACCTTGATGGGCAATCACCCCATAACCGGTTAATCGTGAGCCAGGATCAATCCCTAAAATAATAGCCAATACTTGCCCAATCAGTGTAAATAGTTAAGTACGCTAATAATGCCAGAGCACTGTATAAATTACCAGTGCATTATTGGCATAAAAAAGCCCGTAAAAACGGGCTTGTTTAATTGCTAACCTTTTAGGCTAAAGAGCGCAGTAACCCTTGGGTATTTTTACGCATGGTTCTAGCTATCATAAAGTAGCCTAGTGATGCCACAAACACACCACCCACTAATGGTCCAATAAGCCAAATATGTGGGTGCAGCTTACCTGCTAAGTCAAACATCTCACGTTGCACTATTAATAAAGCCACATCACTGACCAACGCAGCGACAAAACCAGCAGCGCTGCCCAGCAATAAAAACTCATATAAAGTGGCATTTTTTATTAGCCGCCCTTTGGCGCCTAAGGTACGCAATATGACAATTTCCTGCATCCGTTCACCAAGGCTTGCTTGCACTTGCGAAATTAAAACTAAGCCACCACACATCACCACTATCGCCAGTACAAATCCAATTGCCAGCGATACTTGCGAAATAGTAGAACGTATTTGTTTGACAAAGCTGTCAACGTCGATGGCGTTGATTGTCGGGTAGGCACGTAGTAGCTCACTAAAGTCGCGTTTTTGATCGGCTTCGATACGCACCGATGAAATATACGTCGCAGGAAAATCAGCCAGTACATCAGGACTTAATATAATAAAGAAATTAGGCTTTAAAGTAGCCCAATTAACTTTACGAACACTGGTGATTTTGGCATCAAATGACTGGGCGCCAATCAAAAATGTTAGCGTATCACCCAGTTTCACATCTAAACGCTCTAGCATAGATTCTTCGATCGATGCTTCAGCGGTGGCATTGTCGGCAAACCACTGCCCGTCTATGATCTCATTTTGCACAGGGACTTGCTCTAACCATGTAAGATTTAGTTCACGGCCAATACCTGCGCGTGCTTCTTCGTCTTTCTTCTCGTTGTCTTGCAATGAGACTTCGCGAGCAACTAATTCACCATTAACAGCGTTTACGCGACCACGAATAGTCGGATAGAACTCAGATACTTGAATATTTTTTTGCTCTAAAAAGCTTGTTACGTCTGGCAATTCAGTTTCGGTTATATTTACTAAAAAAGCATTCGGCGCGTCGCTTGGAAGTTGCGATTGCCAATCTGCGATCATATCGTTTTTCAGCACCACTAAAAATAACAATAGCTTTATTGCCAACGAAAAACTGATCAACTGTACCGCATTAGCATTGGCACGTTTTTGCAACGAAGCAATCGCTAATGACCAACTATTCCCCGGGCGCAATCCTAGTTTACGTCCGCTGCCAAAAATTAACCGAGATAATACAAACAGTATTGCAATCAAAATTAAAGTAGAGACAAACAAAATAGCGGTAATTTTAAGGTTATTACTAAACAACCACATTAATAAAAAGACTGTTAAGCCCGACATCGCTAAATGCACTTTACTTACTAATAGCTTATCGCCTAAGTTACGGCGTAATACCCTAAGCGGTGGAATATCAAATAAATCTAATAACGGCTTGATTGAAAACATCACGGCACAGATAACGCCAGTACTAATCGCCACAAACCACGGTTTTATACCCGCTGCAGGAAGAGTATTGTTCATTGATTTAGCTAAATAACCAGTAGCTATCTCTTGTAAACCATAGCCAATGGCTAAGCCAAGTATGACCGACAAAGCACACACCAGTGATAAATGCAGTAAGTAAATTTTGCGAATTGTCGATCGGCTACCACCTAAGGTTTTCATCATCGCAACTGGGTCATATTGGCGTTCGCAATAACGCTTTGCAGACACGGCAATCGCCACCGCCGCTAAAATAATGCCCAATAATCCCGCTAATAATAAAAAGCTTTCAGCGCGGTTTAAGCTATTTGCAATCGGCGACTGTCTGTCTTTAACACCATACCATTGCTGATTTTCTTTCATTTGTGGTTTTAGCCAGCTATAAAAGTCAGTAAGGTTACTCTCATCCCCTGCATACAACTGGCGGTAAAAAACACGGCTGCCCGGCTGGATCACTTCAGTTTTGTCTACATCTTGGTTATTTAACAACACACGACGACTACTTGAAAAAATATTAAATGGCGCATCAGGCTCTTCCACCAATACTTTTTCAATATTAAATTGCGCAGCGCCAAGCTCAACCGTATCACCTACTTTTACATTTAGTGCATAGAATACCGATTCACTAAACCACACATTACCAACAGTTGGCCCTTGCGTGGCCACTTCAACCTCGCCGGTTAAGCTGCTTTTAACTTTTAGTTCGCCCTTAAGTGGATAATGCTCCGACACCGCCTTTACTGAGCTTAATTGCATTTCGTCATTAGCAAACAACATAGTATCAAAGTAAGTGAGCTGTGCGGTTTGTAAGTTGTATTCGCCTGCTGTTGTTAAATATTCACCCGGTAATTCATGGTTGCTTGCCAGCACGCGATCAGCGGCAATAAAGGCACTGCTTTTTTGTGCGATGCTTTGCCCTATGCGATCAGTCACCATAGAAAGCGTTAGTACTGTTAATACTGCCAACGCTATGGCCGCACAAATCACCGTGAGTTCACCACGGCGAAATTCACGGCTAAATAATTTTAATGCTAATTTAACCCACATTCGCCATAGCCTCATTGGTATTTTTAACTAATTGACCCGCTTCAATTTGTAACACATGCTGGCACTTTGCTGCTAACGCCTCGTCATGTGTGACTAAAATCAACGTCGTGCCATGAAGCTGATTAAGCTCGAATAACAGTGACTCAATTAACTTACCATTTTTGCTATCAAGATTTGCTGATGGCTCATCGGCGAATAAAATCTTTGGTGTGCCAATAAATGCGCGAGCAATCGCTACACGTTGCTGCTCACCACCAGACAATTGTGACGGATAATGCTCAATTCGATGACTTAAACCTACTTTTTCCAGTAGATCGAGTGCATGTTGCTTGGCATTTTTTTCACCAGCGAGCTCTGCCGGTAACATCACATTCTCAAGTGCTGTTAAACTCTGTACCAACATAAATGATTGAAATACAAAACCGACTTTTGCAGCTCTTAATGCCGCACGCGCTTCTTCATCAAGTTCATGCAGTGGCTCACCATCTAAATAGATTGATCCCTGAGTCGATTGGTCAAGCCCTGCGAGCAAACTTAATAAAGTTGATTTACCTGAACCGGAGGTACCAACTACAGCAACTGAGTCTCCAGACTTGACATTAAAGGTGATGTCACTGAGGATGGGCAAATCCCCTTCAAGGGTATTAACCGTTTTAGAAAGACCTTTAACCTGAATGATATTTAATTGAGATAGCGCTGACATATGATGTATTCAATCCTACGTTTTATTTTCGTTTTACTATTAGTAATCAAACCACTTAGTGCGGCAGCTGACAACACAATTTTAATTTTAGGTGATAGTTTAAGCGCCGCCTACGGCTTAAAACAAGAGCAAGGCTGGGTTAAACTGTTACAAGATAAGTACGACAACGAGCAAGCACCAATCCAACTTATCAATGCCAGTATCAGTGGCGAAACCACCGGTGGCGCACTGCGTCGTTTAGACGCCCTACTTAATGAGTTTCAACCGAGCCATGTACTTATAGAGCTTGGTGGTAACGACGGCCTGCGTGGCTTTCCAATTAAACGCCTAAAAGAAAACCTAGCCAGTTTAGTAAGCAAGAGCAAGCAAGCTGATGCCAAAGTAGCGATTATGGAAGTACACATCCCGCCTAACTATGGGCCACGTTATACCGGATTATTTACCGCTAGTTTTGCTGAGGTTGCGGGTGCCACAAACAGCCATTTAATGCCATTTTTTATCTTGAATGTCGCTGCTGATAATAGCCTGATGCAAAACGACAACATACACCCTAACAAAACTGCTCAACCTATACTACGAGATGTGATGTATAAATCGATCAATGAGTGGATAAATAACTAAACATCCTCATAAAATGATTTATTTCACTCAGTACGTGCAATAAATGTTCAAACAAACAAAAGCTTATTGATTTTTGAAAAAATATACGTACTATTGCTTGCAACGTCGGTATGTAGCGCAGCTTGGTAGCGCACTGTCATGGGGTGGCAGGGGTCGAGAGTTCGAATCTCTCCATACCGACCATTTAATTCAACAACTTAACCTCATTTATATATAAGTTGTTTTCTTTAAAAGCCTTTCGTGTAGCCAATCTGTAGCCACTCTACTCATTTTATAGCTGGGAAATAAAGCTTACTTCATTTAGCTGTTCGTGCGTACTGGTTACGAAACTCCCGTTTTACGATATCTGAAAATACCCTAAATAAACTTAGCTAGTTTCGTGTATTGATCTAAGCTATTGCGTAAGCCCCACACACCAGAAAGCCGTTTCTTTGTAGATACCTAAATAAGCTTTTCCGAGTCCAATTGTTCCCCCAGCTTGTCTTAATACCTTTATTATTAAGGTGATTTACTAAAGCATAACAACTAGGATTTTTGTATCGGCTAGATTGATTGAGCAATTCCACCAGCGCTTTAAAAATTAGTTTATCGTTTTCTATTCGATGTGAATTTTGCATAACTCCCCTTTATTAAGTCATATTATACCCTTTTATATGCTAATGTTTGGTTGGCAGAGTTAAAGCATGTTTGTATAGCTATCAGCATATGCTTGAAGTTCAATTCTACAATCAAGCTACTTTTTACTATTAAAGTTTCTAAGGAGAGATATGTTTTTTTCTAAAAGTGATAAATCAACACCATCAAATACTAAGCCTGACTGGAGCTTAAAAGATAAAGAGCTAATAAATAATATAACTGGTAACACATATAATACATCAGACTTAGCATACGCATTAAAGAAAGACGGGCATAATGCTATTGCAGCCATTTGGTATAAAGGCCAATTTTTATGCAACTTAACAACGCTCTACAGCCAATCTGGTATTTATAAAAATCATGGTATGAAAGAATGCGATGCTTTCATAGAAGGCTTCGACGATACAAACCTAGCTGACCTAAACAGCAATGAAATCGAAATATCTTTGCCTTACCTTAAATTCATGAACAAAGAATTTGGATTAGCGGGAATCAGAACCCAGCAAAACCAAAACCATTACGATGTGCTCTATTATGGTAAATACTTAACACAAATTTCTGAGTCTGTAGCTAACACAATAGAGAAAGCTAAAGATATCCACCTAACCAGAAAATATGGTGTTAATGGCAGTAAAGCCAAACAAGACTATGATAAACAGAAAATAGAACACGCTATTGCAAGTAAACTAAACAAAGTTGAAGCAAAAGACGTACTACTGACAACCGAAACAGCTCTAAACTTAAATATTACAAAACGTATTGATGTTATTATTGCCGAATGCGCTTATGGCATGAACATTTTTAAAGATATTTTTGCAAGTTTTAGTGATACTTTTGGAGGTCGCAGTAACAGCATACAAAACACGCTTAGAGATGCCCGTCAAACAGCACTAACTGAACTCAGGAAAGAGGCTATCTCTGTTGGTGCTAATGCCGTAATAGGTATTGATCTAGACTACAGTGAGATATCAGGCGGTGGTAAATCAGGTATGTTATTTATCGTTGCTTCGGGCACAGCTGTAATTATCGAGAATTAAATATATTATATGTGCTCTATACTGCCCGAAAAGCCATATCAAAATTCTATTCAAAGAAGTTAAAATACCTCTTTAATATATTGTTATTAAAACACTTTTATTTTCTATAGGTGCTTTCGCAAAGCCTATATATCTTGAATGCGAAATTATAAAACTAGACAGCCACTCTAATTGAACAAACAATGCTGTTCCACCACACTTACTTTTTAGATTAAGAGTTAATCTTTTACTACAAGGTTACTTTCATTTTTTCTATTTAATAAGTTATTAATCCGCTTAAACCTAAATTGCGCGCACGAAAATGACTGCACAATTGCAGTTTTAACTTTTTACTGAGGGCTTTTAACTTAACTTCTATATTTGCACAAGCTGACCTTTGTGCTGAACAAATTTTAACTAGATTAAATATTCTAAAGCATGTATTTTGTTTGCCAGGATAAAGTATAGGGACATTAAAATGAATAAAAAATTAATATTATTGGCTTTATTTCTTGGGGTAACACTAACCGCGTGCGGCGGTTCAGGTAGTTCAACTAAGCCACAAGTAGAAAATAATAATCTCAGTGATAGCGATACATCTACCGATAGTTCAACCGGCTCAGGTGCCATTACTGCTAAAATCAATCCGATCCAATCGGTATACACCGGTTCAACGGTCAGATTAGTAGGAACAAGTAGCATTGTTCCTGCCATTTCAAGCGTGGATTGGTCAATTATTGAAAAGCCTGATAATAGCTCTGCAAAAATAGCAAATAATAGCAGCCTAATGAGCGAGTTTGTTGCCGATATAGCTGGTACATATCAAATTCAGCTAATCATTAAGTCAGGTTCAACAGAGTCTATTGCTACAGCGTCAGTGAGCATTTCAGATAAACCGATTGAGCCAAAAAATCATGCCCCAACAGCTGTTATTACTCCTTTTGAGGAAAAAGCGGGTAAAAATAAGCAAGTAACACTAAGTGGAAAAAATAGCTCAGATGCTGATGGCGATAATATTTATTATAAGTGGCAAGTTACCAGTGCTAACAATGCATTAGACTTCTTTCTCACCAACCCTGAAGGACAAAGTGCTAGTTTTGAAGGAAGAGACTATGGCATATTCACGATCAGCTTAACGGTACATGATGGTAAAGCCTATTCAGAAACGGTAACTAAACAGATAGAAGTATATGATGATAGACCAGAGCTCATAGCATCATTTGACGCACCTGAAACCGCTGAAGTGAACGAGTTTATTAACCTTGATGCAAAAGACAGCATGCAATACAATTTTGCGACTCCTATGTTTAGCTTCGACAGTGTTCCTGCTACCAGCAAGGTAACATTAGCTTATACTATGTCGTATATCTCCTTCTTTATTCCAGATGTTGCCGGTGAATACAAGGTTCGTTTTACACTCAAAGATAGAAATAGTGACCGTACGGAATCAGTCGTAAAAACGATAACGGTCTCAGAGAAACAGAGCGATGCTGGTAAAACAGCAATTTCATTTAGTTCCGACCAAAATGCACCACCAGCACTTAACGTCTTGCCAAGCCCATTGCTTAATACCTTTACCCTATCAGAGCAATTATTCTACGCTGAAGTACAAGATCCTGAGGGCGCGCAAGTAGAGTTGAGCTGGAAGTGGCTAAATAGGCCAGCGAATAGCCAAGCAGATATTATTGCTGAAGCAGGTAGCCGCGCTAGAGTTCGTTTTGATGTTGCTGGCTTTTACATTTTACAAGTCGCCGCCTCTGACGGAGAAAACACCACGAACAGGTTTGTCGCAATCAAAGTAGAAGATCCCGATAACTCCGCGCCGACCATTATCGATGTTGAGATGTTCGGGAATAAAATCAAAGGCAGTAATTTAACACTCAAAGCACACGCCTATGACAAAGAAACAGATCCCATTACCTACACATGGCTCGTATTATTGCCAAATGGCAGGGCTGCATCTATTGGTAACGAAACAAGTGATACAGCAATATTGCCTTTAGTTTCCTCAGGTAACTATCAAGTGCTTGTTTATGCAAAAGATGATATAGCTCCTTATTCGAGTCATAAACGCATTACATTTATCGTTGAGTAACAACTGATGCGGCACGCTTAGCTCGTGCCGCTGACCCGCTCACTGTCTTTTTTAGCTCCATCATAAACTCCTTTACCCTGTGAATAAACGAGTCAACACTCACCATAAGCCGATTCCTCTAAAAGATATGCTTGAGTTATGCCCAACTCAGCTAGTTTTGTCTCCGCTTCTTGGCAACTAAACTCCTACTAAAATAGATAGCCATTTTAGAGCTTGGCAGTAGCCTGTGAGCTCGATGGATTTAAGCTCAAGTTACGTTTATTGATAACTAAAATTACGCAGTCCATTTTAAAGCTAACTAATAAGCCTATTTGACTAATTACTTAACCATTGCAACTTGGATCAATTGCAAATATATTAACAAAACTACTAAGTAGAAGGATTTACTGATGCCAGGTGCCTTTGCACACATTACTGCGGCTAACTTAGCTACTGAGAATAACGCCCTGATTGGAATGAATATTCCTACCAAAGCAAAGCTGATCTTAAGTCAAAATCAAAAATACCTTGAGTTAGGCTGTGTATCGCCTGACTACCCTTATTTAGCTGTGGGTAATTCAGAGCAAAATAAATGGGCTGATTTAATGCATTATCACAATACCGGTGATGTAATTAAAGAAGCAGTAAAGTATTGCAAAAATCTAGAGGGATCAGCGCAAGAGAAATGCTTTGCTTGGCTGTGTGGTTATATGTCGCATGTTGCAGCTGATATCACCATTCATCCGGTGGTCGAGCTTAAAGTGGGCCCGTATGAGCAAAACCAAACTGACCACCGCACTTGTGAAATGAATCAAGACGCTTACATTTGGCCAAGGTTAAACTTGGGTGAAATTGGCCTTGCTGATCGCTTTCGGCTTAATATCGGCTCATGTAGCAGCCAAAATAACTGCCTTGATGAAGATATTAAACAACTGTGGCAGCATGTTTTATCGCATATCCACCCAGATTACACACAATCAGCAGCTCCTGACTTTGATGCGTGGCATTCAGGCTTTCAACTGGTTGTTGATCATGCTGAAGAAGGATATCGACTCTTCCCATGGGCAAGGCATGTTGCGGCAAACAATGGGCTACTCTACCCTCGCCAAGATGAGATTGATTACACTTACATTGAGCAGCTTAATACTCCAAATGGCCCAATGCACTACGACGACATTTTTAATTTAGCGGTTGAAAATATACAGTATTTTATATCGATTATTGCTAATGCTATTTTTAATGATGGAGAGTGCTGGCAAATTTGTAATTGGAATTTAGACAACGGTAAAGACGAAAATGGCAACTTAACCGCGTGGAATATTTAAAATGAAATACTTAACTCTAATCTTAGTAATTGTTTTATCTGTGGGCTGCTCTAGCCTAGCTAATGCACATGATCCAGAAAAGATGGCTGATCTTGCATCACAACTAAAAGATATTTCAGCCGCGGTTGATGGCACATTAAAGTTCAGCACCAAAACCTATACTGATCCGCAAGCATTACTAATGGCTGCTATCAACAGCAATAAAAACAAACTCACCCCTTTTGAGGGCTATCAGTTAAAAGTTTTCATTCAAGATAAAAATGCCATTTTATTACTGTGTGAGGATGACATTTTACTTATTGAAGATGCTGGCTGTACTGCGCCATCCGATATCCAGCATTGGCAATCAACTGACACTCAAGCCTGTAAAGTTACTATCAACGCCAGCAAAATTTGTAAGCGTTAAAAAATTGCGATTTATTCTTTTTTATAAAGTTTAATTAGGCCAACTTATTTTTTAAATACAATGTTTACCTTCATTAATAAAAGGAATTTCAATGAATAACAAAATAACCAAGGTACTTATATTTTGTATCGCCCCCCTAATATGTGTATTTAACCTACACGCAGAGCCTTTGCTTTCCCCCTATCCAAGTGCCAAGCTGGAGAACTCCGTTATTTTAGCGGGTGAAGAAACTCGCCTTGTTACAAAGTTTGTTGCTACAGCTGAAAAGTCTCAACAATTTGAGTATAAAAAATTCATTGGTGATACAGGCCATTACGCTTATACGATAAAAAATGTTGCTTCGTTAAAGGTAACAAAAAATTATGAAAGTGCGTTAAGTGATGCTGGTTTTAAAGTGGTTTATACATGTTCTTTAAGTGATTGTTATTCAGGAGATAAACGTGAACAAAGAAAATTATTAGCTGAAAAGTCTAGCTACTTTAACCCTAGTAATCAATTCCAACAACCTCACTATATTTTCGCCACAAAAGGGGATGAGTCCCCCGATGCTGCTATTTCGTTATTTGTTGGTCAGTATAAAAATACGACGCGAGTATTATTAACCACAGTGGATATAAAAGACATTGAATCAGGACTTGTCACTGCCAATTTTGACGCATTTACCAAACACAATAATAAACAGATAACCAAGGCACCGCGTAAAGATAAAGGGGGCTCAGCAGATCATCCATTAATAAGTCGCTACCCTAGTAGTTATATTGAAGATTACAAACAGGTTGATTATGAAGAATTCAGCATTCCTGTTGGTATTGTTGATACAAAAACAAAGACACTCCCAATGCTAGACGTTACCGGAGACTTAACCCAAATTACTTATGTCGTAAACAGGGTGTCAACGCTAAAAATTTATCATAATTATCTAAGTGCTTTAGTAAAAGAAGGGTTTGAAACGGTATTCTCTTGTCAAAAAGATTCATGCAGTGGTAACACCAGAGATAGATTAATCCGTGAGGATTTACAAAAGTTAGGGGATAAACTCGCTGTAAAACAAGCTTATAATTACTGGCGCCAACCTCGATACCAAGTTATGAAAAGTACTGTTGAGGGCCAAACTACCTATGTAGCTTTTTTTATAGGTAACTATGAAGGCGATTCTCGTATTCAGCTTGTAGTGATGCAGAGCGAGCCATTATTAACTGGGTTAATAGAGACAAATAGCGATAAAGTGTTAGAGCAACTTAAGCAAAAAGGTAAAGCCTCAATCTATGGGGTGTTATTTGACTACGATAAAGCGGTCATAAAGCCTGAATCTAAACAATCATTGGATGTCATTGCGCAAGTTTTAGAAAAAAATAAGGGATTGAGTTTGTATGTTGTTGGTCACACAGATGATAAAGGCTCTGCTGAATATAATTTAGACCTTTCTAAACGTCGGGCTGATGCGGTCGTTAAAGCTTTAATTGCTGACTATGGTATCGCTAAAACAAGATTAATACCTCAAGGTGTTGGCCCCTATTCTCCCGCAGCCACTAACAAAAACGAATTAGGTCGAGAGCTGAATCGGCGTGTTGAATTAGTCGAAAGGTTATCTGATTCAAAATAATTACGTATCGCGAAAGATGCATATTAACGCCATTGCCTTAATATGCATCTTTATCACCAATTAGGTACGAAGTTCTATTGCAAAGTGGTCACTAGGCTCGCATTGAAGACTAAGCCTTTATCTATAGTGGCTTTAAAACTGCAAAACGCGCCATTCACTAAACATAAATTGGGTGCAACATGTCCGATATCAGCGTCGATGATAACTGGGAATAAACAATTACCTAACGCAAGCTCAAGGGCTTGGTAATAATCAATGTCTTGCTCTGGAGAGCTAAGCAAAGCACTACGCCCCAGAATAATACCGTTAATATCAGCAAACACACCATTTAACCGCAACGCCATTAAAGTACGGGCCACTGCTGTAGGTGAAAGATCTGCATTTTCTAAATAAAGTAGTAAACCTTCTGGCGCATATGTTTGCTTAAAGTTATGCAGATCAAGATATGGAGAAGCCAGTAACACGTTAAGTGAGTCTAAACAGCCACCAAATAACCGCCCCGTCAGCTCTACTTGCCTTGAGTCTTGATAGTTTAGGCAGCGCCATTGACTAGGCTGAGAATAATCAAATAATGCATCTGGCTCTTTTGCGTAATCAATCACTTTATTCTGATAATACTTGGCAGGCACCTGTTCGAAATAGCCATTTTTCTCAAGCGCCAGAACATCAAAAACTTGCAAGCAGTAATTGTCTTTCTCGTTAGGATGTAATTGCATTAGATTTGCAGCATGAAGTGTTACCCAACCACATCGCACTGTAAGCATACAGGCAAACGTGCTCACATCTGAAAAACCTACTAACCACTTTGGCTTGGCAGATTTAACCGCATTAAAATCAATATACTGAAGTATTTCCATGGCAAGCTCACCACCCCACGGCGGCATAATTGCGGCAATGCTGTCATCAAGTAAGAATGCCATTAGCTCATCAGCGCGTTGTTTTGCTGGGCTACTTTGTTGTCTTAAGCATTTACCTTCGACTACTTGGTAGCCACGGCGTGTTAAGCCAGAAAGTACGCGTTCCAGGCGTGGGTGAAAGATACTCTTAACACCGGATGAAAATGCGCAAATGGCAATTTTATCGCCGTTTTTTAATGCGTCAGGAAAAGTAATTGCTGTCATCAACATCTGCAAATTATCAATACGTTAGCTTAACGTACCCAATTTATTAAGAAATGTCGAGATTGTTTATGGCATAAAAAAACCGATGCAAGCATCGGTTTTTAAAAACGTGAAAATGAGTAAAGTAATTAAATGTACTCAACCTCAATGATTTCGTATTCCACGTCGCCTTTCGGGGTTTTAATGATCACAGCATCATCTGCTTGTTTACCAATTAAACCACGGGCAATCGGTGAATTAACCGAAATACGGTTATCTTTAATACTTGCTTCATCATCACCAACAATTTGGTATTTAACTTCAGCATCAGTCTCAACATTAACGATTGTTACTGTGGTACCAAAAATAACTTTACCCGTATTTGGTAGTTTAGTCACATCAATGATTTGTACATTTGAAAGCTTAGCTTCAATTTCTTGAATACGGCCTTCGCAAAAACCCTGTTGCTCACGCGCTGCATGATATTCAGCGTTTTCTTTTAAGTCACCATGTTCACGTGCAACTGCAATATCAGATACAATTTTTGGACGGGTAACTGTTTTTAATTCGTTAAGTTCTTTGCGCATTAAATCTGCGCCACGAACAGTCATCGGAATTGTTTGCATACTTTTCTCACTTAATCCCAAGGCCGATAAACGGCCTTGGCACATTTCCTTAGTTCAATCGCAGGTGTAGTTCTTGAACTGACGTCACTTTGCTGCGGTCGTCTGCTTGGTTAGCAGTACAGTTAGCAAATGCCGCATTCAAGGTCGTTGTATAGTTAGTTTTGTGTTGCAATGCACCACGACGTAACACCTTCGAATCTTCGATCGCTTGGCGACCTTCGGTAGTATTAACGATATAGCTATACTCGCCATTTTTGATTCTATCAAGAATGTGCGGGCGACCTTCAAATACTTTGTTTACACGACGTACTGCAATACCAGCATCTTCAAGTGCAGCGGCTGTGCCACCTGTTGCATCTAGTTCAAAACCTAGGTCTGTCATGGTTTTAGCTAGTTCAACAATACGTGGCTTATCGCTATTACGCACAGATAGTAACGCGCGGCCACCGCGTGGTAAAGTGTTGCTTGCACCTAATTGTGCTTTTGCAAAGGCTTCGGCGAATGTATCACCGACACCCATTACTTCACCAGTAGAGCGCATTTCAGGGCCACGGATAGGATCCACACCTTGGAACTTAGCAAATGGCAATACCACTTCTTTTACGCTGTAGTAAGGTGGTATCACTTCTTTAGTAATGCCTTGGCTTGCTAAAGATTGACCCGCCATACAACGTGCCGCTACTTTTGCAAGTGCCACACCGGTCGCTTTTGATACGAACGGTACCGTACGCGCTGCACGTGGGTTTACTTCGATTAAGTACACTTTGCCATCTTTAACAGCAAACTGTGTATTCATCAAACCAACCACGCCAAGCTCCAGTGCCATGTCAGTTACTTGCTTGCGCATTACGTCTTGCACTTCTTGTGATAACGAATGGGCTGGTAATGAACAGGCTGAGTCACCTGAGTGAACACCCGCTTGTTCAATGTGTTCCATGATGCCGCCGATGATCACTTGCTCGCCGTCGCAAATTGCGTCAACGTCAACTTCAATCGCATTATCTAAGAAACGGTCAAGTAGTACTGGTGCTTCATTTGATGCAGATACGGCTTCGGTCATGTAACGACGTAAGTCTTGCTCGTCATACACAATTTCCATTGCGCGACCACCTAGTACATACGAAGGACGTACAACCAGTGGGAAACCAATTTCAGCTGATTTTAAAATCGCTTCTTCAGTTGAAGTCACAGTGGCATTTTCAGGCTGAAGCAGGTTTAAACGCTCAACAAGTTGTTGGAAACGCTCACGGTCTTCTGCACGGTCAATCGCATCTGGTGAAGTACCAATTACTGGCACGCCGTTAGCTTCAAGTTCACGGGCAAGTTTAAGTGGTGTTTGACCACCGTATTGCACGATTACACCAACAGGCTTTTCTACACGTACGATTTCAAGTACGTCTTCAAGGGTAATTGGTTCAAAGTATAAACGGTCTGACGTATCGTAGTCGGTAGAAACCGTTTCAGGGTTACAGTTAACCATGATAGTTTCGTAACCGTCTTCACGTAGTGCAAGGGCTGCGTGAACACAACAGTAATCAAATTCAATACCTTGACCGATACGGTTAGGACCGCCACCAATAACCATGATTTTATCACGATCAGATGGGTTAGCTTCACACTCTTCATCGTACGTTGAGTACATGTATGCAGTATCAGAGCTAAATTCTGCAGCGCACGTATCAACGCGCTTGTATACTGGCACGATGTTTAATAAATGACGCTTTTTACGAATTTCAGCTTCAGACACACCGGCAATTTCAGCGATACGAGGATCAGCAAAACCTTTACGTTTTAACTTACGAAGGAAATCAGCGCTTAAGCCAGCCATGCCCACTTCGGCAATTTTAGCTTCGTCTTTTAAGATATCTTCAATCTGTACTAAGTACCAACGGTCAACTTTGGTTAACTGAAACACTTCTTCAACGCTCATGCCGTGACGCATTGCATCAGCAATATACCAAATACGCTCAGCGCCTGGCTCACGTAATTCACGGATGATTTTCTCTTTCGCTTTCGGATCGTCAAGTGCCACGATTGGGTTGAAACCCGTTGCGCCAACTTCCAGACCACGTAATGCTTTTTGTAACGACTCTTGTTGGTTACGACCAATCGCCATTACTTCGCCTACAGATTTCATTTGCGTGGTTAAACGGTCGTTTGCACCAGCAAATTTTTCAAAGTTAAAGCGAGGAATTTTTGTTACTACATAGTCGATTGATGGCTCGAACGACGCAGGTGTTTTACCACCGGTGATGTCGTTTTGTAGTTCATCAAGTGTGTAGCCTACCGCTAGCTTAGCCGCGATTTTAGCAATCGGGAAACCAGTTGCTTTTGAAGCAAGTGCTGATGAACGTGATACACGTGGGTTCATCTCGATAATAACCATACGGCCGTCATCAGGATTAACACCAAACTGTACGTTTGAGCCACCTGTTTCAACACCAATTTCACGCAGTACTGCCATAGAGGCATTACGCATTAATTGGTATTCTTTGTCAGTTAATGTTTGCGCAGGAGCAACGGTGATTGAATCGCCAGTATGAACACCCATTGGGTCAAAGTTTTCAATTGCACAAACGATAATGCAGTTGTCGTTTTTGTCACGCACAACTTCCATTTCGTACTCTTTCCAACCGATCAATGATTCATCAATCAATAGCTCGCTGGTTGGAGAAAGGTCTAAACCGCGTTCACAAATTTCTTCAAACTCTTCTAAGTTATACGCCACACCGCCGCCGGTGCCGCCCATAGTGAAAGAAGGTCGAATAATACACGGTAAACCAATGCGTTTGATGATGTCTTTTGCTTCATCCATTGAATGAGCAATTTCAGCACGCGGGCATTCTAAACCGATATTTCTCATTGCGATATCGAAACGTTCGCGGTTTTCTGCTTTATCGATTGCATCAGCTGTTGCGCCAATTAGCTCAACACCATGCTTTGCCAATACACCGTGCTTGTCTAGTTCTAGCGCACAGTTCAATGCGGTTTGACCACCCATTGTAGGTAGTACTGCATCTGGCTTTTCTTTTTCAATGATTTTTTCTACCACTTCCCAATGAATTGGCTCGATGTAGGTCGCATCAGCCATATCAGGATCGGTCATAATTGTTGCAGGGTTTGAGTTAACTAAAATAACTCGATAGCCTTCTTCTCTAAGTGCTTTACACGCTTGAGCACCAGAGTAGTCAAATTCACAGGCTTGGCCGATTACAATCGGGCCTGCGCCTAGGATAAGAATGCTTTTTATGTCGGTACGTTTTGGCATTGTTACTCCGGTTTAATTAGTTGTTACGCGCTTGCATCAAATCGATGAAGTGGTCAAATAATGGGGCTGCATCGTGTGGACCTGGGCTTGCTTCAGGGTGACCTTGGAAGCTAAAAGCAGGTTTGTCGGTGCGGTGAATACCTTGCAACGTTCCGTCAAATAACGATTTATGCGTAGCACGAAGGTTATCTGGTAACGTTGTTTCATCGGCAGCAAAACCATGGTTTTGCGCAGTGATCATTACTACGTTACGGTCTAAATCTTTCACTGGGTGGTTACCACCGTGATGACCAAACTTCATTTTCACTGTTTTTGCACCCGAGGCAAGGGCTAACAATTGGTGACCTAAACAGATACCAAAAATAGGAATTTCAGTTTCTAAAAAGGCTTTAATTGCTTCAATGGCGTAAGTACACGGTTCAGGATCGCCCGGGCCATTCGATAAGAAGATACCATCTGGGTTAAGTGCTAACACGTCAGCTGCCGAGGTTTGTGCAGGTACAACGGTTAATTTACAACCACGGTCTACAAGCATACGGAGAATATTACGCTTCACACCGAAATCATAAGCAACAACGTGAAACTTTTCATCGGCTGCGTTTAGAGTTTTGAACCCTGCGCCTAATGTCCAGCTTGATTCACGCCACTCGAAATTTTCCTTGGTTGATACTACTTTCGCTAAATCCATACCTTTTAAGCCTGGGAAGGCTTGCGCAGCTGCGAGCGCTTGGTTTTCATCTAATTCGTCACCTGCAATAATACAACCGTTTTGAGCGCCTTTATCGCGCAAAATACGGGTAAGCTTACGAGTGTCGATGTCTGCAATACCTAAGATATTACGTTCTTTTAAGTAATCATCTAACGATTGCTCGTTACGGAAATTACTTGCTAGCAGTGGCAAATCACGGATCACTAGGCCTTTAGCCCAAATGTGACTCGCTTCTTCGTCTTCGCTGTTAGTACCCGTATTACCTATGTGTGGGTACGTCAAAGTTACGATTTGTTCCGCGTATGAAGGGTCAGTCAGAATTTCCTGATAACCAGTCATTGATGTATTGAATACTACTTCACCGACAGACATGCCGTCAGCGCCGATTGCAGTACCGCGAAACACTGTGCCGTCTTCTAGAACTAACAGAGCGGATTTAGTCAAGTTAACCTCCTAACAGTAAAAAACGGGAGTAAAGTCATTTGCTTTACTACCCGTTTATAGCGATTGGAAACACGCAATTATGAATTTTTGGCAAATTAGCGCTATTTTATAGTAATTTGCCTTTTAGGTCTAACCCTATTTCAATAATCAGTAAAAATAAGCCCTATAAGCCAAAAAAGCCACCAAACACCCAAAAAAGTAACTAAACTACTTCAAGTCGAGGACATCTTGCATGTCATAAAGTCCTGCAGGCTTATTTTTCAACCAGCCCGCAGCTCTTACTGCGCCTAATGCAAAGGTCATTCGAGAACTTGCTTTATGAGTTAATTCAAGCCTTTCGCCAGAAGTTGCGAAATATGCGGTATGTTCACCAACTATATCTCCGCCTCGGAGCACCGAATAACCAATTTCATTTTGCGATTTTTCTGTTTCTACTCGGCTGCGATCAAATACCGCAACCTCATCATGCACCCACCCTTTTGCATCGGCAATTGCCTCACCAATGGCAAGTGCAGTGCCTGATGGCGCATCTATTTTATGGCGATGATGCGCTTCAAAAATTTCGATATCTAAATCATCACCGAATTTAGTGGCGGCGGTTTGCACTAAATTCAACAGTAAATTTACGCCTACGCTGTAATTTCGCGCAAACACAATTGGAATCTGCTTGGCAGCCGTTTGTAACGCCAGCATATCGTCGTCATTTAAACCGGTGGTGCCAATCACCATCGGGATATTTTGTGCAACAGCTGTTTTTAAATGCTCACGCATACCCGCTGGGAGCGTAAAATCAATCAGTACGTCGGTATTGTCAACGTTGCGTTCATCACTAAAATTAATTGTCGCAGGTGCTGCGCTATTTAATTGATTAACGGCAATATTTAATAAGGGAGAACTGCTGCGTACATAGGCTGCACTAAGCTCGGTATGATTATTTTTGTGAGCGGCTTCAATTAATGCCAACCCCATTCTTCCGTTTGCGCCAAATACGCCTATTCGATTCATATTAATAACCTATGCATTTTTTGTGTTGGCTAGATTTTATCTAAAACTCGTGTAATAGTCAGGTAAGCCTTTTAAAAAATAATAATAACAGATACCCATAGACTTTAGCCATCTATACATTTAAACTTCTTTCTTTGCGCCGATTTGGTCTTTGGCTTGCGGGCGCTGTTGAGGTACTTATCATTGTGGTAGGTATGACAACTAAATTCAGCTAAAAGAGGGATGTTTTGGCTGTGTTAGTTGTGCAAGAAGTTATCTAACGAGGAATATGATGCAGCCATCATTTAATAAAACAACAGCAAAACTATCTTTGCTCCCCCTATTAACCTTTGTGGCCTTATTTTTAGGTGCGGGTTTATACCTGCAATCACAAGGGGTCGATTACGCTTTTTATCAGCTCCCTGCCCCTGTTGCTATTTTACCGGCGATTATGCTGGCGTTTATGTTAAATAAAAACACCATTAACCACAGTGTAGAAACCTTTATAAAAGGTGCCGGTCACAACAACATCATTACCATGTGCTTAATTTATTTACTTGCTGGGGCATTTTCTGCCGTCGCAGGTGCAACAGGCGGCGTGGATGCGGTTGTTAACGCCGGTTTATCACTTATTCCACCAGCATTACTTTTACCGGGCTTATTTTTAATTGCAGCGGTAGTATCTACGGCCATGGGTACTTCAATGGGCACTATCGGGGCGATTGGCCCGATTGCGTATGCGGTCTCTATTAAAACCGGTATTGATCCAGCATTAATGGCCGGTACGATTGTGTCAGGTGCGATGTTTGGCGATAACTTATCAATTATTTCTGATACCACCATTGCTGCAACGCGTACCCAAGGCTGTGAGATGAAAGATAAATTCCGTGAGAATTTAAAAATCGCATTACCAGCAGCTATCCTCACTATTGGTTTATTATTCTTTTTAACTCCTGCGGCTCAAGCAGTAGAAACTAAAGATTACGATATTCTATTAGTACTACCTTATGCATTTATTTTAGTACTAGCGGTGATGGGCTTTAATGTATTTGTGGTGCTGTTCAGCGGTATTATATTTGCGGCACTGATGGGCTTTACTGGCAGTTATGAAGGAGCCAGCTTTGTAAAAGACATTTATAAGGGCTTTACTGATATGCAAGAAATATTCTTGCTGTCGATGTTTATTGGTGGCTTATCAGAGTTTATTCGTATTAACGGTGGCCTTGATTATATCGCGCAAAAGATTCAAGCCATTACTAAAGTCATTGCAAAATGGCACCGAAAAGTGGCAGATCAACTTGGTATTGCCGCGTTAGTTATGACCAGCAACGTATGTATAGCGAATAATACCGTGTCGATTATTGTTGCCGGTCCTATCGCCAAAAAACTTGCCGATGATGGTGAGATCAGCGGTAAGCGTTCAGCAAGCTTACTGGATATTTTCGCCTGTGTTACGCAAGGATCTCTCCCTTATGGTGCACAAGCGTTACTACTTGGCGCAACATTTAAAATTAGCCCATGGCAAGTATCAACCTCATCTTACTACTGCTTTATATTGGCATTTACTGCTATAGCTGTAATTTGTCTACGCCGAAATAAGGCATAAATACTTAACCAGATGCGCTCACGTTTGGGCGTATCTGCTATACTTTGCACTTTACTCCCCATTAAACATATAGTTATGAATATAAAATCAACATTATCTTTATTCGCCCTTTGTGCAGTTAGTACATCTAGCTTTGCTGCAAATTGGAGCACAACGCAACTACATTTAAACTACGGCGATTTTAAAAACCCATTTACTGAACAAGAAGCAGGTACATCAATCGCTTCACTGCAACACGCCTCTGGCTATGACTATGGTGATAACTTTTTCTTCATAGATTACATTAATGATAATGTTGATGATGGCTATCAAGACCGTGACTTTTATGGCGAATGGTATTCAACTTTTAGCCTTTCTAAAATAACCGGTAATGACTTTTCGTTTGGCGCTATTGCTGACGTTGGATTAACAGCGGGCTTTAACGCCGCAGGTGATGCTAAGGTATTGAAGTATTTACCCGGTGTTAAAGTAAATTGGCAAGCGAAAGGATTTAGTTTTTTATCAACCCTAGTTACGGCCTATATAGATGATAACGAGGGTGTTGCGCGTGGTGGCGCGCCTATTGAAACTAACAGCTGGATGCTAGATGTTGCATGGGGTTACCCGTTTTCGATTGGTTCACAAAAATTTAATATAACTGGCCATGTTGAATATATTGCTGAGCGCGAAAATGAATTTGGTGAAGATGTTAAGGCGTGGATCTTAGCGCAGCCTATTATTACTTGGGACTTGGGTAATGCCATCAGCATGAAAGAAAACACCTTACTACTTGGCCTTGAGTGGCAATATTGGCACAATAAGCTAGGGACCGATACCACTGAGTCGGTACCGCAATTTCATGTTGAGTGGACGTTTTAGCGAGTTAGCGAGTTAGCGAGTTAGCGAGTTAGCGATAATAATAAAGCGCGATATTAATTGTATTGCGCTTTTTTTACTTACCATGAACACAGATCACGTTAGCTTTATTTCATAAACACCCAAACGCTGCTGTTGCTGATTAGCAAGGAAGATTGATGTCTCTTTTTGATAATATTTAAATTGTGCGCCTGCGCGTTGCACAACCTTTATACTCGCTAAGTTTTCCTCTAAACAACAAAACTCAATCACTTTTGCATGACTATTATTTTTTATATAAGGCACTATTTTAGTAAGCACTTGATTCATGGCTCTTTGCCCGCGTGCAAAATCAGCTAACCAATAACCGCATTCAGCACCTTTACTGTCAGGATCAATGTGTTTAATACCAAATACACCGCTTAAGCGATCCTCTATATATACCGCAAACCACTGAGAACCTGCTTTACCGCTGTGTAGTCGTTCATATATATAACGTTTAGTTGAATTAACATCTATTGCGTAATCCACCCAAGGTAAAAATTGACTCAGATTTTCCCGACTATCGGCGATAACTTGGTAAAGTTCAACTGCGTGACTAATATCTAATGGCTTTAAAGTTATTGAATCTGAAATCACCAGTTCCATTTAGTCAGCCTCAACTACTTTTGCTAAACGCATATGTAGCAGCGGAAACGGCTTTCCTTGACCATCTAATTCAGAGCGCCCTATTTGCTCAAACCCTCTACTTAAATAAAAACCATGGGCTTTAGGGTTTTGCTCGTTAACATCAACATGAGTTGCTGCTAAATTATCAATCGCGTAATTAATTAAGAACGTGCCAACCCCCTTCGCAAAGAAAGTCGGCTCAACAAACAGCATTTCAATATTGCCGCCAGCAACGCCAATAAACCCAATTATTTTTCCACTGTTGTCTTTACAACAAAAAAGACTAACAGCATCAAAATAATGTGCCAAAATCAATGGTTTCAGTTCATCTATGTGTTGTTGGGTTAAAAAGTCATGGGTATGAGAAACGCAAGCTTCCCAGATCTCAATTAAAGAGGCGTAATCTTTTTTCTCGGCGGATTTAATAAGCATTGTTAGTTCCTTTGAATATTAAAATAACCATCATCAGTTTTGCAAAAATATTGTAGCGGAGTTGGGCAACAGCTCCGAGGCTAAATCAACAAAAAGCAGCGTAAACGCTGCTTTTATAGTACTTACATTTTAGTCTCTAACTTTACGTTAAATAAAACGCTTAATAATAAAATCAACTTTGACACGCTTAGCTTGCCCCAGCAATTTTTTAACCGCTGGCGGGTAATCGTCCATGGTTTCTAAATCTTCGGCACCGTTTAAACGACGACAGTGTTGTAATATCTCGGCTCTTTCATTGTCGATTGCTGGCATGAGACTTTGCTCAGGATCTTCTAATAAAATGCCATTTTCGATATCTAATCCCCAGGCACGAGGATTTAAATTATGGCCACTCAATAAATGATATTTACGATCAGCACAAATACCTTTCAAATGAAATGAGTTACTTTCATGCTGCCACAAATACACATTTAAATTACCGTTAATAATATGGCGCTTTTGCGATTTTAAAAATTTATGCAAAATCGTTTCATACAAGTATGGCAAAGCCCCTATTTTACTAAATGGTTCACTTGGTGGCAGGTAAAAATCATTCGCCGTTTTATCGCCTACTACGATTGTTACTTGCTTGCCCTGTTTTAGTAAGCGGCGCAAGGAACGCATTAACGGTGCAGGAAAATTAAAGTATGGGGTATACAGCACTAACTCTTGCTCGGTGGCATCAAATAAGGATTTGATCACACGATTAAGCTCGTTATTACGTCGTCCCAGTCCTAAAAATAGTCGCACGCCAAGTGCTTGCTCATTTTGCTCCACACTGTGAGCGTAGTTAGCTTGCTTTAATGAACGCATCAATTGTTTTTGTGCGATTTTAATATCATTAAACTTTGTTAAAGGCCGCACATCAATACGTGGAACGGCTTCAGAACTCAACAATTCATGTTCAATAAAGTCAATCACAGAATCACATAGTGAGGCCTGCTCGACTAAAAAATAGCGATCTAACCGGTAGCGCTCTTGATACTGCAAATACACATTATTTAAACTCGCACCGCTGTAAAGCAGCGTATCATCAATTACAAAACCTTTTAAATGCAGCACCCCAAAAAGTTCTTTTGCTTTTACTGGTACGCCAAAAATTTGTACATTTGATTGATATTTTTCTTGATATTCACAATATAAACTGGCGTTACCATCTGACTTTGCCGCACCAATTAAACCGCGTTGGGCACGATGAAAGTCAACCAACACTTTTACATCTAATGCGGGGTTTGCTAATGAAGCCTGATGTAACGCTGCTAACACTTCACGCCCTGCTTCATCATCTTGCAGATAAAGTGTCGTAATATAAATACGTGTTTTTGCCTGCGCAATCAGTGCTAGTAAATGCGTGCGATATTCTTGTGCATTGGTTAAGACGTTAACGTCTTTTGAAGTCAACCCGTACGCGGGTTTTTCCTGCCAAAATAACATAATTGCCTATTCACTTAGGTCACCCTTAATCAGGGTCACAAATCAAAATTAGTTAAAACATATCAAAAAAACACAGTTTGGTCATGAATTAACGTCGCATGCTGAGTTAATACTGAATTAATAGCTCAGATATCATACAAATCGTACACTTATCATGATTCTAGTACACAATATTTGACAGCTTTGTGATTTAGAAAAAAAAATAATCGCCGCTTTTATTTACTTCCCTCTTGTTTCTCTTAAAATCGAGCGCATTAATACGCTATTAAACGTTTAGGATATAAAAACATGAGTGAAGTAAAACATTGTAAGTTGCTAATTTTAGGATCTGGACCTGCGGGTTACACTGCAGCAGTTTACGCAGCACGCGCAAATTTAAACCCGGTATTGATCACCGGTATGCAACAAGGCGGTCAACTTACAACAACGACTGAAGTTGAAAACTGGCCGGGCGATGCTCACGGTTTAACAGGTCCAGCATTAATGGATCGTATGAAAGAGCATGCCGAGCGTTTTGAAACTGAAATTGTCTTTGATCACATACACACTGTTGATGTTTCTAAGCGCCCTTTCACGCTAACTGGCGACCAAGGTACTTACACGTGTGATGCGCTGATCATTGCAACGGGTGCATCTGCTAAGTACTTGGGCCTAGAGTCTGAAACTAACTTCCAAGGCCGTGGTGTGTCAGCATGTGCAACCTGTGATGGTTTTTTCTATAAAGGTCAAAAAGTTGCGGTTGTTGGTGGTGGTAATACTGCGGTTGAAGAAGCGCTTTATTTATCGAACATTGCTGATGAAGTACATGTAATTCACCGTCGTGATAGCTTCCGCAGTGAAAAAATCTTAGCCGATCGCCTCGCTGAAAAAGCAGCAAACGGTAACGTAGTCATGCATTATAACCGTACGCTTGATGAAGTACTGGGCGACCAAATGGGTGTTACCGGTGTTCGTATCAAGGATGCAAACTCAGAAGCCACTGAAGAAATTGATTTAGCGGGCGTATTTATTGCAATTGGTCATAAACCAAATACTGATATGTTTGTTGGCCAACTTGAAATGAAAGATGGCTACTTAGTGGTTGAGTCAGGCCTAAACGGCAATGCAACACAAACAAGTGTACCAGGTGTTTTTGCTGCAGGTGATGTGTCTGATCATATCTACCGTCAAGCAATCACTTCTGCTGGTACTGGCTGTATGGCAGCACTTGATGCTGAGCGTTTCTTAGATAACCTATAAGTTTACACAACATATAGTAAGGGCTGAATTTTCAGCCCTTTTTTTTGGCCAAAAATTATAAAGGCTCATCCAACACCGAAAAGTACTCATTGCAGTCGCATCAACATTCACCACACTTATACTCGGAATCAATCATATTTATACAATTAATGGCTTAGGTGCGATAGGATCTAAGTTCGAGCAATGAATATCGTCAAAGTATAGTAAGTAAAACTAGCTATAATTATAGTTAGGCAGAAAAGCTTTATTCATTTAGGCATTACTAGAGACTGTAAAATCAGTTAAAATGCTTAACTTCATATCAAGTAAAATACCGAGAGTTTTCTATGAGTTTGTATACAAAATATATGGAAGAAATCCAAACCCGTAAAACGGAGCTTGGATTAAACCCACAACCAATCGATAGCGCTGAACTAGTATCAGAAATCATTAATCAAATTAAAGATACTAATAACGAGCACCGTAAAGATTCACTGCATTTCTTTATTTTTAATACATTACCAGGAACAACCAGTGCTGCGGGCGTTAAAGCACAGTTTCTAAAAGAAATTATTTTGGGTGAAGAGCAAGTTGCAGAGATCACTCCAGAATTCGCATTTGAACTGCTTTCACACATGAAAGGCGGCCCGTCAATTGAAATGCTAATTGATTTAGTATTTGCTGATGACGCAACAATCGCAGCACAAGCGGCTGAAGTACTTAAGACTCAAGTATTCTTATACGATGCAGATATGGCGCGCATAAAAGCGGCATACGAAGCAGGCAATGCAATTGCTAAAGAATTACTAGAGAGCTTCGCACAAGCTGAATTCTTCACAAAATTACCTGACATCGAAGAAAAAATCGATGTAGTAACCTATATCGCCGGTGAAGGCGACATCTCAACTGATTTACTGTCTCCAGGTAACCAAGCACATTCACGTGCTGACCGTGAATTACACGGTAAATGCATGATCACTGAAGAAGCACAGCAAGAAATTGTTGCACTTCAAAAGAAACACCCTAACGCTAAAGTAATGCTTATTGCTGAAAAAGGCACGATGGGCGTTGGTTCATCTCGTATGTCTGGTGTGAATAACGTAGCACTTTGGGCGGGTAAACAAGCAAGCCCATACGTTCCTTTCATCAACATTGCCCCTGTTGTTGCAGGTACTAATGGTATTGCGCCAATCTTCTTAACAACGGTTGATGTAACTGGCGGTATTGGTCTTGACCTTAAAAACTGGGTTAAAAAAGTAGACGCAAACGGCAATACAGTGACTGATGACAATGGTGATGCAGTGCTTGAAGAAGCGTACTCTGTTGCTACCGGTACTGTGTTAACAATTAATACTAAAGAGAAAAAGCTTTATAACGGTGATAAAGAACTTGTTGATATTTCGTCAGCATTCACACCGCAAAAAGTTGAATTCATGAGAGCCGGTGGTTCTTACGCTGTTGTATTCGGTAAAAAACTACAAACGTTTGCTGCTGAAACACTCGGCATTGAAACTCCACTTGTGTATGCACCTTCAAAAGAAATTTCACATGAAGGCCAAGGCTTAACAGCGGTTGAAAAAATCTTTAACCGTAATGCAGTAGGTGTACTATCAGATACGCCACTTCACGCAGGCTCAAATGTTCGCGTTAAAGTGAACATCGTTGGTTCGCAAGATACAACCGGTCCAATGACAGCACAAGAATTAGAAGCGATGGCGGCTTCAACGATTTCACCACTTGTTGATGGTGCTTATCAGTCTGGTTGTCACACTGCATCAGTATGGGATAGCAAAGCGCAAGCAAACATTCCTAAACTAATGGCGTTCATGAATAAGTTTGGTTTGATCACTGCACGTGACCCGAAAGGCGTTTACCATGCAATGACTGACGTTATTCACAAAGTATTGAACGACATTACAATTGATGATCGCGCTATCATCATCGGTGGTGACTCGCATACTCGTATGTCTAAAGGCGTTGCCTTTGGTGCCGATTCAGGTACTGTTGCTGTTGCACTTGCAACCGGTGAATCAGCGATGCCGATTCCTGATTCAGTTAAAGTGACGTTTAAAGGCAAAATGGCTAAGCACATGGATTTCCGCGATGTTGTACATGCAACGCAAGCGCAAATGCTTAAGCAATTTGGTGGCGAAAACGTATTCCAAGGTCGTATCATTGAAGTGCATATTGGTACCCTAATGGCTGACCAAGCGTTTACTTTCACTGACTGGACTGCAGAAATGAAAGCGAAAGCGTCAATCTGTATTTCAAATGATGAAACGCTAATTAAGTCAATTGAACTTGCTAAATCACGTATCCAAATCATGATCAACAAAGGTATGGATAACGAAGCGCAAACGCTACAAGGTCTAATCGACTTAGCTGACAAACGTATTGCAGGTATTCAATCTGGTGAAGAGCCAGCACTTTCTCCAGACGACAACGCTAAATACCACGCAGAAGTTGTGGTTGATTTGGACCAAATCGTTGAGCCAATGATTGCCGATCCAGACGTAAATAACGATGATGTTTCTAAGCGTTATACTCACGATGTGATCCGCCCTGTTTCTTTTTACAACGACAAGCCTGTTGATTTAGCTTTTGTTGGTTCGTGTATGGTTCATAAAGGCGATATGAAAATTATTGCTCACATGCTACGTAACCTTGAGAAGAAAAACGGTTCTATCTCATTCAAAGCGCCATTAGTCGTTGCGCCACCAACATATAACATTGTTGATGAGCTTAAAGCGGAAGGCGATTGGGATATCCTTGCTAAATACGCAGGGTTTGAATTTGACGATGCAAAACCAAAAACGGCCGCACGTACTAAGTATGAAAATATCTTATACCTAGAACGCCCTGGTTGTAACCTATGTATGGGTAACCAAGAAAAAGCTGAACCTGGTGACACTGTTATCGCAACGTCAACACGTCTGTTCCAAGGCCGTGTAGTAGCTGATACATCTGAGAAAAAAGGTGAGTCACTACTGGGTTCAACGCCAGTTGTAGTACTTTCTTCTGTTCTTGGTCGTTTCCCGACTATCGAAGAGTATAAGTCTGCAGTTGAAGGTATTGACCTTACATCGTTTGTACCTGTTGAAGAAGCGATGACAACTAAGTTCAACGCAGGTCAAGCAGTACCCGTAAAAGTGGTTAGCTAATTCGATTAGTTAATGGTTCAATTAAGCGCGTTTTTTAACGCGCTTTTTTTATGCCTACAATTTGCCTATCATAAGTAAGCGCTGTACAACGCTATGGATAACACAATAATTTGTGGTTTGTGAATTTAAAGCAACAGGTTACACTTTATCTTGATCATTCAGTTATTCAATCGGTGTTATGACTAAACAACTTTATCAACTCGCTAAAAGCCACTTTGCTTTTCCTGATCCCACCCATGCATTAGATGATCCAGATGGTTTACTTGCCATTGGTGGATGCTTATCTGTAACGCGATTAAAAAATGCCTATCGCTACGGTATTTTTCCATGGTTTAGTGAATACGAGCCAATTATGTGGTGGTCGCCAAGTATGCGCGGCATCATTGAACTCGATGAATTTCATATTAGCCGAAGCTTACGCAAGCATCTGAAAAAAAATCCGGTTAAAGTGACTATTAATACCGAATTTACTCAGGTGATTGAAGCCTGTCGCCAACAACGCTTAGAAACAGATGGCACCTGGATCACAAAAAAAATGCTCAACGCTTATAAAGATGCACATAAAGCAGGCTTAGCGCATAGTTTAGAAATCTGGTCAGACGACAAACTTGTTGGTGGCTTGTACGGTATTATGCAGCATGGCGTATTTTGCGGCGAATCAATGTTCCATCATCAAGCTAATTGTTCAAAATTAGCCATGTGGGCATTGGTCAATTGGTTGAAACGTCACCATGCGCATTTTATTGACTGTCAGCTTGAGAATCCTTATTTAATCACTTTAGGTGAAAAAGTGCTACCGCGCTCAGAATTTTTAACTAAACTAAAACAAGCAGAAGAGTTTATTATTCCAACAACAATGTGGCAACCTCAGGAGCTTATCGCTATTTATGACTGAACACTTACCTGCTCGTTTAGGTTTAAGCCAACAATTTGATTGTAGCTACCTAGCCGATCGCCGAGAGCAATTATTAGTCATTTTGGATCCAAGTTGTTATACCCCGGGCAAATTTGAGCAATTACTGGCCCTCGGTTTTCGCCGTAGTGGTGACCAAATTTACCGACCACACTGCCCTGTTTGCAGCGCATGTAAGTCTGTGCGTGTATTAGCTAAGGCATTTTTACCGACAAAATCACAAAAACGTAAACTTAATAAAGCAAAAAATGCCTTTAGTGTGAAATATTCAGACCAACAACGCCCTGAATACTTTCCGTTATACAGTAAATACATTACCGAGCGTCACCAAGACGGTTCTATGTACCCACCAGAACAAAGTCAGTTCAACAGCTTTATATTTTGTCACTGGTTACCAATTACTTTTATTGAATTATGGGACCAAGAGAAACTGGTTGCAGTGGCGGTAACTGATTGTATGCACAACGCTGTTTCTGCTATTTACACTTTTTTTGATCCTGATTATGAGCACTTCAGTGTGGGCACAATTATGATTTTAGAGCAGCTCAAATTCGCCAAACAATACGATAAAGAATTTGTCTATTTAGGTTATCAAATTGATGAATGTGCAAAAATGCGTTACAAAACCCAATTTTTACCTGCCCAAAATAGGGTTGCAGACCAGTGGCTGGCTATTTAATTTACAAAAATGCCTACTGCGGCTTTACTTATTGGTGTATTTTCGGCAGAATCTGCATCGTTTAACTATTAAAGAGGTGTTACGCTAAACATGGCGAAAGAAGACGTAATCGAAATGCAAGGGACGGTCCTTGATACTTTACCAAATACAATGTTCCGAGTTGAGCTTGAAAATGGTCACGTAGTTGTGGCTCACATTTCAGGTAAAATGCGTAAAAACTATATCCGCATTTTAACCGGCGATAAAGTTACCGTAGAAATGACCCCATACGATTTATCAAAAGGTCGCATCGTATTCCGTGCTCGCTAAGTTAGTGCGTTAACGAAATATCAAGTTTTTAGCTAAGTTGTCTGAGTAACTTAGTTACTTTCTACATTAGCTTGAAGCGTTTATTAAATGTAATTGATAGCTAAACTAACAATTACATTTAATAAACAAAAAGCCCAGCAATTGCTGGGCTTTTTGTTTTCTATTTAACGCTGCAATTATGCAGGTGTTAAATTCGTTTCATAATCAAAACGCAATTTTTTATCTTTGATAGACACTTTCACTGTGCCACCGTCGATAAGTTGCCCAAATAAGATCTCGTTTGCCAGCGGCTTTTTCAATTGCTCTTGGATCACGCGGCCCATTGGACGTGCGCCCATAGCTTTATCGTAGCCTTTATCTGCCAACCATTCCCGCGCTTTATTAGTAAGCTCAAGATTAACTGACTTTTTATCCAGCTGCGCTTGTAACTCAACAATAAATTTATCAACAACCAGTAAAGTTACATCACGATCAAGGTGGTTAAACCAAATGATGTTATCTAGGCGGTTTCTAAATTCTGGCGAAAATACTTTATTGATTTCGCTCATCGCATCATGAGAATGATCTTGATCAGTAAAGCCTATTGATTTACGTACTGTTTCTTGTACGCCCGCATTAGTAGTCATCACCACCACAACGTTTCTAAAGTCAGCTTTACGGCCGTTATTATCGGTCAGCGTGCCATGATCCATCACTTGCAGTAAGATATTGTAAATATCTGAGTGAGCTTTCTCAATCTCATCCAGTAATACAACCGAATGTGGATTTTTAATCACAGCCTCAGTTAACAAACCACCTTGTTCAAAACCAACGTAGCCTGGAGGCGCACCAATTAAACGGCTTACCGCGTGGCGCTCAACATACTCAGACATATCAAAACGGATAAACTCAACACCCATACATTTTGCAAGCTGTTTAGTTACCTCCGTTTTACCTACACCCGTTGGTCCTGCAAACAAAAACGAACCGACTGGTTTATCTTCATTTGATAAGCCTGAACGTGATAAGCGAATGGCCGAGGTTAGTGCATCGATTGATTGATCTTGGCCAAATACCAACATCTTCAAGTTACGATCAAGATTTTTAAGAGTTTCTTTATCGCTTGATGACACACTTTGCTGCGGAATACGCGCCATTTTTGCCACGATCAATTCGATATCTGCCACACCAATGGTTTTTTTGCGTTTAGAGATCGGTTGTAATCGTTGGCTAGCACCCGCTTCATCAATAACATCAATGGCTTTATCAGGTAAGTGACGCTCATTAATGTACTTAGCACTGAGCTCTGCCGCCGCTTTTAACGCTTTTTGCGTATAGCGAATGCCATGATGCTCTTCGTAACGTTCTTTTAAACCATTAAGTATTTTAGTGGTATCAGCGACACTTGGTTCAAGTACATCAATTTTCTGAAAACGGCGCACTAACGCACGGTCTTTTTCAAAGATATTTTTATACTCGTTATAGGTAGTTGAGCCCATACAACGTAACTTACCGCTCGAAAGCAGTGGTTTAAGCAGGTTAGATGCGTCCATAACGCCACCAGAGGCTGCGCCGGCACCAATTATGGTATGGATCTCATCAATAAACAAAATAGCGCCAGGTTTCGCCTGAAGCTCTTTTAGTAATGCTTTAAAGCGCTTTTCAAAATCACCGCGGTATTTAGTACCAGCAAGTAATGCCCCCATATCTAACGAGTACACCACAGCATCGGCAATCACTTCGGGTACTTGTTCATGCACTATGCGATACGCTAGACCTTCAGCAATAGCAGTTTTACCTACCCCAGCTTCGCCAACTAATAACGGATTATTCTTTTTACGACGACACAGTACTTGTACCGTGCGCTCTACTTCACTATCACGGCCCACCAATGGGTCGATATTCCCTTCACGGGCGAGTACATTCAAATTAGACGTGAAGTTTTCTAATTTACTTGGCTCTTCGCCTTGAACGGCTTGTACTTCTTCATGGATGTCATCAGCATCTTCACCGCCCATGTCATCGTCTGCTTTAGAGATACCATGAGATATAAAGTTCACAATATCTAGTCGCGAGATATCAGCTTTTTTCAGCAAGTAAACCGCTTGGCTTTCTTGTTCTGAAAAAATGGCAACCAGCACATTGACGCCTGTTACTTCGTTTTTACCCGATGATTGCACATGAAATACTGCGCGTTGCAATACCCGCTGAAAACCAAGTGTTGGTTGAGTTTCACGTTCTTCTTCTAAATCAGGAATGACTGGAGTGGTCTCATTAATAAACTCTGATAGCTCAGCTTTTAATGCTGCCATATCAATCCCGCAGGCGTGTAGCGCTTCTCCAGCCGATGGATTATCAAGTAGGGCAAGTAATAGGTGCTCTACAGTCATAAATTCATGGCGACGTGTACGCGCTTCGCGAAACGCCGCGTTTAAAGTTAGTTCTAAATCTTTGTTTAGCATTAGCAACCCCTTACTGAGATAATATTTTTATACCGTTGTGATGGGTATTTTGATCACCCTACCTTGGTATTATTCCTGCTCACAACTACATAGCAGTGGATGCTCGTTATCTCGTGCATAACGGTTTACTTGTTCAACTTTGGTATACGCTACATCTGCGGTATAAACACCGCAAATTGCGCGACCATTTTGATGAACTTGCAGCATCACATCTGTTGCTCTATCGCTATCCATATTAAAAAACGTCGTTAGTACTTCTATCACAAAGTCCATTGGCGTGTAATCATCATTATTTAAAATGACTTTGTATTTTCGCGGTGGTTGCAGTTTTTGCTTCTCACTATCGCGAACCGTATCTAAAACACCTGAATCTTTCATGCCACTCATAATTAAATATAGTCTTGTCTTTGGAACTCAAGCAAACTTGAATAAAAAATAAATTAAATGTTAAAAAAATAGTTTAAAACACTTGACTGATCGGCGAAATAAACTACAGTCAATTGTAGATTGATTAAACCTTAGTCAGTCTATCAAACTATACGGTTTAGAATAACTAAATTAGTCAACTTATAGAAGGATGTAGAAGTATGGCTTGTGGTAAAGTCAAATGGTTCAATAATGCCAAAGGTTTTGGTTTCATCGTAGAAGACGGCTGCGAGAATGATATATTCGCCCATTACTCAACGATTGTAATGGACGGTTATAAAACACTTAAAGCTGGTCAAGATGTAACATTCGAATTGCAGCAAGGCCCTAAAGGCATGCATGCGACTAATATAGCGCCTAACGAAGAGTTAGTGTAGTTGTTTAGACGTTCGACTAAAGCGAGCGACCTGTAAAGATCCTCGCTTAATTCCTCTAAATTTATTTAATCCCAACTAAATTGTACATTCAGATTCAAAGCTGGCATTTTTAATCTATTAGAAATTAAACGTACAGAATGAACAAAAACTATCCTTCCTCTTGAAATTCTTTTTTAATACCCCCATGTTATACCCAAACCACCTCAAGATGCAGAATCCAGCGTTTCACAGGGGCTTAATATCAAGGCGTTACTTTGCAACAATGGCAGTCCCTTTTAAGAAGTAACAACGATGAGAGTAAGTGCCTGTGAAACGCCCAACGGGTTGGTTTAAAAGCGATTTATACTGCGTTATTGATTTTAACAATAGAACCACTATTATTTGCAATCAATGCCTTGCCTAAATCGCTTTTAATTCCAACTGAAACTCGCATCTTGAGATGGTTTGGGTATATATTTGTTATTAGCCCTTTGTTGCCAAGCTTGTTACACTCTTAGGTGCTTAAAAGCAGCCTCAAAAGGCCCTTTAAACACTAATAATTAGGCTAATGGCTAATTTACTTAGTTTATAAATAACATAAAATTAAATACAGTTCGTCAGGTGTGATTATTTAATCAACAGTATTAACACCTAACTGACTGATCATTGTCACGTCGTGCACGCATGATGGCGATGATATTTCTTTGCATTGTTGAATATGGCTCTTACGCCTACTATCTAGGAATGATGATGACATCAAAAATTATCTACACTAAAACAGACGAAGCTCCGGCACTAGCAACATACTCTTTGCTGCCGATCATCCAAGCATACACTAATGCCGCAGGCGTTGAAGTTGAAACACGTGACATCTCTTTAGCGGGTCGTGTTATTGCTAACTTTTCTGAGTATTTAACTGAAGAACAACGTATTGGTGATGCGCTTGCTGAATTAGGCGAGCTGGCTAAAAAACCTGAAGCAAACATCATTAAATTACCAAATATCAGTGCATCAGTTCCACAATTACGTGCTGTTATCAAAGAATTACAAGCAAAAGGTTACGCACTGCCAGACTACCCTGCTGAACCTAAAACAGATGAAGAAAAAGCAATTCAAGCAACGTACGACAAAATCAAAGGTAGTGCTGTAAACCCAGTATTACGTGAAGGTAACTCTGATCGTCGTGCTCCTGGCTCTGTAAAAGAATATGCACGTAATAACCCACATTCAATGGGTGCATGGAGCAAAGATTCTGCTTCAAATGTTGCGAGCATGAGCGAAGGCGATTTCTTTGGCTCTGAGCAATCAGTAACACTCGATACTGCTACTGATGTACGTATTGAGCACGTTGCTGAAAATGGCGACGTATCTGTTCTTAAAGCAAGCACGCCATTACTTGCTGGTGAAGTGATTGACGCATCTTCAATCAGTATTACGAAACTACAAGCTTTCTTAGCGGCTGAAATCGATGCTGCAAAAGAAAAAGGCATTCTGTTTTCATTACATATGAAAGCAACCATGATGAAAGTATCTGATCCAATCATCTTTGGTCATGCGGTAAAAGTATTCTATAAAGACGTTTTTGCTAAGCACGGCGCTTTATTTGCTGAGCTAGGTGTTGATGTTAATAATGGTCTTGGTGATGTTTACGCTAAAATCCAAACATTAGACGATGCTAAACGCGCTGAAATCGAAGCTGATATTGACGCTGTATACGCTACACGCCCTGCAATTGCGATGGTTGATTCTGATCGTGGTATCACTAACTTACACGTACCAAGTGATGTGATTATCGATGCGTCTATGCCTGCTGCAATTCGTTCAAGCGGTCAAATGTGGAACAGTGAAGGTAAATTACAAGATACTAGCTTTGTCATTCCTGATCGTTGTTACTCTGGTGTTTATCAAGCAACAATTGATTTCTGTAAAGAACACGGTGCATTTGATCCAACCACTATGGGTAGCGTTCCTAACGTTGGCCTAATGGCACAAAAAGCTGAAGAATATGGTTCACACGACAAAACATTTGAAGCACCAGCAAATGGTGTGATCCGTGTTGTTGATAGTGCTGACAACGTATTGCTACAACACACTGTTGAGCAAGGCGATGTATGGCGCATGTGCCAAGTTAAAGATGCACCAATTCAAGATTGGGTAAAATTAGCTGTAAACCGTGCACGCGCTACCGGTAACCCTGCTATTTTCTGGCTTGACGAAAACCGTGCACACGATGCACAGTTAATCAAAAAAGTTAACGCATACTTGCCAGACCACGATACATCTGGCCTTGATATTCAAATACTTGCACCACTTGAAGCAACCTTATTCTCTCTTGCACGCATTAAAGATGGCCTAGATACTATTTCAGTAACAGGTAACGTATTACGTGATTACCTAACTGATTTATTCCCAATTCTTGAGCTTGGTACGAGTGCAAAAATGCTTTCAATCGTACCACTTATGAATGGCGGCGGTTTATTTGAAACTGGCGCGGGTGGTTCAGCACCGAAGCACGTTCAACAATTCGAAAAAGAAAACCACTTACGTTGGGATTCGTTAGGTGAGTTTTTAGCACTTGCGGCATCACTTGAGCACCTAGCTGTAAATACTGGTAACAACAAAGCACAAGTGCTAGCTGATACCCTTGATAAAGCAACAGGTACTTTCCTTGCTGAAAACAAATCACCGTCTCGTAAAGTGAAAGAAATTGATAACCGTGGTTCTCACTTCTTCCTATCTTTATTCTGGGCGCAAGAGCTTGCCAAGCAAAACGATGACAGTGAACTTAAAGCACAGTTCACACAAATCGCCAGTGATTTAGAAACCAACAAAGAACAAATCGTTAACGAACTTAACGATGCACAAGGCCCAGCTGTAAACATCGGTGGTTATTTCCAACCAAATGATGATGCAGCATTTAAAGCAATGCGCCCTAGCACAACATTTAACGATATCTTAGCTAAACTAGTATAAGTATCGATTTAAATTTAAAAGGCGCTCACTGTTAAAGTGAGCGCCTTTTTTGTGGTTTTTAAATAATGTTTTATTTTTCACTGATACAAAAAGCAAAAAGGCCGCAAATGCAGCCTTTAAATTGTTCAAGTTACTAAGCTGAACGTAGTTACTTAGTATATGCGCGAGGCATATCTGAGTCAGTAGTATAACGCTTACGGAGTTTATCTTGGCGTGCTTCAGTTGAAACTTCTTCGCCGTTAATAAACATTTTAGTTACGTGACTAGTAAAATCAAATGGATCATCGTTCCACATCACTAAGTCAGCAGCTTTACCTACCGCCACACTACCGGCATTAATTCCAAATACATCAGCAACATTCGCTGTTATCGCTTTTAATGCACCCGCTTGTGTCATGCCATAAGAAACCGCATTACCCGCGTCAAAACGCAATTGATAAACATTGTGACTGGCATCGCCTGCGATCGACAACAACACCTTTACGCCTGCTTTTTCGAGTTTGCCTGCATTATCTAAACTCGCATGTAGCGAATCAAAACTGCCTGGCAAGCTCTCCATAGAACTTACAATGACTGGAACATTTGCTTGCGCTAATTGCTCTTTTACAACCACGGCATCTTGTGCGCCTGCAATCACTAAATTAAGTGAAAACTGTTGTTTTACTTTGATTAGCTCAATAATATCTGCGGCGCGAGAAGCCGTTACTAATAGTGGCATTTCACCCGCTAATACTTTATCGAGCACTTTATCTTCAGTGCTTGGTACAGCATCGTCTTTTTTATCTTTTTTGCTGGCTTTTTGTTGATGTGCTGCTAACTTATCAATCAAGTTTTTCAGCGACATTGCGCGCGAGCCTTTGCTTTTCTCACCTAAATTAACTACCAGCGCGACTTGCGTTTGCTTAACACTGTCAAACTCACCGCTTAAATCAACTACGCTGGCAAGGCCTGCAAAAATACTTTCTCCGCCATGAGGGGTGATCACATCACGGGTGATGCCACCTTTACGTGCATACGGGATCAAGCTTGAGTGAGCATTAAATGCTAGGCTTGGATCAAAATCGATCCCCGCTTTATCATCGCCAGCATCGCGAGAGCCAGCAACAGCGCCCACTTCAACTAGACCTAACTGATTCATGCTGCCAATAAAGCCAGCTGTAACAATTTGCCCTTTGGCATCAATAATCGTATCAGCTTCGACTGTTGCAGGATTAATAGCAATAATTTTGCCTTCATCCATGATGATGCTAGCGCCTTGTAAAATACCTTGCTCAGTTGAGGTATGAACAGTGGCGTTGATGATCGCGACTGATTGGGCGTTCACCGCAGTACTTGCTAACAAACCAGCAGCAACTAGCGAGAGTGAAAATGAATGTGTTAATTTTGTCATCCTAGTTACTCCTTATTTTTGACCTAACATAAAATCGCTTTGTGCTTGGAATGTATCATCGTAGCGATCATACACTTTCGCACCATCAACAAATACTTGCTCAGCTTTAGCATAAACACTAAACGGACTTTGATTCCAAATTACCACATCAGCCTGTTTGCCAGCTTCGAGTGAACCGGTTTTATCAGCTATACCTAGCGATTTTGCAGCATTCGAAGTGATCCATTTAATTGCGTGCTGTTCTGAAATATTAAACCCATTATCGTTAGCGCGGTACATTACTTTACCGGCTTCTTGATTCAAGCGCTGGATAGTGGTGTCAGAGTCTGAATGAACAACAGCACAAGAATTTTTAACCGCATCAACAATCGCTACGTTCTCTTGTACCATGTCGTAAGCTTCCATTTTAAAGCCCCACCAATCAGGCCAAAGCGCAGCACATGAGCCGTTATCTGCAAGTAAATCAGCAATTTTGTATGCTTCAATACCGTGATGGAAAGTACCCGCGTGATAACCAAACTCTTTTGAAAGGTCAATCATCATTGCCATTTCTTCTGCTTTGTAACAATGATTGTGGATCCTAACTTCGCCTTCTAATACACCACGCAATGTATCGTATTTAATATCACGATGCGGCACCTCTGGATTTTTACCTGCTGCATAATCAGCATCGTATTTATCCCACGCGCGTTTATATTCAGCGGCGCCTATCCAAGCCTCACGATAACCGGCCATATTGCCCATTCGTGTTGATGGTAATACCCCTTTACGCCCGTAAACACGCTTAGGGTTTTCACCACAGGCCATTTTTAAACCATACGGTGCGTCAGGGAACTTCATACCCTGCATCGTGTGCGATGGAACATTTTTTAAAGTAACCCCACGACCACCAAATAAATTAGCTGAGCCGGGTAAAATTTGTAATGCGGTAATACCGCCTTCACGCGCGCGGTTAAAGCCAGGGTCTTGCGGCCAAATTGAATGCTCAACCCACACTTCGGCAGTATTTGGGCTGGTCATTTCATTGCCGTCCTGATGAGATTCAACAGAAGGGCTTGGGTATGCTCCTAAATGTGAATGTACATCAATAAGCCCAGGTGTAACCCATTTACCTTGTGCATCAATAGTCAAATCAGCTTGTGCAGTTAGATCTTTACCGACTTGTTGCACTTTTCCGTCAACAAGTAATACATCGGCTTCTTCTAAACGCTCACCTGTACCTGTTAGTACTGTTGCATTGGTGATAAGCGTCGTGGTTGATTTAAGTACCTTATAGGTACTTGGATATGGATTTTTATTGATTGTTACTTTGTCGTCTTGTGGGCCGTTGTCTTGGCAGCCGGCAATCGCCACACCAAGTGCAACAACCAACAATGAAGGAGCAAATTTTTGCATCATATTAGTCTCTGTTGTTGTTTTTTTGTTACTTTATATAAACACACAACATAAAGCTAAAAAATCAGCTAGAGCTGCATTTATATAAGATGAATGTTATTTCTTAATATAATTGTTATACAGTTGCTCAAGTGCAGCTTCTGTTGTCAAACTTGGATCTTTACTAATAAAGTGCTTAACAGTTCGAGTTACGAAGTCTGAATTTTGTTTATGCAATTTTGAAAAATCCTTAATTAGGCAATCGCCATCTTTAGCGGCAGTCACTTTATCGTGACGATGACGATACTGACTCAAGGCTTTATTAAAATCACCTTGGTAGTCTTCTACTAAAATTTTATAAAAATCACTTTTTTGTACTTTTAATTCGCTAATACAATAATTTAAAGCTTCTTTAAAATCAGTAAAAATGGCGCCTTCGACATCAAACTCAGCCGTTTTTTCTCGCACTGTGACCTTGGCTTCTTCGGTTGCATAACTAAAACCACTAAACGCCAAGCGCTCTGCGGCTTCTTTTCCTAACGCCATACCCGCTTTAATGCTATGTGCAAACTCATCACTCATATCGCTAAGTTCATTCTCATGCCACATATTATAAACCCGCAGTGGTTTAGCATATTTGGCACCGAGTTTGTTTTTTAACTTAGTAAAGCGTTCATCAATCGTCATTAAGCGCTCGTTATGCAATATTGCATAGCATTCATAGCACGCTGGAATACTAATAAACTCAGCTTCTTCACCTAAATCAATAATGCTTTGTAGCATATGCAATGGCGGGCAATGATCGCGCTCAGTCGCTTCACAGCCACAATAAAAGCAACGGTTAAAATTATGCTGTTCACAGGCGTATGCTTGCTGATAATAACTCGCCAATGTTTTACTCACAGAGTCTCCTAATAGACAGGTATTTGATAATCAAGACGATCATAACAGGGTTGAAAAATATGTCAGTAATGCTGCACAACAAAGTGCAATGACTCTAAAGTAAATAGCATGTAAAACCTATGAAAGCAGATTGAAAAACAACCAAAAGCAATAAAAAAAGTGAAAAATAATTTGTTTGAAATATGTCAAAAAACACACATTAAATCATTTACTATCAGATAGTTAGTTATTATAAAACACATCCACACACGGTGTTACATCTTGTCGATTTTCATTTACAGCTTTATTTAAAAATAAAGCTAATATTTAACTCGTCAACAAGCAAACATACCAAACCACTGGAGAATGATGATGAATACTTTAACAACTACACTTTGTACAACGTTACTTTTAAGCTCAGCAGCACTTACTACAACCAATACTGAAGCAGCACAATTTGTTGCAGCTGATAATAGCCCTGGCACTCAAATTTGTATGGCTGTGAGCTCCAATAAACGTTTGCAACTTTATGCAACAATGAAAGACTTACGTATTAGCAAAACAACCGTAACCAATAAACTACGTTGTAACAACTTGAGTATCGCAAAATTTGCGGGAACTTACGGTTTTAATAAAACGGCAAAGTATCTAAACCTTGAAACGACAACGGGTACCTCAATTCAAGATTTAGCAAAACTAGACCAACAAACAATTATGGTTGTTGCCGGTTCTAAGTAGTATGGCTAAGCAATATCAAATTTAAGCAGGCGAGTCGTTGGCCTGCTTAAAATTAATTTATATGATTGCAGCAATCAGGCCAAACAAACCACCGAATACCCCGCCCCATACAACTAACCAGCCTAAATGCTCACGGATCATAGTTTGTATAATATCTTTGACCATTTTTGGTGTCAGCTCGTCTAAACGCTCATCAACTAAGCCAGAAACCGTGTTAAACAACGAATCACTTGCGAGTCCTGATTGCGTTAATTTTTCATTCACCAAGCTTTTAAACTCATCGGTTTCGCTCATATTAAGTAATGAACCACGCATTTTGTCAATAAATGCTTCGCGCATCGGCTCAACCGCGGCACTACCACCAAACATAGCTAACATGCTACCAAATTGGGAGTGCTCAATAACGTCAAGTAAGCTATCAAAAGCAGGATTTAAATCGACTTCATTGATCACTGGCTGTAGATCAACATTGATATTTTTGTTGCCTAACAATTGAGATATTTTTTGCTCTGAAAAGAACTCGGTTAAAATAAGATTTTTAATCGCCACTTTAAACCCTGCAAACTTCAGCTGGATCACGCCCGACCCATATAACAAAGGTACTTTTTCAAATAACATATGCACTGCGAGTAAATTAGTCACTGCGCCTGAGAGTGCAAATAAGCCGATTGACAGTACAATTGCTTGGTCAAATAGAAAACCCGCCACCACTAAAATCCCGGCAATTACATTGGTAATAAGGCTTTTATTCATCATTCTCTCCACTTGGTTGTTGCATAAATCTAAGCGCGCGCTTACAAAATATTAATTTTACTCTCAAGAGTTTGTTTATTTAACTACTTTTTGCCATAGTTTAACTATCTGTATAAAAGGTGAACAATGCTATGTGGAATACGGTTAACGAACAGATCAGCCAAGCAATGCATTTTGACTTTAAACACACTATAAAACGCCAACTGCAAAGCCCTAATAGCGATAAATTATTTCAACTCAGTGATGGTATACACCAGTATTTTGTTAAAGTAGCTCATCGTAGTGACTTAGAGCGATTTGAAAACGAAGCCCACAATTTACAACTGCTCACTAAAGAGAGCTTATTTATGGTGCCAGATTGTATCACTACAGGTGCTAATATTGAGTTTTCATTTATCGTTTTAGAATGGCTTGAACTTGACCAACAACCTCATACCAACTGGCATATTATGGGTAGCCACCTTGCAAGCCTGCATCTGAAACATCGCCAAGCTATGTTTGGTTTTGATCAGGATAACTTTATTGGCCCAACAACTCAGCCCAATCGCTGGCATAAAAAATGGAATATATTTTTTGCCGAAGAGCGCATTGGCTGGCAGCTCCAATTACTACATGAAAAAGGCATTGATCTCGTCGACAAAGATTACTTTGTCGCCCTGATAAAAGACATGCTACATGGTCATACCGTAAAACCATCATTGTTGCATGGCGATTTTTGGCGTGGCAACATGGGATTTATTCAATCAGTACCGAGTGTATTTGATCCGAGCTGCTATTATGGTGATCGGGAAGTTGATATTGCCATGAGCGAACTGTTTGCTCCTTTACCTGACGCTTTTTACATCGCCTATAACAAGCATTACCCACTAACACAGGGCTATGAGCAACGTAAGTTAATTTACCAGCTTTACCCTATTTTAAATCATGCAAATATCTTTGCCGGCCACTATCTTACTGAAGCTAAACAAAAAATAGAACTACTACTGAAATAAGGTCGTTTTTATTGTCAAATAGATGTCATAAATGAATAAAGCAGACTATATTTAGGTATCGCTTAATGTTGAACAACCCCAGCAATGACAGGCGCTAGCGTTCAATTGTGGGGGGCATAACCATTTATCAGCAGCGATAAATAATTACCTTTTATTGCTCTGCTTTGTAAGGTTGAATCATTTATGAAAAACCAACTCTCACAACGGATCTGCTGCCCACATTGTGGCCATCATATTCATATTACCCTTGATGCTAGTGATGGCGATCAAGATTACTTCGAAGATTGCGCAGCATGCTGTAACCCTATCCATTTTAATATGCATATTGACTATGCTAACAGCAAGGTAGAGTTACATATAGACAGCGATGACGAACAAATATTTTAGCCTAGCATTTATATTTGACTACGAAGCCTGCTGCCGTAAGTAGTTTTCGACCGTATTGATGATGGTATAAGTTTGTTGATCAACTTCGATATTTAGCGCATCACCAATTACAGCCTTACCAATATTGGTAATAGCTAATGTCTCTGGGATCAAATGCAGCCAAAAGCCCTGCTCATCGGTTTCACCGACCGTGAGACTAGCGCCATTGACTGATACAAAACCTTTATACATCACATACTTTTGCCATTTACTTGGTAAGCACAACTGTATTTTACAATTATCTTGTGTATGAATAATATTTTCAATCTGGGCGGTGCAGTGAATGTGACCAGATACAATATGCCCACCTAACTCAGTACCAAAAGTCATAGAGCGCTCATAGTTAACGGTACTGCCAGCAATAAGCTTTCCTAAGTTAGTTAACTGTAATGTTTCGTCAATTACATCATAGTGAACCTGAGCAAGCGGTTGATCAGAGATATTTTCTACTTTAACAACCGTTAAACAGCAACCATTAATGGCAACGCTGGCACCTAACTCAAGTTTTGTAACATATTGCTTTGCTACAGCGAGCACTAAACGCATCACACCTTGCTGCTGGTTAGTCGAAATCACCGTCGCTTGTGTTTGCACAATTCCTGTAAACATAAATCAATTCACCTTTTATTACCTAAAGTAGATACTATTCATATTATTTAACGCTTTAGTTTACCCGATCCACGTTATTATTACTGTAATCAATAACATTGACTCATCGCTATAATTTTTGATTCTGTGCTTTATCGATTACACTATCTGCCTCTTCAGTTTACGTAGTAAGTGATATGACTTTTTGTAGTTGGGAAGCCAAACGGTTAGTTTCTCTGGCAATCCCCGTTTTTTTAGCACAAGTAACCTTAGTTTTAATGTCAGTGGTCGACACCATCATGGCAGGACAAGTGAGTCCTACCGATTTAGCAGCATTGTCAATTGCAACCGGCGTATGGAACCCCGCCATGTTGGCTCTGCAAGGCATATTATTAGCCCTGACTGGCATAATTGCGCAATTTTCCGGCGCTAACGATAAAACCGGCATCAGCCATTACTTTCAACAAGGCTTGTACCTAGCTGGTGTATTGAGTGTTATCGGTTTATCTATTGCCTATTTTGCCGATATTATTATTCTCAAACTCGATACCAGCCCTGCTATTGCCAATATGGCCTATGACTATATTCATTTTGTAAAATGGGGCATTATTGGATTTTTAGTATTCAGTGTTTATCGTAATATTACCGAAGGCATGGGGATGACAAAGCCGGCTTTTTATATCAGCTTAATTGGTTTAGCCATCAATATCCCAGCCAACTATGTGTTTATTCACGGTATGTTTGGTATGCCAGCACTCGGTGGTGCAGGCTGTGGGATTGCCACCGCATTGGTATTTACTGCAATGGCCATCGCACAAGTTATTTATTGCCAGTTAAGTAAAAAAGTAGATGCCAAAACACTATTAGCAAACTTTCAAGCACCGCAATTACCAACCATGTGGGCAATTACTAAGGTGGGCATACCAATCTCACTTGCTACATTTTTTGAAGTCACTTTATTTGCCTGTATTCCGTTATTTATTGCGCACTTAGGTGCGGTTGCGGTAGCCGGCCATCAGATTGCTGCAAGTGTCACAACCTTGCTGTTTATGATGCCACTGAGTTTATCTATTGCGATCAGTATTCGGATTGGCAATTTATACGGCCAACATCATTTTGAGCAGCTTAAAAAGGCTATTTCAACAAGCTATATTCTAGCCATGATCATTGCCGTTATACTTGCTGCCATAACCTTCTTTGGCCGTGACGTGATCAGTCAACTTTATACAGATGATGCACGTGTTATTGCCTTAGCAACGTCAATCATGATTCTAGCATGTATTTATCAACTACCTGATTCCTTACAAGTAGCTGCCAACGGTATATTAAGGGGTTTAAAACACACAGCACCGATTTCGTATATAACCTTTATATCTTACTGGTTGATTGGTTTTTCACTGGGTTTTGTTTTAGCACGCACCGATTTAATAGTGCCAGCAATGGGCCCGCATGGTTTTTGGGTAGGTATCATCGTCGGCTTAAGTGTAGCCGCAGTGCTATTAATGCTCACTGTCGCGAATAGATTCAAACATGAACCACTTAAAAGCGCTTAAAAAATCGCACCAACAAGGTAACCAAACGTCGCAGTTTGGTTACCTTTGTAGTTTACTGTGCTGTTTACTGCTACTTTGTGCATGCACAGATAAACCCGCTGATGTGTATTTAGAATATCAGCAGCGCCTCGCGAATGCGTTAGATAAGCCAACTCCTGATACAGCAAAACTTACCAATGTTGCGCTATCAGCTGTTAGCAACAACAAACCAACAAATGCACAACAGTTGAGCATATTGCAACTGGCACAACTTTCACACTGTAAACTCAATACCCTTATTGCTGAACATAATAGTCAACTAGGAAAACTCGCCTCTCCTGCTAGCCAGTTAATATACCAGCTTCAATTTATTCAATTTGCACCACAGTGCTTACATAGTCTAGAACCTGATTCAAAAAGTTATCAAGCCATAAGTAACGAATTACATAATAAAAAACAACAGTTATTAGATCAGTTCAAGCAGCTACTTTATAAAGACCCAGAACTAAAACGCACATGGCAGCTAACCGGCTATACACTTGATACAAACTTAGCCGGCCTTGTAGAAACCGAACTTGCGCTGCAAAGCCTAGTGAATTTAAAACAGCAAATAATACAGCAGCAATATGCACAAATAGACTCTCAAGCGCTCTACCCGCTACTGGCGCAATTACGCCAGTTTAACTTCAATCAAGCTTTAATAAGCGCAGTACGCCAACAAACACAGCTAAATAATAGTACTAGTAACTTTTTAGCGAATATTGAGCTAAGCACACTATGCAACCCGCTAAAAAATAAACGCCAAGCACAGATCCTCAGCAACGTATTCAAGAAGTATTACTTGCAGCAGTTACAACCCTATCAGGCTCAACTATCAGGTGCTTTAGAGCGCCTAATGCCGTTGTATCAAGCATTATGGCAAGACTCCAGCCCAATACAACCGCAACTAACGGCATTACTAAGCCCAGCACAGCCAAGTAATATACTCACAGCATTTAAAGAATCCACCAAAACACACGTTATTTGGTGGCAAAAATTTTATAAAACGTGTGAAATCAGCCCAATATGAATAAAAAAACGGCAAACGAACTAAAAAAAGCGTTTCTCGCTTGATTCACTTCAGCGCACGCTATATATTAGCGACCGTTGTTAAGCAATTAGCACAACTTAAATTTATGATACGACCGTAGCTCAGTTGGTTAGAGCACTACCTTGACATGGTAGGGGTCGGTGGTTCGAATCCACTCGGTCGTACCAAATTTAAGGAAATTTTAAATAAAAGTACTATCGTAAGAAAAAGCACTACCCACTCTTGATCACCCGGTCCGGAGGCCAGTAGTTCGAATCCACTCGGTCGTACCAAATTTAAGTAAAAGTCCCATTCAAATATATTGTACGACTGTAGCTCAGTTGGTTAGAGCACTACCTTGACATGGTAGGGGTCGGTGGTTCGAATCCACTCAGTCGTACCAATTCAAGTAAAAACAAAAATCAGCCTAACCTACTTTATAAATCTTAAGTAAACTACAACTCAGCTGGTTAGAGCACTACCCACTCTTGATCACCCGGTCCAAAGGTCAGCGGTTCGGATCCACTCAGTCGTATCAATTCTGAATAAATAAATTAAAAAATGCCCGCCACGATTTGACTCTACACAGAAGATCAATGATTCAAATATTAAATACCTTGCTCTTTCCTTCGCCATACAAATGCGCTTGATTGCTTATTGAAAATAGTAACATTTTCATATTCATCACTTGCTCTGCCAGCTAAGCCATAGCATACATGCAGTGGTAATAGATGCTCTTCTCGCGGATGACAATAACGTGCATGAGGCGCTTTATGCCAGTTTTGCATCATTAAATTACGCTTTGGTTCAGGCACGGTGTTATCACTTAAGGTCGATCGTAGCCACTGTTCAAATTCGTGGTTATTGATTTGGCTCTGCTGATTATCCTGCGCGAAAAATGCCTGCATGTTATGAAACGAAAAACCAGAGCCAATAACTAATAAGTTTTCATAATCCAAAGATTGCAACGCTTTACCGATTGCTAAGTGCTGTGCAGCATCTAAGTTATTCACTAGTGATAGTTGAATCGCGGGTATATCGGCTGCTGGGTACATTAATGTTAAAGGCACATACAAACCATGATCGTAACCGCGATGATGATCTAACTTCGCTTCAATACCAGCATGTTGTAACACTTGTTGTACTTTTTCAGCTAACTTGGGCTCTCCCTGACTTGGGTATTGCACTTGATAGGCAGCTGGCGGAAAACCATAATAATCGTAAATCATCCCCGGTGCTGCATTGGCAGTAATAGTCGCTACTGACTCTTCCCAATGAGCGCTAATTAATAAAATGGCACTTGGTTTTTTTAGCGTGCTTGCAAGTGATTTTAAATAAGCAACCAATTGTGTATGGTTTGGTTCATTTAACAGTGGCATTGGGCCGCCACCATGAGAGATAAATGCAATGTCTACATTATTCATAGTTACTCCAAACAAGCTCACTTAACATGAGCAAGTAAACCTTGATAGTTAAACTAACGCAAAGCTAAGACGCGGATTTATCCGTAATCCACGTCATTTCATAATAGTGATTAAACATGCTTGGACTGTAACTGCCTAGACGTTAATTTATTCGCTATAAAGTTATCAATACTAAAACGACCACCACCTTGTAATGTTAGCGCAATCAGTACTACAAACAGTGTCAGTGCATATTCGTAGCCGTTATTTGCCATAAACAAGCCATTGTCTATATGTACTGAAAAAATAGCCACTAGCATGGTAAATGCTGAAATAAGTGCAGCAGGACGCGTCAATAACCCAAGTAATAATGCTAAACCGCCAAAAAATTCAGCACTGCCTGCGAGTAATGCCATTAAATAACCTGGAGTAATACCGATACTCGCCATCCATTGACCTGTTCCTTCCAGACCATAACCACCAAACCAAGCAAACAATTTTTGTGATCCATGTGCAGCTAAAATCAAACCAATTGGCGCGCGAAGTATTAAAGCGGCAAGTCCTGCATCTGATTTTAGTATCGTGTTTATTAGTTTCATTATTTGTTCCTCTTTAGCAAAGTATTTATTTACGTTTTAATTAGACCCTGTTGGGATAAGTACACTTTACTATCAATGTCATGGCGGAGTAAGATGACAAATAAAGAATGATTAACAACAGAATGTTGTTAATCAATTTAAATATGAGAAAAATTATGGATAGAATTGATGCAATGCGGGCCTTTGTATCTGTGGTGATCGAAGGTAGTTTTAGCAATGCAGCAACAACCTTACAACTTTCACCACAATTGGTTAGTAAGTACGTTTCTAAACTAGAAGAACGCCTTGCTGTACGGTTACTTAATCGCACTACCCGTAAAGTGAGCCTCACAGAAGCTGGCACTCATTATTTTCAGCATGCGCAACAGATATTGTTAAGCATTGATGAAATGGATTCACAATTAGGGGGCTTACAGCAGCACCCAACCGGAACTCTGAGAATAAGTGCTCCGGTGTCGTTCGCGTTAAAACACATGGGTAAATTAGTGACTGAGTTCCAATCACATTACCCTTTTGTTAATGTTGATTTGCAACTGAACGACCGCAAAGTTGACATTGTTGATGAAGGTTATGATGTAGCACTGCGTATTGGTCGACTCAAAAGTTCGTCTTTGATTGCCAAGCAGGTCGCGCCCATTAGATTAATTTTATGTGCCTCACCTGACTACCTTGAAAAACATGGTACTCCTGAAAAACCTGAAGATCTAAAAAACCACCGATACTTGCATTATAGCTATACAGAAATGGATACTAAAGACGAAATATATCAGTGGTTACGGGTAAAAAACACGCAACGTAGTAGCGAGTTTCAAAGTAATAATGGGGATGTATTAGTTGATTGTGCTATCGCCGGTGCAGGGATAGCATTACAGCCTACATTTATCGCCAGTGAAGCCATTAATAGTGGCAAGTTGATCGAAGTTTTACCTCAATTTGCAACGGGAACTGTTGGTTTATATGTTGTTTATGCCCACCGAAAATTACTACCACATAAAATCAGGTGTTTTATTGATTTTATTAACGGATACTATGGTACGCCGCCATATTGGGACAAAGCAATCGTTTAATCAGTAAAGCCAAACCGCAGTGTAAGCATAATTAAACTGCGTTTTGACTCACCTAAAATTAACGCAAAATCACCAGCGGCAGTTGGGTGTTTTCTATCATTTTTAGGGTATTACTGCCCAAAAAAGCATGTGCTATTTTTGAATGCGAAAAGGCCCCCATCACCAGCATTTCTATTTCATTTTTAGCTTTATATGCCATTAAAGAACTAAAAATATTACCTTCTAAAATACTTGATTTGACTTCAAAACCACTTTCAATAAGCAACGCTTCGGTGCGTTTAAATTTTTCCAACAAATCATGTTTGCCATTTTCTACAGTCACTAAATGACACGTTAAATGATGCAACAAGCCACCAGCAATAATCTGTTTAACCATTTTATCTGCTGTTTCTCGTCCATCATAAGCAAGCATAAAGTTGTTCGGCTCACTAAAGTGACGATTGGCAATTAAAATAGGTGTATGAACATGGCGAATAACCTGCTCAATATGCGACCCAATAGCTTTAAAATTCTGTTCGTGAGTTTTACCGCTTCGGCCAATAACAATCAGTCGCGCTGCATCTTCAAGGTCGCAAATTGCCTCAACAATACCGCTATGGCGCTGCTTACTTTCAATTGACTTACACCCTTGTTGGCTAGCAAATACACTCGCGTGATCTAACATTTCTTTGCCTATTTGCAATGCTAATTTACTGCGTTGCTCATCCAGTGTCGCCATCTCTGATAATAATGATGTAGTTGCACCAAAACCAATTATGCCACTTAAGTCGTCAATCACAGCAGCGTTTTGTTTTTCTATGGCATGCAAAAATAGCATCGATTTATTAAGTTTCTTGGCCGCCCAAATCCCCGCCTTACACACATCATCTGTGTAAACTGAGCCATCTATACAAGTAATAATTTTATTCATTGTGTTCTCCTTAATGGCCTGCCATGAGTTTTTCAACTTCTTCAGGGTCATTGTGAACGCCAAATTTGTCAACAATCGTTGCTGTCGCGTCGCTCATACCAATAATCTCGACCTCTGCACCTTCGCGTCTAAATTTAATCACAACTTTATCAAGCGACGACACTGCCGTAATATCCCAAAAATGCGAATGGGTTAAGTCAATCACTACTTTAGCAACGACCTCTTTAAAGTCAAACGACTCAAGAAACTGCTCTGAGGATGCAAAAAACACCTGTCCAACAACCTGATATACTCGTTCATTAGCAGATGATTGCGCTGGCTTTACAACCATAAAACGACCAATTTTATTGGCGAAGAATAGTGTCGCCAATAGCACACCGACCAATACTCCCATGGCCAAGTTATGCGTTGCGACAACAACAACGACCGTGGCAACCATTACGATGTTACTTGATAATGGGTTTTTCTTTAAATCTCGCAGTGAACTCCAAGAAAAGGTGCCAATCGACACCATTATCATCACGGCAACCAATGCCGCCATTGGGATTTGCTTTAGCCATTCATCTAAAAACACCACCATAAGCAGCAGAAAAGTACCCGCGGTAAAACTTGATAAGCGGCCACGGCCCCCTGATTTTACATTAATGATCGACTGGCCAATCATCGCACAGCCGGCCATTCCTCCCATTAAACCTGAACCTATGTTCGCGATCCCTTGACCTTTACATTCACGATTTTTATCACTAGCGGTATCGGTTAAGTCGTCAACAATTGTCGCTGTCATCATCGACTCCAATAAACCAACGACAGCAAGGCCAAATGAATAAGGAAGAATTATTAGCAGTGTGTCGAGGTTGAAAGGCACATCAGGCCATAAAAATATTGGTAAGGTATCTGGTAACTGGCCCATATCGCCAACAGTTCGAATCTCAAGTCCTACCAACATTGCAACCAAAGTTAAAACCACGATACACACTAGTGGTGATGGAATTGTTCTGCCTATCACCGGTAAGTAAGGGAATAAATAAATGATCCCAAGACCCGCAGCCGTCATCGCATAGACATGCCATGTTACATTCGTCAGCTCCGGCAGCTGTGCCATAAAGATAAGAATTGCCAACGCATTTACAAAGCCTGTAACCACGGAGCGAGACACAAAGCGCATTAAACTCCCCAGTTTTAAATAGCCTGCAATAATTTGTATCACACCGGTGAGTAATGTCGCCGCCAAAAGGTATTCTAAACCATGCTCTTTAACTAAGGTAACCATCAGTAAAGCCATAGCGCCAGTAGCAGCAGAAATCATCCCTGGTCGTCCACCCACTATCGAAATAACCACGGCAATACAAAATGAAGCATACAAACCGACTTTAGGATCCACGCCCGCTATAATAGAAAAAGCAATCGCTTCTGGTATTAGCGCAAGCGCCACCACAGTACCTGCTAATAAGTCCCCTCGGATGTTAAAAAGCCAATCTCGTTTTATTTTTTCTAACATAAAAAACCTTGTCATGTAGTTAACATTAACGCGCATACAGCAGTCAATAAAACACCGACAATGCTTTACTAAACGATGACAACCGCATTTTCATTAATGTTTTTTTATTTATTAAAACGGCACATAAATGCCTACCAATGTTTGGTATATAGGTATCACGCAGCGGTGATTTAGAGGAGGAATAACTTAGGGCGGCGTTAAACGCAAAACATTGTTCCTTATGTAGAATGAATAAATTATCGTCTTTATTCTTGCATCTAACGTATTTTTAAGCAAGCCAAGTAACTTTTGTGTAGGCGCTGATAGCTGCTGTTACTCCTTACCTTGCCAATAAAAACACATAAAAAACATGCCATCATTTACCCGTTCCTTTTCAAACGGCTGCAACGATAAACATTGCCAATGCATTTTAGTTATCGTCTTTTTAAGTTGTTAAATGCATATATGCGACTAAGCTTTAGTAATAATTACGAAAACTTATCAAATAAATGAAAAAGTACTTAGTCTTTTTATTGTTATTTTGCGGGTTCACACAGGCAACTATGACCCCTGTTAGTTACCAAGTGGGTAAGCAAACAATCATTGCGCCAGCAGTACGATATGAATATGGTTATGCCTATAACATTGGTGGCAAAAGGCTTTTAAAACTAGTCACGTTAAATTGGGCTCCTTATATCGATGAATCATTGTGCAACAATGGCTGGCTGTTTCAATTAACCGTTAAACTGTTGCTGCAAAAAGGCTATGGTGTGCATATTGAATTTTTTCCATGGGCGAGAGCGGTTAGAGCAGCCGAGTTAGGAAAAGCGGATATTTTATTTCCCGAGTATTTTATTGATGATGCCATTATGTCAGATAATAGGCCGAGTAAAACACGCAATGATTTACTGGCTTTATCCTCAGCAGTTCCTGGTGGTAATTTGTCACTGATCGCACTCAGAGGTAATAACTCAAACTATAACGGCAGTTTAGAGTCAATAAAAGATCAAATTATTGGTGTGGTCCGATCATATAAAAACACCCCTGAACTCGATGAGCTGATTGATTCAAAAAAAATTAATACCATTATTGCCAATAATGAGTATCAGCTAATTCATTTACTAATGAGCCTGAGAGTCAACCTGATTGTAGCCGATTATGATGTGTTAATTGCCAGTATTGAAAAATCTGTCGCTTCAGCAAAAGAAAAGCAACAAATGAAAAACGCTCTGGTTCCATTATCCCCTGCTCTCGCTTACAAACCATTGTATTACATGGTAAGTAAAGCAAATCCACAGTGGCAGGAAATTTTAGCCGATCTCAATAACGAGATAAGTAAAATGAAAGAGCAAAGAACACTTTTAGCCTATATCGAAAAAAATAAGCAACAGTGTAGCCGATAATAGTAAAGCGCTTAAATATTAGCAAATAAGCGCCTTTATACTACTAAAACAACGACTCAAATGTCCCATCAGGAAATAATATACCAGGCACCCCTCTTACCGCTGTTACATCTGCGATTTGTGTATCGCCAAAATATAATCCACCACTGTAGTTGCGACCTTTTTGCTTAACATCTAACCAGCGACCTTGAGCACCGTGGATCACAGCATTAATATTATTGCCTACTGTACGTAAGTTAATTTCAAGTGCTCTATTCTTTAGCCGTAAGGCAATCTCTGCATTGGTAATATCAGCTAAACGATTCAAACGACCAACATAAGCAAACTGAAAATCCGGTGCGCCATTTAATGGCGTTATCAATTGCACAGCAAATGCAAGATTCTGTGTAGCTTCATTTATAAATGGCGTTGCTTCGATTGCTTGTAAGTTAAACTGTGTCGTTTGATTTTCACTAACAAGCTGACCTTTAAAGTCAAAACCAGATACCACTGTCACAAGCTCTTCAAAAGGAGTAACGAAGCGATCGGCGTTTAGCTTTATGTCACCTGTTAACACACCGCTATTGGCGTTTTCTAATGATACCGTTGTCTCTATATTCAGCTGCCCGGTTGTTTCACTTTGATCATTTGAAAATGGATCGTCAGTACCATCAAACGACAGCACTAAATCACTCACATCGGCGTTTAGTTGAGTATCTTGGCCTATCACTTTAGCACTCATAATACCGGAGACTTTATTACCCAACAGTCCACTTACTTGCCATTGTGGAATATTCAAATCTAGTTGTACGTCATGATCATCATACTGGCCACTAATAGCCCAAGAATAAGGGGATTGTTGGTAGTTTATTGTCAGTCCCTGTAAATTATAAACTCCCGCGTCGGTATTATTTAATGGCGAAAAATTATAGAGCACGTCATAAAGCACATTCCCTAAAACGATAATAGTTTGTTGCGAATCTTCGCCTAATATTGTTTCAAATTCAGTCAGCTTTTGTTTGAGCTCATCACTGTACGTTTGCTCTTGTAAGCGTGCCACACCTATTATATTACGCACATCTTCGAGTAACTCACGAGAGTGTAATTGCTCTTCATCTCGTTCTTGTGGCGAAATATTGCTAGCACTCCCAATCATAATGAGCTGTTGTTTGACCTCTCCAACGACGGATTGCAATAATTGATTACCATCTTCATTAAGTAAATTCTCTGACACATAGCGATCTGCAAAAGTACGATAAAGTGGCAAACTTGCTAACTGGGCCTGTTGTTCTACCACCGTATTATTGGCTGTATTTAAGCTCGCCTCGATATCCGCAGCTCTTTTTAAGATCACACCAAAAGTCAGTGCATTAGTAAGTACCTCAGCTTCAAGGTTGTCATTTAGTTGGCTGTGAGTAAGGTGATAAAAAGGTGTCGCACTCAAGCTCTGCGTGGTTATGCTTATGTCTAAGTTATTGTCGCTAATCACTGAGCTGATCGGTGATAAATAGACCTTATTTTCGCCCGGAGCTGCAAAAAAATCAGCACGATAACTTAATGTCATATCCATCACTTCTTGATAATCAATACGACGATTGGCATTCCCATCATTCGGATTATTTCTCACTGTGCGACCACAACCTGCAAAACTTGGACATGTTAACGTCGTTGCATTTGAGGTAAATTCAACATGATGAAAATTTAAAGTTGTGGCTGATAAAGTAACATCGTTAATATCTGCAACGTCAATATTTTCTATAGAGCCCGTGTTATCATTTATGATCGTTAATGTACCCGCAGTGGATTGCCAAGGAGCAATATAAAAGCTTACCGTAGAAGACGTTTCCAGCATGGCCGGTAAAGTGTCTGCTGTGCCATTATCTGATGAGCCACCACAACCAACTAATGACATAAGTAAACTAACTGATATAAGTTTTTTAAACATCACAAGTCCTTAAAACGCTAACTTCAGGTACCAATTTACATTGGCATAATACGCTTTATCAATATCGAGATTATCAGTCTGTATATTGAAACCAAAATAATCGTTCTCGATACCAAGCAAAAATGCTTCACTTTTTATTTCATAACCACCAATTACTGCCCAATGATCCCAAAAGTGCATGCGTGCTTTTAATTGAGAAAACGTATCTTGATCAAATTGTTTAACCATCAGCTCAGTAGAAAACAAATCGTTAATGCGATAATCTGCATAAACTTTGATACGCACCGGCATATCAAATTTATGCGTGACTTCGTTGCCATACTCAGACGTTGCTAAGCGTACTGTTGGCTCAGTGACAATATCCCCATCATCGTTTTCAGTAAACGGGACCTCTGTTGTATAACCATTTGCAAAACCGCTTTTTTCATACTCAGTTTCATACAGTAAGTCTTGTGCAAGTAGCCCAACGCTTAAATCATGGTTTATTTTCCAATTAACCGCTAAATCAACGCTGTACCCTAAGCCGGATGGGTTCTCATCTGGAGTAAATCGCTTAAATAAAATATCTTTCGAAAAATAAGAGTCGACTGTTAATGCGCCTTGGATCTCATCACTATAGACTGTGCCTTCGACTTTCAGATCTTGAAAATGCGTACTAGCAAAAACCGTTAATTTAGGCGTTATTGTTAATGCGTCAGAGTCTAAAAATTTGAAATCATATGAAACAAACAACCCATTGGTGGTTGATTGCTTACCGTCTAGGTAATAAACATAATTTCTATCTTCAAAAGGCAGGTCATTTTTTTCAGTATGCAAATAACGCGCGGTATCCGCATCAAAGCTTAAAACATAATCAAAGCGGCTTTGATAACCGACTTTAAAATTTCCATAGCCAACACCAAACTCAAAAACATTATAAGTAAAGGCGCTATCACCGGATGTTAATGGAGCATCAAAATCATCTATAAATGCTTTAACTGGTTGGGTCTCTGTGTACACTTCTGAATCGAATGTGGTAAAGACTTGAAACTGCTCTGCAGCGTAACTAATAGGGGTAATTAAAAAAGCGGAAAATCCTAACGTGAGAATTTTTTTTTTCATACTTATTTCACTTGTTATTATTTTAGCTAAGAGGGAGAGTACTCTCCCTCTTAAAGTTACTTTTACTTAGACGAATCTAAGAAAGTAATATCTGTGTAATCGATGACTTCGCCATCATAATATTTAACAGATATACCATTTGTTATTTCTGTAACCTGTCCGAATTCCGTAATCATATTATTGAAATTGGCATTAACAGACCCAGAGAAATCTTCACCATCTCGAGCGCCAATGAACAACTCGTAACCAAACCCATTATGTAATTGAATTTCTAATCCGTAAAGGTCTTCTTGATAGTTACCATCAATAGAAATAGTTGCGGTAAAGTTAAGGCCTGAAGTTAATCCTGAAGCCGTAATTGCAGCTATACTAGAAGAGTCGGTTCCTGCTAATGAAAGTGTCCCCACAAAACCAGAATCACCATCAATTATTTCGACTCTGCTCCAACCATTTACAGCCAATACAGTTCCATCAATCGCCGTATCTGAGTTAACTTCTTCCTCAAAGTCAATTGCTAAACATGAGTCAGATTGCTCTGTTGAGATTACGCCATAGTAAGCATCAACACAATCTTCTAAAGCATCACTCATGTTAGCTAGTGTTTCGATTTTAATAACCGCACCATCTTCGCTTTTTATCATACCACCAAAAGCAAAAATAAGTGCTTTGTTGTTGATGGAGCCATTCACAGTAACCTTTTCGCCTGTTACTGTATTCATAAGATCCAGCTCTAAATCATCTTTATCAAAACTATAAGTCCAAGCTGGATAGCGAGTTGAAACCACATCAACTCCTTCATCGCCATAATCCCATGCTTCAGTCAATACGTCGTAGATTACTTCTGAAATATCAAATAAAGCTTGGCCACCAGTTTTAGTTATAAGCGTAGCACTACGCGCTTGTTCTGTTCCTGCTTTTACCTTAACTAACAGCTCAAACTTAGCAATTGTGGATTTAGCATTTGTTTCAAGAGTTGTAGCTGTTGTAAGAGCAGTAGCGGCTTTATCTGCAAGTTCAGTTGCAAACGCAGTACTTAATTTTGCAGCTGCTGATAATTCAGCGGCCATTGTTTTATCAATTTCTTCGGAAGCAATCGCCGCTAACGATGCAGCAGCAGTTTCAGCTTGGTCAGCAGCACTGGCAAGTTCATCTGCTTTAGTACTAAGAGCCATAGCCTGGATAATTGCAGATTGTGCTGATGCAAGAGCAGCTACAGCATTTTCTTTTGTATCAAGCATTGCTGCATCAACAGCCATCATAGCCGTCGATAAATCGGCTTGAGCAACCATTGCAGCTGAATCAGCTGAACCTAGTGAGGCATTGGCAACACTAGCATTATTTTTGGCAACATCTAGTGCTAATTCAAATGCTGCTACAGCCTCATTAGAACGTGCTTCTTCTTCTGCAATACCTTTAATTAACGTAACAACGGCAGAAAGTTGTGCTGTTATGGCATTGACTAACACATCTGATTTATCTGTTAGTTGCTGATATTCATCCCCTAAACCTGCGGCAGTGCTGGCAATTGAAGTGGCTGAATTAAGCGCAGCAGAAAGCTCTACTTGCAACTGGCTATACGCTACTTTATTACCCGATAAAGTGAATACTGCTGAACTATAAGCGAGTACTTTATCCGTTGTATCTAAACCTGCATCCCCCAATTCTTTAACTGTATTGAGTTCAGTCACGCCCTTAGAAACGGAAGTTGTAGCAGTTGCTAATGCGCTAGTGATAGTTGTTATTTGTGATTCTAATTCTGCAGCTACTTTAGCTACAAAGTCATCACCAGCATCACAGTTATCTTCACAGCCAATCTTCTCTAATGCTTTTTTTACTTCTTTTGCGGTTTCATTTAAATCTTTATCTAAGCCTTTTTCTTTTGCTTTTGCTTGCACATCTTCAACAGCTTTAGTGGCTTTATCTTTGAGTTTTGCAATCTCATCAGGATCGGTAATACCTAAGTTTTCAGCAACTTTAGTAAATGCTTCATCAATGCCTTCACCTGTTACTACTGCGGCAAAAATAAGGCTAGTATTCTCAACGGCTTTTTGTAGTTCAGCTGCAATCTTTTGGACAATTTCATTGTCACTGTTGCTTACTTTGCCTTCTTTAACCGCGGCAGACAAACTTGCAATCAGGTCTTTTAATGAGCCATTGGCACCCGCCCCAGCAACAGACTGCAATGAAACGGCAGTTTGAACTAATGCCAAAGTACCTGCATCCAGTGAATCACCTTCGCCAATATCACTGAAGTCAACCGCACCACCAAGAGAAATATCACCAAGTAAAGAAGCTGCTTTAATTGCGGTATCAGGGCCTAATATTTGAATTAATGTTTTTAAACTTGCCGCTGCAACTGCTTCATCGGAGACTGTTGAACCATCTTTAGCGCCATCTAACAATATTTTTGCTGCAATACTTGTATAAAGAGTCACATTAGCAAAGTACTGCTGTGCACCACTCCCATCACCTTCCGCAAAATTAATACCACGAGCACTTGCAGGCGCTACTGGCGCTTTAATAAACTTAACAACCTGTAGTTCAAGATCGTCTTTGTACCATTCGCCAAAATCAATCGCAGTATCACCATTATTTATCATCCCAGCGTCTTCAGATGCTGCTGGGGCTTCATCATAGCTGCCACAACCAGTAAATGAATCACATTTAACCATACTGTTATCATCTTCTTTCGACGTACTCACCGTAATATAAAGTGCTCCCGTAAAGCCGTCTTCAAGGTAAATATTATATGCACCCGTGATTGATGTCATTGTCTCAGTTGGATTAGCTGCCGCAACCATTGCCTGTGCTTTGGCATCAGCATCAGCTTGAGAAGTCGTCGATTCTGCAGTATAGCTTGCATCAGACGCAGCCTCTAAACGATACGCAACGGGAACAGGTTCACCCGAGTCATCGACTGTAGATACTGTCACTACAGCATTTTTTAACGAACCTTTTACCGCTTTCCCAGATACTTGGGTATTAAAATTAGTGCTGACTTCGCCTTTATATACTGTAACTGGGTCAGGCTTGTTATAGTTATTATCATTATCTGAACCACAACCAGTTAGGCCGAGAGTCAATGCAACCGAGGCTGCAATTGGGGTAAATTTAATTATTCTTTTCGCCATGAAAATCTCCTAGAGTGCTTGTTAGCAAATAGCATTACTGAAATCGTAGCCTATATTAATATCAACAGTCATTTAAGTTAAAATTATGTATCAAACCGTATCAAGTTAACGCAATAAGCTACTTTGTTATTACATGTTATCAACTTACCACCAATATATGACAATTTATGGAAAAATGTAATTTTAATTACACCTGTAAATAATCAACTGACAGGCTCAAAGAATTTATATATCCAGTAAGAAAATAAAAAATAAAAACATTTAAAAACAAGTTCTTAATTATTTTTCATTTGTTTTTTAATTGATTGGGGAACAGATAAGAGATGAAATGTTAACCGAAAGATATAAAATAATGCAAATCCATTTACATTCATTCACATAAATAAGAGAGGAAAAGTAACTTAGCAGTCACTTTTCGTTTTCTTACATTAATTAATTCGCCTCAGGTACTCGGACAACGCCTTCCATTAGCACACGAGCACTGCGACTCATACTGGCCTTGGTTACCTGCCACTTACCGTTTTGAAGTATCGCTTGCGCGCCTACAGTTAATGTACCTGACGGATGGCCAAAATTAACTTCGCTCAACTGACCGCCACCAGCTGCAAGATTAACGAGCGATCCTGCTATCGCAGCTGCGGTGCCGATTGCAACAGCGGCAGTCCCCATCATGGCATGATGAAGTTTCCCCATCGACATGGCACGTACCAGTAGGTTGATATTATCACTGTGAATTTCTTTACCGCTTGAAGCTAGATATTTCATTGGTTTATTAATAAATGCCACTTTTGGTGTATGTTGACGCGCTGCCGCCTCACTAATATGAGCGATCAAGCCCATTTTTACTGCTCCATGCGCTCTAATAGACTCAAGCTTAGCTAATGCTTGTTCGTCATTATTTATATCATCTTGAAGTTCAGTGCCGGTATAGCCGATATCTGCTGCATTAACAAAAATAGTAGGGATACCCGCGTTGATCATAGTGGCTCTAAGTACACCAAACTCAGGGACTGCTAGTTCATCGACCACATTGCCTGTTGGAAATAGCGCTCCATCGCCATCCGCTGGCTCAATGAACTCTAATTTCACCTCAGCGGCGGGAAATGTCACCCCGTCGAGTTCAAAGTCACCCGTTTCTTGTACTTCACCGTTGGTCATTGGCACATGCACTAAAATGCTTTTTTTAATATTAGCTTGCCAAACTCGCACTATAGCCACACCGTTTTCTGGAATACGGCTAGCATCAACAAGACCATTACTAATTGCAAATGCGCCAACTGCAGAAGTTAAATTGCCGCAGTTTCCGCTCCAATCAACAAACGCTTTATCAATAGCAACTTGGCCAAATAAGTAATCAACATCGTGATCAGCTTGCTCACTTTTACTTAAAATAACGGTTTTACTGGTACTAGAAGTAGCCCCCCCCATACCATCGGTTTGTTTGCCATATGGATCTGGGCTACCAATCACTCGCAGCAATAAATTATCTCGCACAGAACCTGCCACTTGTGCAGCCTCTGGTAAATCGCTGAGATTAAAGAATACCCCTTTACTAGTGCCACCGCGCATGTAGGTGGCAGGTACTTTAATTTGTGGTTTAAATGTCATAGCTGTTTTCCTTATACACTTTGCGTGGCTTCTAAAAAGTCTTGAGCAAAGCGTTGTAATACGCCACCTGCAGCATAAATGGATAGTTCTTCTTGAGTATCAATACGGCACTTTGTTGGCACATTTAATACTTCACCATCAGTGCGGGTAATCGTTAAATTAACGCTCGCACCTGGTGTTAATTCACCAGTTACATCGTAACTTTCACTACCATCTAGCTTAAGCGTTTTACGGGTGGTGCCCGCTTTAAATTCCAGCGGTAATACCCCCATACCAATTAAGTTAGTACGGTGTATACGCTCAAAACCTTCTGCAGCAATAACTTCAACGCCTGCTAAACGCACGCCTTTGGCTGCCCAATCACGAGAAGAACCTTGGCCATAGTCAGCTCCTGCAACAATAATTAATGGTTGTTTGCGCTGCATATAGGTTTCGATTGCTTCCCACATCCGAGTAACTGTGCCCTCAGGCTCAATACGGGCATATGAGCCTTGTTTCACTTCGCCATTTTCAATCACCATTTCATTAAGTAATTTAGGATTAGCAAAGGTTGCACGTTGTGCAGTTAAATGGTCGCCGCGGTGCGTTGCATACGAGTTAAAGTCTTCTTCTGGCACACCCATATGCGTTAAGTACTCACCTGCTGCACTACTGGCCATAATTGCATTTGACGGTGATAAATGATCAGTTGTGATGTTATCGCCAAGTACCGCTAATGCGCGCATACCTTTCATGGTACGCTCACCAGCGAGTGCGCCTTCCCAATATGGCGGGCGGCGAATATAAGTACTTTGTGGGCGCCAATCGTAAAGTGGGTCGTTATCTTCACCGTAATCAACGGTTAAATTAAACATCGGCTCGTAAACCTTCTTATACTGCTCAGGTTTTACGCTTTGTTTAATCACTGCATCAATCTCTTCATCTGATGGCCAAATATCTTTTAAGGTTACGTCATTGCCCTGCAGGTCTTGTCCGAGTACGTCTTTTTCAATATCAAAACGAATAGTTCCTGCAATGGCATAGGCAACTACTAATGGCGGAGACGCTAAAAATGCTTGCTTAGCGTATGGGTGAATACGGCCATCAAAATTACGATTACCAGAGAGCACTGCCGTGGCGTATAGGTCGCGATCAATCACTTCTTGTTGAATAACGGGATCAAGCGCGCCACTCATACCGTTGCAGGTAGTGCACGCAAAGCCAACAATACCAAAACCAAGTTGCTCTAATTCTGACAGTAATTTGGCATCTTCAAGATACGATTGCACTGTTTTTGAACCCGGTGCTAATGAGGTTTTAACCCATGGCTTGCGAGTTAAGCCCTTCGCATTTGCATTACGCGCAATAAGACCAGCTGCAATGACGTTACGTGGATTACTGGTATTCGTACAACTAGTGATAGCAGCAATAATACAGGCACCGTCCGGCATTAAACCGTCTTCATTTTCAACAACCCCAGAGATCCCCTGCACTGCCAAATCACTGGTTGAAACACGGCGATGCGGATTTGACGGTCCAGCAATATTGCGGCCAACGCTTGATAGATCAAATTTTAATACCCGATCGTACTGCGCTGTTTTTAGGCTGTCGCTCCACAGACCGGTAGTTTTTGCGTAATTTTCAACTAAGGCAATTTGCTCTTCTTCACGTCCTGTTAGGCGTAAGTAATCAATGGTCATCTGGTCGATATAAAACATCGCTGCGGTGGCACCAAATTCTGGTGTCATATTTGAGATAGTAGCGCGATCGCCTAATGTCAATGCATCTGCGCCTTCACCATAAAACTCTAAATAGCTTGATACGACACGCTGGCCACGTAAAAACTCAGTGATCGCAAGCACGATATCCGTTGCTGTAATACCCGGTTGACGTTTGCCACTGAGTTCAACACCAATAATATCAGGCAAACGCATATAAGAGGCGCGGCCAAGCATCACGCTTTCGGCTTCAAGGCCGCCAACACCTACTGCAATGACACCTAACGCATCAACATGCGGTGTGTGGCTATCAGTACCGACTAAGGTATCAGGAAAAGCAATCCCATCGCGGCTTTGGATCACCGGCGACATTTTCTCAAGGTTGATTTGATGCATAATGCCGTTACCCGGAGGGATCACATCAATATTTTTAAACGCAGTTTTAGTCCAATTAATAAAGTGGAAACGGTCATCGTTACGTCTATCTTCAATAGCGCGGTTTTTTTCAAAAGCATCAGGATCAAACCCTGCGTATTCAACGGCTAATGAGTGATCAACAATCAGCTGTGTTGGTACTACTGGGTTAACTTTAGCTGGATCGCCGCCTTTGGCTGCAATGGCATCACGCAAGCCAGCTAAATCAACCAGCGCTGTTTGTCCCAAAATATCGTGACAGACTACGCGCGCGGGATACCAAGGGAAATCTAAATCTTGTTTGCGTTCGATAAGCTGCGACAGTGCTGCGGTTAGCATTTGCGGCTCACAGCGGCGTACTAAATTCTCTGCTAAAACACGTGATGTATAGGGTAAGGCTGCGTACGCACCAGCCTTAATTTCATCAATTGCAGCTTGGGTGTCAAAATAATCGACATTAGAGTTAGGTAAGGGTTTTCTGTATTTAGTATTGTTTATGATAGTCATTACAAGACTCGCTAATTTGGTGACGGTGGTCGCACACGTATAGCGTGTTTAAGGGATGTATGAAAAAAGAGGCCTTAAAAACTATGCGCTAGTGGCAATGTGCAAAAAATAAAAGGTGAGCGTATTTTCGCCCACCTTTAATAGTCTTAACGTGATTCGATTGGCGTATAACTACGCGCTTCTGGCCCAGTGTAATCTGCACTTGGACGAATAATACGGTTATTAGCGCGTTGCTCTTTTACGTGTGCGGTCCAGCCTGTTACACGGCTCATAACAAAAATAGGGGTGAATAACTTAGTTGGAATGCCCATAAAGTGATACGCCGATGCATGGAAAAAGTCTGCGTTACAAAATAACTTCTTCTCACGCCACATAATTTCTTCACAGCGCACTGATACTGGATAAAGTACCTCGTCGCCTAGCTCTGCAGCGAGTTTTTCAGACCACTTTTTAATGATCACATTACGTGGATCTGATTCGCGATAGATTGCGTGACCAAAGCCCATAATTTTATCTTTACGCTCCAGCATGCCCATGATTTCTTGCTCTGCATGGTCTGCATCTTTAAAGCCTTCAATCATATCCATTGCCGCTTCATTCGCGCCGCCATGTAATGGACCACGTAACGTGCCAATGGCACCTGTTACACAAGAGTGAATGTCAGATAATGTCGATGCACAAACGCGACCAGTAAAGGTTGAGGCATTAAATTCATGCTCTGCATATAAAATCAGCGATACATTCATCACTTGAGCAAATAACTCTGATGGCGCTTTATCATGTAGTAGCGTTAAAAAATGCGCGCCAACTGAGTCATCATCAGTTTGTGTTTCAATACGCACACCGTCGTGAGTAAAACGATACCAGTAACAAATAATGCTTGGGAATACCGCAACCATACGGTCAATGGCATCATTAGCCTGACTAAAGTCATGCTCCATTTCAAGGTTACCTAGCATAGAGCAACCTGTACGCATAACATCCATTGGGTGCGCGTCTTTTGGAATGTTTTCAAGTACAGTTTTCAGTGCCGGTGGTAAACCACGTAAACTTTTTAGTTTAGCTTTGTATTCGCTAAGCTCTGCAGAGGTCGGTAATTCACCGCGCGAAAGCAGGAAAGATACTTCTTCAAACTGCGCTTTTTCAGCAAGCTCTGCAATGTCGTAACCACAATACGTTAAGCCTGAACCGGTTTGCCCTACTGTACAAAGTGCTGTTTGGCCTGCTACTTGTCCGCGAAGTCCTGCGCCGCCTAATGCTTTATCTACCATGATGTGTCTCCTGTTGAATTTATTATTATTTATCAGATTTTGCTGAAAAAAGGTTATCGAGTGTATTTTCATACGAGTGATAATCTAAAAAGTCATAAAGCTCAGCACGTGTTTGCATATTTTCAATTTGGCTCTGTTGAGACCCTTCATTTAAAATTGCTGAATAGACGTTAAGTGCCGCTTTATTCATTGCTCTGAACGCGCTGAGTGGGTAAAGCACCATTTCTACGCCTACATCACTTAGTTGCTCTTTAGTATAAATTGGCGTTTGGCCAAACTCAGTAATGTTGGCCAAAATAGGCACATTAATCGCTTTGGTAAAGGCTTGATAGTCGGCAAGATCGTGTACGGCTTCTGCAAAAATCGCATCGGCGCCGGCTTCAACACAGGCTGCTGCACGTTCAATCGCGGCATTTAAGCCTTCTTTTTGAAACGCATCAGTACGCGCCATAATGTAAAAGTCACTGTCAGTTTTAGCATCAACAGCTGCTTTAATACGGTCAACCATCTCGCTTTGCGAGACAATTTCTTTGTTCGGGCGATGGCCGCACCGCTTTTGCGCTACTTGGTCTTCAATATGAAACCCCGCCGCGCCAGCTTTGGTCATCTCTTTGACTGTGCGAGCAATATTAAATGCTCCACCCCAACCAGTATCGGCATCAACAAGTAATGGTAAATCGCTGGCACCTGTGATGCGGCGAATATCTTCCAAAACATTATCAAGACTGGTCATCCCCAAATCAGGCATACCAAATGAAGCATTCGCGACACCTGCACCTGAAAGGTAAATTGCTTGATGACCCATTTTTTCAGCCATCATCGCCGTGTAAGCGTTGATTGTGCCGACGACTTGTAATGGATGATTATTGGCAATCGCCTGTTTAAATTTTAATCCTGCTGACATTACATTCTCCTAACTTTGAACGGGGTTGCTTTATGACAACTTATATTTTTTAATGGTTTAATATGACGTTTTTACTGCTCCGCGCGCTCATTTTGCGCGGCATGTAAATTAAACTTCGTTTGTATATTGGCTTGCGATGCACTGATATGGCGCTTCATCAATAACTCAGCTAATTCCCCATCATGGTTTTCAATCGCATTAATAATGGCTAAGTGCTCATCAAACGCTTTTGATACGCGAGGCCCAACCATACCCATTTGCACACGATACATGCGAATTAACTGATAAAGTCCGTTACTCAATAAGTGAATAAGGTGGTCGTTTTTACTGCCTTTAATAATGCGATAATGAAAATCCAGATCGCCGGCTTCTTGATAGTAAGATTCACCCTCTTTTACACGTTGTGTTTTCAGATGCTGATTAAGTAATTGCTTTAAACTTTGTACTTCATCGGGTGCCATATTGTCGGCAGCTAAACGACACGCTAAACCTTCAAGCGCACTGCGAACTTGATATACTTCTATTAAACGTTCAGCTGTAAGTGCCACAACACGACAACCCACATTCGCTTTACGCTCAACTAAATAACAACTTTCAAGGCGGTTAAGCGCTTCACGAAGCGTTGCACGGCTTACACCATAACGCTTTGCCAGTTCTGGCTCGGATATCTTGCTACCTTGAACAATACTGCCTTCGACAATTTCTCGACGCATATCCACAAATACCTGATCTGAGGCGGTAGTAATAGGTGTTTCACTAAAAGCATCTTGCGTCATTGTTCACCTTTCTAAGATTGTCGACAATTTACGGATACACTATGGTCTTTAGCTGTAAATGTGTCAACCCTAAATCAGTAAAAACTGCGTTTTAAAACGGCTATTGTCGACATAAGTATAATAAATAATGTTTAAAAACACTTAAAACACACATTTATGCACCAAGTGTCGACAGGTTTGCATACTTTAAAAGATTATTTAAGGCACTGCTCTGAGCCACTAATAATGCTAGAATACAACTTTAAAATTCTCTGTGAGCACGACCTTGGACGCCAATACCTATATTCCCCAGCATTTTATAGATGACGTAAAGACCTATTTACCTGCACACCTAACATTGGATGACTTTCTCAATGCCTGTCGCAGACCGCTTCGTAAATCTGTACGTGTCAATACGCTTAAAATGTCGGTTGAGGATTTTCAGCAGTATGCCCTTGATAGAGGCTGGACATTAAGCCCAATCCCATGGTGTAGCGAAGGTTTTTGGTTAGAGCGCAGTGAACATGAAGAGCAAGCTCTGGCACTGGGTAACACGGATCTACATTTAAGTGGCGCTATGTATGTACAAGAAGCCAGTTCGATGCTGCCACCAATAGCACTCAAAGACGCATTAACTGATGCAACTCATGTGCTCGACATGGCATCCGCTCCTGGCTCTAAAACTTCACAATTAGCAGCATTAATGAATAATCACGGGGTATTGGTTGCCAATGAATTGTCGTCATCTCGTTTAAAAGTACTCAGCGCAACATTAAAGCGTATGGGAGTTGGCAATTGTGCATTGTCGCATTTTGATGGGGCTATTTTTGGCGATTATATGTATGAATGCTTTGACAGTATTTTACTCGATGCCCCATGCTCTGGCGAAGGTACGGTTCGAAAAGATGCTGATGCCTTAAAGAATTGGTCGATTGAGTCAAACATTGATATTGCCAAAGTGCAAAAAAACTTAATAAAAAGCGCTTTCTATGCATTAAAACCAGGCGGTACATTAGTCTATTCAACCTGTACTTTAACCCCGCTCGAAAATCAGCAAGTGTGCGAATATCTTCTCACTGAGTTTACAGAACATCTTGAAATACAACCATTAGATCATTTGTTTGCAGGTGCAGAGCGAGCCACAACCAGCGAAGGCTATTTGCATGTCTGGCCGCAAACATTCGACAGCGAAGGCTTTTTTATTGCTAAGTTTAAAAAGCTTGCTAGCTGCGATAATCCAAATCAAAAAGTAAAAAAAGGTGCATTCCCTTTTCAGCCGTTTGACAAAAAATCCAGCCAAGCATTTTACACTGAGCTAAAAAAACAATTTGACCTGACATCACTCAGCGGCTCACTAATGCAGCGCGATAAAGAACTGTGGCTATTCCCTGAGCAGTTTGCCGCCATTGAAAACAAAATAAAATACGCGCGACTTGGTATCCACCTGGGCATGATCCACAAAAATGGGGTGCGTCTTAACCACGAATTTGCCACCGTATTTGGTGGCCAATGTAAGGCTAATGTAATTGCGCTAAGTAACGAGCAGGCCAATGACTACTTTCAAGGTAAAGATATTCGTTTAAGCGAACCTAGCAACGCACTTGGCGAAGTGGTTTTAACCCTTTGTGGCTGTCCGATAGGGCTTGGAAAATGGCAAAAAAATAAAATTAAAAACTCCTTACCTCGAGATTTAGTACAAAACACTCAACTGATCAGCTGGTGATAATAATAAGGTGTGGATAAGTTGGCAACAATCAATGTATAAAATTTAAGCTTTGCGCTTCGTTTTAAGACAAACAGTTGTTTTATAAGCAGTATAAAAAATCATCATTTATTGGTTTTTTTTACATATGTTAACTACACTTAATATTACTTTCTACTTCTCCCTTAATGAACTTAGAAGGTGTTTTTAAAGTTAGCGCAGGCTCATTAGAGCCATCCCCTAAGCCCAGAACAATGCGGATTCGTTCTGGGCGTTTTTTTGTCTATAAATAAGCTATTATCTTTAAATTTATTCAGTCACTTAGGTAATCATTGCTTTATTACACATAACTTGTTTCTATATATAGACTAAGAAAGTGTAAGGACTACCATGTTAAAAATATCTTCATTGATCATGACTATTTCAGTACTGTCATTCTCTGTTATTGCCAATCCTGAGTCGCAAAAATACCTTGGTTTTAATTACCCGCATAAAGCGCAAAATGCTGTGAGTATCACGTTTGATGATGCCCGTCACAGCCAAGTCGATGTTGGCGCTGCGATTTTGAACAGGTACCAAGTCAAAGCAACTTTTTATGTTTCCCCTTTTAACGTCAAGCAGCGCCTAACTCAGTGGCAAGACGCGGTAAAATCGGGCCATGAAATTGCAAATCATACTAGCAGCCACGTATGTACAGGGAATTTTGAATGGTTAAGAGCACAAGACTTATCACTTGAACACATTACACTCAAGTGGCTTGAAAATGATATTTTATCAGCGCAGCAATACCTAAAAGATCATTTAGGAGTGACCCCTCGCGCCTTTGCTTATCCGTGCGGCAATACATTTGTTGGCCGGGGCATTGATACTAAGAGCTACGTGCCTTTAATCGCTAAACATTTTGACAGCGGCCGAACTTGGTTAGATGAGTCAGCTAATAATCCTAATTTTACTGATTTTGCACAGCTAACAGGACTTAGGATCGACGGAATGAGTTTTGATGAAATCATTACTATGCTGGATCAATTACGGGAAAATAATGCTTGGTTGATTTTAGCGGGCCATGAAATTGGTAACGGAGATCAATATACCACTGACGCAAAAGTACTCGAGCAATTGCTTGTTTATCTGAAAGATCCTGCTAAAGGTTATTGGTTAGATACAGTAAGTAACGTGAGCGACTATGTAAGACAACAGCGCAAACCATTAAATTAATCATTGCTTAAATCAAACTCTGTGGTGCGATTATCGGGATGGAGTAACTGATAACGCGCCAGCTTTCCTTGTTGTAATTCAATCAAACTAATCGCTGAATCACTCACCAAGTATTTTTGCCCCTCCCCGATGGTTTGATGTTTATCGACTTCCATCTGCCAACGCTTTGTAAAAAAGTTTAACGGGCTTTTCGGCGCGTATAAAATCGAGTCTAACTTATCCAGCACGTTAATTAATTTACGCGGAAACTCATTTTTAATACCACTGGCAGTAAGTTGCCAAATTCTATTGGGGTGCTTACCAAAGCGTTTCTGTACGGAAAAACAGAATGAGTAATGTACATCACCCGATAAAATAAGCGTTTCTTTAGGGGTATCGTCACGGCGAAAGGTATCCAGTAACTTTTTAGCTGAGCCTTCGTGGGCCATCCAGTTTTCAACATCAACTAATAGTGGCTGTCCGCAAATATTAAACAATGACTGAATAGCTTCAATTGATTTAACGCCAAACACCGGTGCGGGTGAGACAATGATCACTTGTTCATGAGTCACTAAACTTTCTTCGAGCTCAGTGAGACGCTCCCAATCAAGTAGACCAGAGGGCTCATTAAAGTTTTGCTCATTACGCCAACGATGAGTGCGGGTATCCAGCACGACCACTTTAGGCACAGTATTCAGCTCATAATGCCAATGATTAAACTCGAGAATGGTTTTATCAAACGCTTTAAATTGCCATTGTTTTTGCTCAGAAAAACTCGTCTTAAACGCATCAAGTAAAGCGGCTGTTTTATGACCTGCATCATTGCCAAAGCCTTGCATCAGCCAATAACTGATCAAGCCATTATTAACAATACGGCGGCTAACTGGATGTTGGTAAATAACCTGCTCCCAACCAGCCGTCAAGTTCCAATCATCGGTAACATCATGATCGTCAAACATCATTAACGTTGAAATATTTGCCAGTAGCACCTGAACGTGTACTAAGCCATTTTTAAAATCCGTTAAAGCTGCTTTTTCATTATCAAAAACTTGCTGGCATTTGGGCGAGCTTGCTTGATAGCTAATACTATCAAAGTCAATTAAGTCCCACAGTAACGGGCTAAAATTGAGTAAATAAAGGGCTATAAACTCTTCAAAAAAGATCAAGTGATTTGCAGCTTTTAAGCTTGAAAAATGTGGCTCATCTTTTTTTAGCCAATAGCCAACCCCTATTTTATTGCGTTTTTGCCAAGGGACCGTCGGTAAATATAAGTGGCGCTGATAAAGTTGTTCACTTAACTGTGCAGGTAAATCAATTGCCAGTGGTTGCTCTTGGTATATTCCTAATACGCTGATCAGTCGTTCAATTGCTAATAACATCGCACCAGCAACATCATCGGCATACACTTGATCACCAGAGAGCAGTAAAACATCCGCCCCGGTTTTATTTACACTGCGATTTTGCTGTTGAAAATCATTCGCAGCCACTAAGCTATCTTTTGCAGGATGATGTGGGTTACGGCATGAGCCATGTAAAATCTGCTCAAGTTTTTGCGGGATCACAAATTCAGGGGTGGCTTTTCCTTGATAACAAAAATCACTTAAATCAACGTCTAAGTTGCTGTTTAATAGGCGGTAGCTGATCAGCTGATTAACAGGCAATGTTGCGGCAATCGGTTTTACGATCACAAAGTGCAAGTAAAGATGAGTACCTAAAGCAATGCTCTGTTGCTCACTAAAAACGTCTATATCATCAAATTCAATACTAAATTGTGATGCTACAGACGTTGCAAACTGTATGCAAACCTCTGCAGCATCAGCTCGGCGCACCATCGGCCCCATTATTAATAGAGGAAGTGATGCTGTGCTCATATGCTAATTAACCTTTGTTCACTAAGTTGAACAATGAGTAGAAGTTTTCCGTAGTCGCGTTGGCAAGCTCTTTGTAGCTAATACCTTTTAAATCAGCAATGTAATAAGCAACATCTTGCACATAAGCGGGCTGATTAGTTTTCCCACGATACGGTACTGGCGCTAGATAAGGCGAGTCTGTTTCGATTAATAATCTATCAAGTGGAATTTGTTTAACAACATCTTTAAGCTCTACGGCATTTTTAAAGGTCACAATGCCAGAGATAGAAATATAAAAGCCTAAGTCGATGGCTTTTTTAGCCATATCCCAATCTTCAGTAAAGCAATGCAATACACCACCACACTTTTGTGCGTTATGTTCACGCATTAAGTTTATGGTGTCGTCGCGCGCATCGCGAGTATGAATTATAAGTGGTTTTTGTAACTCGTTCGCCACTTCAATATGACCCACAAAACTTGCTTGTTGCACGGCATGGGTGTCTTTCGAATAATAGTAATCAAGCCCTGTTTCGCCAATTGCTACTACTTTATCGTGGCTTGCTAAATCAATTAAGCGTTGTTTATCAAGTGCGTCTTTTTGATCAAGCGGGTGAACACCACACGAGGCAGAGACATCACTATAGCCTTGAATTTTTTCTAGCATACTAGGGAATTGATCAAGTGTGACACTCACACATAAAAAGTGTTCAACTTGTTTAGCCCGTGCACTATCAAGTACTTGGTCTAAGTTTAAATCGAGTTTATCAAAATCGAGTCGGTCTAAATGGCAATGAGAATCTACAATCATGTTACTGCTTACTACATGGTATAAGTTGGATTACCAGAGTTTAACATAGTCCCTAGTAGTTTTTCGATCTTCACATTTAGGTTCGTTTTATCATCGATAAAACTAATACCAATGCCCGGTGGATTAGAACTTTGCGCGCCTTGTGGCGTGACCCATGTAACTTTTCCGGTTATTACATCATCTTCAAGCGCATCCGGTAATGTCACTTTTAATGCCAATGAATGACCCATCTCATAACGCATATTAGTGCGCACAAATAGTCCACCATTTTTTAAATACGGCATATAGCAGCGGTATAATTCATCTAGATCATCTAAATCGACTAATAATTCTTGCACAATAATCCTACTTATAGCTTTTACGTAAACGATACGCTAAACGAGACACTGCCAACGGCAAGTTCAATCCTAATATCTGTGTACTGTTTTGCACAAATTCGGCCAATGCATTTTGCGCACTCTGATATGAATCAAAATCCATTCCAGCAATGAGTTGTTGTTTTAATTGTTCGCTTAAAAATAAACAAAAGACGCGAACACGCTCTGTATCTTTACTGATAATATCAACTAACGCACTGAAATTATGGCCTTGTTTTAGCTCAGTTGCAAACTTATACAATTCATCGATTACTTCCAGCTGCTCATCTTGTTGCCAACGGGCAATCAATAATGGCTGCTGGGTAAACATTTTTAACCATGGATATGCAGGAACGTGCAGTTGGGAAATCCAATTCATAGCAACATTGGCGTCATTCACTTTTACTTGTGTAAGCGCGCAGCGACTTAAAATAGTGGCCGGTAATTGCGTTGTCGCACTCGTTGTTAGTAACAAAAATCGCTGCGGGCTGGGCTCTTCTAACGTTTTAAGTAAGGCATTGGCCGCCGCTGTGGTCATTTTATGGCAATCATTGATCACCACCACTTTATTGGCATTTTGCGCCGCTGATTGATGCATGAAATCGCTGACACTGCGAATATCATCCACACCAATGCTTTGTCCATCAGCTTGCACTACATATTTGTCAGGATGAGTAACTGCTTGATTTAAATGGCAGCTCTTACAATGCCCACAAGGGACTAAGTTAGTTGCAGACAAGCACAATAATGCATTAGCCAGCTGCTCCACTAAGGCGCGCTTACCAACACCTTGTTGACCATTAAATAATTGTCCATGGTGAAAACGCCCAGCATTAAAACTGGCTGCTAATTGCTGCTCAACATTGCTAAGCCAAGGATAAATCATGTTAATTGTTACTTTTCATAAATTGTTCAAGCACGGTAATAATATCTTGATGTACTAATTGCATACTTTGACCTGCATTAACTGTTTTAATAGTGTCATCACTATATGCGAGTTCTAAATAGCGTGCGCGGGTACGTTCAAAAAAACTCAATGCTTGTTGTTCTATACGATCCAGTTCACCGCGTCCTTTCGCACGGGCAAGGCCCACCGCAGGTTCAATGTCCAAATAAATGGTCAGATCTGGTTTTAAACCTTTTAATACAATATTGGCGAGAGAATCTAACGTAGTAGCGGCAATTTCACGTCCGCCGCCTTGGTAAGCCTGCGATGATAGATCGTGACGATCGCCTAATACCCATTGTCCTTTAGCAAGTGCTGGACGAATAACATTATGTAGCAGTTGCGAACGGGCTGCATACATCAGCAGTAATTCTGTTTCGCTGGCAATCTGTTCGACATGGTTATCTTTTACAATAGTGCGCAGTGCTTCAGCGATGGGTGTCCCGCCGGGCTCGCGTACATTAATAAAATCAACTTTGTGCTGCTCTAAAAACTGTTGGCAAATTGCTATAGCTGTCGATTTACCGGCCCCTTCTAAGCCTTCAATCACAATAAATTTTGCTGCTGTCATGATCTCTCTTTTTAGTTTGAGAAAGCATTAATCGGCTTTCTCGTTTTATATTTTTTACTCTGATTTGCTAAACTGTTTTTGATAACGTAAGTAATCTTGTACTGCTTTGTTATGTTCTTTTAAGGTTTTAGAAAATTGATGGCTACCATCGCCTTTGGCAACAAAATAAAGGTACTCAGACTCAGGTGGATTGACTGCTGCAAGTATTGCCGCTTTTGACGGCATAGCAATCGGCGTAGGCGGTAAGCCATTAATTTTATATGTATTATACGGAGTATGATTAGTTAAATCTTTACGTTTTATATCACCATCAAAGTCAGCACCAATGCCATAAATCACGGTTGGATCAGTTTGCAAGCGCATTTTTGTATTTAGTCGATTAGTAAATACAGAGGCTATTAATGGCCGTTCGCTGGCAAGGCCTGTTTCTTTTTCAATAATTGAGGCCATAATCAATGCTTCGTAGGCCGTTTTAAACGGTAAATCAGCAGCCCTGTTTTGCCAAGCCTCATCAAGTACATTTTGCATTATTTTATGCGCTCGTTTGAGCACTGAGCTTGTCGTATCATTAGCATGATAATAATAGGTATCAGGAAATAACCACCCTTCTAAATGCTGATCAGAGCCGACTATTTGCTGAGATAACTCACCAAGACTTAAATCTTGACGAAGGTACTGGGCTTTACTTATTGCCGCTAACACGTCACGAAGTGACTGACCTTCAATAATTGTAAAACTAAAGCTTACTTGTTTACCTTGATTGATTTGCCGAATGTTATCAAGCACCGTGGCGTTATTAAGTTGATATAAACCAGCTTTTAAATCCGTCAGTGTCGGATCGAGTTTCGCGAGTATCTGATAACGTAAGCACCCATCTAACCATTTTTTAGCTTGCCACTGTTGGCAGAGTTGATTAAACCCCGTGCCTTTTTTAACTTCAAACAACGTATTCGCTGGCGCTTTTAAACTACTGTTAATAGTAGCTTGCAACTGTTGATAACCAACTCCAGTTACCAATAATGCTAGCAACACAATCGATATAATCACTCTTAACACGCAGACTCCTTGGTAAATAAACCATGCAATAATACTAAACTATTTGCTAACTCAAATTGCATACCATCAATCGCTGTAACAGGCACAATTCCCATTAAGCTATTACAACTAAATACTGCCTCCATTTGCAGCAATTGTTCTAGCTTAATATCAGTAAATTCAATGGTTAACTTATCACACAGTGATTGCAGATAAACCCCTTGAATGCCACAGTTTTGCAAACTTGGACTAAAAACTCGACCATTTTTAATAGCAAAAATATTTGCCGCAGAGGTTTCAATCACATTATTGTGATAATCACACACCAGTGCATCATCACAATCTTGCCCTTGCATGGCGCGTTTGATCATTACTTGCTCTAAACGATTTAACGTTTTCAAACCAGCAAGCAGTGGTTGCGATGCAAGTTGCACAGGACTAATAGCGAGTTTAATACCTTGTTGTGCTAATTGAGCGTAGTGTGAAGGAAACGGTAATAGCGACAGTACAATCAATAAATTGCTTTGTTCAGGAAGGCCATAACCACGCCCTCCTTCACCACGTGTAACCACTATTTTTAACACCCCCAGCGAAACCGTCTTAATATACTCAGCGATTGCTTGCTGCAGTGCCGATAAATCCAGCTCACCAAAACTAAGTCGCTGCGCGCATTCAACTAATCGTGCCCTGTGAAGTGGCCAATGCTCTACTTGAGCATCAACTATTTTTGCGGTTGTAAAAAAGCCATCGCCATAATTAAAGCCGCGATCATTGCTACTTATACTAACGCCTTGCTGTGGCGTGACTAATTTTATTGTTTGCGCTATGTGAGTTTTTTGTTTAGGCATATTTTGCATATAAAAAAGCCCAGTAACAACTGGGCTCTTATTTTGTCTCGTTGTTAAAAAGATTATACCTTTTTAAATACCAACGAGCCATTAGTACCACCAAAACCAAATGAGTTACATAATGCGTAATCAAGTTTCGCATCACGAGCCGTGTGTGGAACGTAGTCCAGATCACAGCCTTCATCAGGGTTATCAAGATTAATTGTTGGTGTTACTTTTTGATCTTGTAACGACAAAATAGTGATAATTGATTCAACAGAGCCTGCTGCACCGAGTAAATGACCCATCATAGATTTTGATGAACTCACCATCACATCTTTGGCAGCATTACCAAAAATTGACTTAACTGCAGAGGTTTCTGCTTTATCGCCAGCGTTAGTCGATGTACCGTGAGCATTAATATAACCCACTTGATCTGCATTGATTTGCGCATCGTTTAAAGCATTTTCCATTGCCAAGGCTGCACCGGCACCATCTTCTGGTGGCGACGTCATGTGATAAGCGTCACCGCTCATACCAAAACCAACCAACTCAGAATAGATTTTTGCACCTCGGGCTTTCGCATGCTCGTATTCTTCAAGTACGATAACACCTGCACCATCAGCAAGTACAAAGCCATCACGGTCTTTGTCCCATGGACGTGATGCAGCTTGCGGATCGTCGTTTCGGGTTGATAACGCACGTGCAGCGTTAAAACCACCCATACCAATTGGCGTTGAGGCTTTCTCTGCACCACCGGCAACCATCGCATCAGCATCACCATAAGCAATCATGCGCGCAGCGTGACCAATGTTGTGTAAACCTGTTGTACAGGCTGTCACGATAGAGATATTTGGACCACGTAGACCGTGCATAATCGATAAATGACCAGAGATCATATTGATAATGGTCGACGGCACGTAAAAAGGAGAAAGCTTACGTGGGCCACTGTTTAATAACTTTATGTGGTTTTCTTCAATAAGCGTTAAACCACCAATGCCCGAACCCACAGCAACACCAACGCGGGCTGCGTTTTGCTCTGTGATCTCAAGGCCAGAATCTTGTAGTGCTTGTACACCTGCTGCAATGCCATACTGGATGAACAAATCCATTTTTTTAGCATCTTTTGCCGGCATATAGGCTGACGCATCAAAATCATTCAGCAAACCAGCGAACTTGGTGCCAAAACTAGATGTATCAAAATGAGTGATAGTTTGGATACCACTTTTGCCATTTAACAAGCCTTGCCAGGTTGATTCAACATCATTACCTAGCGGCGTCAACATTCCTAAGCCAGTTACGACGACTCGACGTTTAGCCACGGTTTGCCTCCAATAAGGGAATTATTATTTTTCTGGTGGGTATTAATACCCAAATGCGTGGAAATACAGGGTATAGATAGATTAAGGGCAGCGAACGCTGCCCTTAATATGCGATTGATTACTCAGCGTGAGCCGTTACGTAATCGATTGCAGCTTGTACTGTAGTGATCTTTTCAGCTTCTTCATCTGGGATCTCAGTATCGAACTCTTCTTCAAGAGCCATTACTAATTCAACAGTATCAAGTGAATCTGCGCCTAAGTCATCAACGAAAGAAGCTTCATGCTTTACTTCTTCTTCTTTAACACCTAGTTGCTCAATGATGATTTTCTTTACGCGTTCTTGGATGTCGCTCATTCTTCTTTCCTTTATTAAAAACGCCAATGCGTTATTTTCAGATTGCGGCGTAGTTTACGGCGCATAATTCTGTGATTCAAGGATTTGCTGATAATTTTTTATCTGGTCAAACCTCTTGACGGTTATTTGTGTCTTTTATCGCTTATTTTCAGCACGAATTCAAGTATGTTTAAAGCAAGTTAACAAAAAATTCAACATTTTTCGACAAGCCGCCTCAAAACAAAATAGGAACAAAGTTCCTTACACCATGTACATCGCACCATTTACGTGCAAAGTTTCGCCTGAAACATACGCTGCTGCATCAGATGCTAAGTAACATACTGCGGCGGCAATTTCATCCGGTTGGCCTAAACGCCCAGCAGGAACATTAGCAAGCGTAGCTGCTTTTTGCTCGTCAGTTAAGCTGTCGGTCATATCTGTTTGAATAAAACCAGGAGCAACTACGTTGACTGTAATACCACGAGAAGCAACTTCACGCGCTAACGACTTAGAAAAACCAATTACACCCGCTTTAGCTGCTGCGTAGTTAGCTTGCCCTGCATTACCCATTGTACCAACAACTGAACCTATATTGATAATTCGACCGTTTTTCTTTTTCATCATCGGGCGTAACACTGCTTTAGATAAACGAAAAACTGAGCTCAAGTTAGTATCAATGATATCGTCCCACTCTGCATCTTTCATACGCATAAGTAAGTTATCGCGGGTAATTCCAGCATTATTTACTAATACGTCGATATCGCCTAAATCTGCTTTTATCGCAGCAAGTGTCGCCTCGATCGACGCAGGATCAGTTACGTTTAACGCATAACCTTTACCATTCTCGCCTAAGTATTCGCTGATATTTGCAGCACCAGACTCGCTGGTTGCAGTACCGGCAACTTTAGCACCTTGTGCTACCAATGTAGTGGCGATTGCTTTACCAATACCGCGACTAGCGCCTGTAATTAGGACAACTTTGCCCTCTAACGAAAATAAATTTGCCATTTTTTCCTACTCTTATTTTGCTTCGTCAATGGCAGTTTGGCTATTCACCGAACCACATACCATTGCTTTATCAATGCGTTTAGCAAGACCCGTTAACACCTTCCCAGGACCAAACTCGTAGCTTTGGGTAATGCCCTGCGCTACCAATGCTTGTACTGTTTCTGTCCATCGTACTGGACTGTATAGTTGACGTACTAATGCATCTTTAATAGCATCCGCTGAACTTGCAGCTGTTACATCAACATTATTAATTACATCACACTTAGGTGTATTAAATGTTAAAGCAGCTAAATCTTTTGCTAATTTTTCTGCCGCTGGTTTCATTAGTTCACAATGTGAAGGTACGCTTACCGATAAAGGCAATGCACGTTTTGCACCGGCTTCTTTACACGCTTCTGATGCTCTGTCTACTGCGGCTTTATGACCTGCAATCACAACTTGACCCGGTGAGTTATAGTTTACTGGTGCAACCACTTCACCTTGTGCTGATGCCAAGCACGCGGCTTTAATTTCGTCATCACCTAAACCAATGATCGCAGCCATTGAACCCACGCCTGCTGGCACAGCTTCTTGCATATATAAACCACGGTTTTCAACCAATTTTACAGCTTCGCCTAAGCTCAACACATCAGCACATACCAGCGCTGAGTATTCACCTAAACTGTGACCTGCCATCGTTACGTCTGCATCTGGATTTGCAGCAAGCCATTGGCGGTAAATTGCCACTGATGCTGTTAATAATGCCGGTTGCGTACGATGGGTTTGATTTAATTCTTGTTCAGGACCATTAAGTACTAATGCAGCCAAATCATAACCAAGTGCCGCTGATGCTTGCGCAAACGTCGCTTTAACAATATCAGATTGCTCTAATAGTTCACTTAACATACCCACAGATTGTGAGCCTTGACCCGGAAAAACAAGTGCAATTTTTTGTGCCATACTTTGCTCTTTTAATTAAACAAATAAATAAATGTTTAAGTACACACCTGACATAGTAATTAATCGTCAGTTGCGACTTTTTTAGTTGAATGTGTTTGCTCGAAGATAGCTGCAATTTTTTCAGGAAGTTGACGTTCCACCTCTCTAGCAGCTTCGTCGATAGCAGCATGAAATGCTTTAGCTGAGGCATTTCCATGGCTTTTTACGACAATACCGCGCAATCCTACCAGAGAAGCGCCGTTATACTGGTCGGGGTTCACCCGTTTATAGAGTTTTTTTATTACTGGCTGTAACATAAATGCTAAACATTTATAGAAAAAGTGCTTTTGCAGTGCTTTGGTAAGCTTAAACATAATCAGCTTGGCAATCCCTTCACAGGTTTTCAAAGCCACATTGCCCACAAAACCTTCACAGACGATCACATCTGATTTACCAGTAAAAATATCACTACCTTCGCTGTAACCAGTATAATTAAGGTAGCTACATTGTTGCATCAGTTGTGCAGCTTGTTTGATATCTTCATGGCCCTTAATGTCTTCGGAGCCAATATTTAATAAACTCACTTTTGGACTATCACAGCCCAGTGCTTGCCCTGCGACAACCGAACCCATAATGCCAAATTGATATAAGGTTTGTGCATCACAATGCACGTTCGCACCTAAATCAAGTAAGTAAACCGGATTTTTTCGCTCAGTTGGCACAGCCGAGATCAATGCAGGACGTTTTACGCCTGGCAACATTTTCAGCACATAGTGAGCCATAAATAATAATGCACCGGTATTTCCGGCACTAACGCACGCTTGTGCCTCACCTGATTTAACTAAATCAAGGGCAACGCGCATTGAGGAATCTTTTTTAGATCGCACAGCAGAAGACGGTTCACAGCTATTGGTGACTACTTGACTACAATGACGAATTATTAAACGAGGATGAGATAGAGAATCGAGAGACTCAAGTTCTTTAGATATTACTTGTTCGTTGCCACATAAGATCAATCTTAGATTGGCATTTGCATTTACCGCGTTAACGGCTGCGGGGATAGATGAACGGGGGCCATAATCGCCCCCCATCATATCTAACGCAATTGTTAGATTGGTCAGCATAAAAGCAATCTCTTATTTAGAAATTACTTGAACGCCTTTGTAGTAACCATCTGCAGTCACATGGTGACGACGATGAGTCTCACCAGATGTTTGGTCTACAGTTAAAGTTGGACCACTGATCGCATCGTGTGAACGGCGCATGCCGCGTCTTGCACGAGACTTTTTGCTTTTTTGTACAGCCATAGTCTTCTCCTAAGAATCTTTCTTAAGTTGTTTCAAAATATCAAATGGATTTGGTTTATCATCTTCCGCTTTTAAAACACCAAAGCTGGCAGGCTTTGCTGAATAACTGCATGAAGCTTCGTTGTGGGTAGCAACTAATGGCACGGCTAAAATTAGTTCGTCTTCGATTAAATCAAAAACGTTAACTTCACCATTTTCATCAAGCGCTACTTCATCGTAGTCTTCTGGAAAAATCTCTAACTCTGTATCCTCACCGACTGGTGAATAAACAAAGTCTTGAACCAAATCCAACCCTAAATCACCATTACAACGTTGACAAGTGACAGTAACATGTGTGGACAAATTGCCTCTAATCACAGCGAAACCTTGATCATCGTTTTTGCAATGAATTTTTACCGCTATTTCACCTACTTCTTCCTGCACAACTTCCCGTAAACGGGTAAGTTTTTCAAGCGGTACAATGCCGTCATACTTTAAACGGTGTTGCGCTGCCTTGCCTGGATGAAGAGTGATGGGAATTTTCACCTTTTGCATAGGGGCTGCATCATATAGATAGTTACTTGGTTAGTCAAAGTAAAAAACCAATTTTAGCTGGTTTTTCGCGATTCATTTCTTTGTTTTGCCAACGGATCTGATTTATCCTAACTCAATCTAATTTTCATTAGGAAAACAATCCATGCAGCACCCGCTTATTTTAGCCTCAAGTTCACCCTTTCGTCAGTCTTTATTGCAAAAATTTAATCTGCCGTTCGACAGTTTTTCACCTGGTATTGACGAATCAGCACTACCCGATGAAGCCCCAGTTGAACTTGTAAAACGCTTAAGTGAACTCAAAGCACGCGCAGCCACTACACTTTTTAAACAAGGCTTAGTAATTGGCTCTGATCAAGTTGCCGTATTTGAGCAACAAATCTTAGGCAAACCACACAACAAAGAAAATGCCATTAAACAACTGAGTTTATTTAGCGGTAATACAGTCACATTTCTAACTGGCTTATGTGTTTATGATATTCAAAGCAATAAAACAAAAACCCTAGTTGAACCCTTTAATGTTACATTTAGAACACTGACACAAGCACAAATATCTGCTTACTGCGACGCAGAGCAACCCTACAATTGTGCAGGCAGCTTTAAAAGCGAAGGCTTAGGTATTTGTTTATTTGAAAAGCTTAGCGGTGATGACCCTAATAGCTTGATTGGTTTACCACTTATCAAACTCAGCCAATTATTGACTGAGTTTGATCTGGATGTGTTAAGTAATCAAGACTAACTATTTATTCACTACGACTTAAACTAAACGCGCAGCTAGTTGCTGATACGAATCAACTGTCGCAATCGGTGTAAACTCGTTTAGCTGCTGGGCGTTATGCACCCCCATAGTTACACCTAAACGGTCAATATTGGCCGCTTTTGCCATCGCCATATCTATTTTAGTGTCGCCAATCATCAGCGCATCATCATGGCTAATATTGAGTTCATCCAGCAGTTGCAACAACATATCAGGAGCTGGTTTTGACAATGCATCATCACTGGTGCGGGTCGCTACAAAGTAATCCCGTAACTGTGTTTCATCCAGCAAGCGTTCAAGGCCGACTCGGCTTTTGCCGGTAGCAACAGCTAACAATACGCCACGGTTTTTTAATGCCGCTAAAGTCTGTTCTACATCAGCAAATAAAGGCGTAGGCGTGTTATCAAGATGTTTATACTGATGCTTATAACCGGCGATTAAATCAGCGTGTAAATGGCTCTGCTGAGGAAATAACACCGTCACGGCCTGCTCAAGTGATAAACCAATGATATTTTTAACCGCCTCGTCACTGGGGCAAACTACACCACAGACTCTCGCTGATTGATGCATACAGTTAACTATTTTAGCAACTGAATCCATCACCGTGCCATCCCAATCAAATATAACTAATTTATAGGGTTTCACGGTTTTGCGGCACGTAACGTTTTAATACAATTAGCCAGCGCTTTATCAAGCGGCGCTTCCACTCGCATAGTAGTTTCATTTTTTGGATGATAAAAACTCAAATCGTGCGCATGTAAAAATAATCGCCCTAATCCCACTTTACGCATCGCCGCATCAAATGCTTGGTTGCCATATTTATCATCACAAGCAATTGCATGACCTTTACATTGTGTATGCACACGAATTTGGTGAGTACGACCTGTTACTGGTGATGCCTGTACTAACGAACATTCAGCAAAGCGCTCCAATACTTTAAAACGAGTATGTGAAGGTTTACCTTCAACGTTATCCACACGTACTACTCGTTCACCTGATTGTAGGGTGTTTTTACGCAGCCCTTCGGTGACATTTTTAGTTTTAGAATCCCATTGCCCATCAACCAATGCCCAGTAATTCTTTTCCATGGTTTTTTCACGTAACTGTTCATGCAAGCTGGTCAACACTGAACGACGTTTCGAGATTAACAAACAGCCTGATGTATCACGGTCTAAACGATGTACAAGCTCTAAACTGCGCTCATCTGGGCGCAATACGCGCAATGCTTCAATTAAACCATAACTGAGCCCACTGCCGCCATGCACAGCCATGCCTGATGGTTTGTTAATGACGATAAGGTATTTATCTTCAAATAAAATAGCCTCTTCAAGTTTGGTCACTACATCGAGGTTTTTAGGCACAAACTCTTCACGTTCAGCTATTTGGATTGGTGGAATACGAACGATGTCATCGAGTTGTAATTTATACACAGGTTTGATGCGTTTTTTATTAACCCGCACTTCCCCTTTGCGAAGAATTCGATACACAGCGCTTTTAGGCACCCCTTTTAAATGAGTAATAAGAAAGTTATCAATCCGTTGACCTAAATGGTCTTCGGTAATCGTGACGAAAGATACTTGTAAGCCGGTTTTTTCTGACATTGCCTAATCACTGATTTAAGTAAAATAATTTTAGTTGCTAACACAGTTATAATAATGGGATAATCACCGTCGCAAATATATATTTGCAAATAACAACGGTGCTTTTTAACACATTAAAACATTCGTGATGCACATTCTGGGTAATTGATCATACAGATCCGAGATAAGTTTTCCAAAGCTTTTATACATACCCAGTTTACACGTGCCTTCAATTAACTCCGATGCGTGTAATATATCGCCAGTTAAGTTTGAGCATGAAGTGTTATTTAATGTTGATGAAAAAAGCAATTTGAACAGATAATTTGTCTGATCGTGACGGCGTACAATACGCCGTTCAGCAGATGTGTTGTAACCGTACAAGTTAATTTAATTAATGGTCGACTCTGGACAGAACTCGAATACGTCACTGTAAAAAAACAGCCGATAGTTTTGGCACCATAATAGAATTTAATAACGTGACAACACGTTATTGTCAGCCAGCACCATAAAGATACTTAGAGTACGGATACAGTACCAAGCTCCCCCACAGACCCAGTCGTGAGATTGTACAAAAAGAAGCGATGGGAGCAACTGAACAGGCGAAAAGTTTCGTCATGTCAGAGACATAACACAGTAGAGTAACAATATGAAACGTATGCTAATCAATGCGACGCAGCAAGAAGAAATGCGCGTAGCACTGGTTGATGGCCAGCGCCTGTATGATTTAGATATCGAAAGCCCGGGTCACGAACAAAAAAAAGCCAATATTTATAAAGGCAAAATCACTCGTATAGAACCGTCATTAGAAGCCGCCTTTGTTGATTACGGCGCTGATCGTCACGGATTCCTTCCTTTAAAAGAAATAGCCCGTACTTACTTCCCACAAGGTTATACTTTCCATGGTCGTCCGAATATTCGTGACGTGATCAAAGAAGGTCAAGAAGTTATTGTCCAAGTAGACAAAGAAGAACGCGGCCAAAAAGGCGCAGCCCTCACCACTTTTATTAGTGTTGCAGGTAGCTACTTAGTCTTAATGCCTAATAACCCTCGTGCTGGCGGTATTTCTCGTCGCATCGAAGGTGATGAACGCACTGAACTTAAAGAAGCTTTAAGCCGTTTAGAACTGCCTAAAGGCATGGGTTTAATCGTGCGTACTGCCGGTGTTGGTAAATCGTTTGAAGAACTAAACTACGATTTAAAAGCGCTGCTTGTTCATTGGGATGCGATTCAGCAAGCCTCTGATGGCGGTAAAGCACCGTTCTTAATTCATCAAGAAAGCAACGTGATTTTCCGTGCGATTCGCGATTATTTACGCCGTGACATCGGTGAGATCCTAATTGATAAAGCCCGTGTATTTGAAGAAGCTAAAGCGCACATTGAGCGTTTTCGCCCTGACTTCATGAGCCGTGTAAAACTTTATCAAGGTGAAGTGCCTCTTTTTACTCATTATCAAATCGAAAGCCAAATTGAGTCTGCGTTTCAACGTGAAGTACGCTTACCTTCTGGTGGTTCAATTGTTATTGACCCAACTGAAGCACTTACTTCTATCGATATCAACTCATCTAAAGCCACTAAAGGCGGCGATATCGAAGAAACTGCGCTTAATACCAACTTAGAAGCTGCAGACGAAATTGCTCGCCAATTACGTTTACGCGACTTAGGTGGCTTAATCGTTATCGACTTCATTGATATGACACCACCGCGCCATCAACGTGAAGTAGAAAATCGCTTAAAAGATGCTGTTCGTCCAGATCGTGCCCGTGTACAAATTGGTAAAATTTCGCGTTTTGGCTTACTTGAAATGTCGCGTCAGCGCCTACGCCCTTCATTAGGTGAAGCGAGCCAAGGCCCATGCCCACGTTGTAGTGGTCAAGGTACTATTCGTTCAAACGAGTCGATTGCATTGTCAATCCTACGTTTAATCGAAGAAGAAGCGATTAAAGACAATACCTCACAAGTTAATGCCCAAGTACCTGTAGCGGTTGCCTCATATCTGTTAAATGAGCAACGCCGTAGCGTGCATCGCATCGAAAAACGTCATAACTGTGATGTGGTGATCATTCCAAATCAACATATGGATACACCACATTATGAAGTAATGCGTTTGCGTAAAGATGAAACAATTGAAGCAGCAAGCTACGAGCAAATCACATTACCAGAACAAGAAGTGTATGAAACATCAAAAACACCAACGGTCGCGGTACGTGAAGAGCCGGTGTTAAAAGGCGTAGTTATGCCATCAACACCCGCACCACAAGCTCAGGCTCAAACAGCCCCAGCAGCGGCACCACAAAGTGTTGCAGCCCAGCCGCAGGTAAGTTTATTTACTACCATCAGCAATTGGTTTAAGGCTTTATTTGCAACGCCTGCTGAGCAAATAGAAAGTAAAGAGCAACAGCAGCAAAAAACAGCGAGTGAATCTCGTAATAATCCACGTCGTAACAATGACGGTGATACACGTCGTCGTAATAACCAACGTCGTCGTAACAATAATTCACGCACTAAACCGCAAAGCGAGCGTACAGAGAGCGTAGCTGAAGAAACGCCAGCAGTTGGAAACACGCAAAACAACGAGCAACAGGAAAGAAACGATAACCGTAACAAACGTCGTCGCAATCCTAACTCACGTAAGCGTAACGATAACCGTAACGATGACAGCAAAGTAGTAGCAGAAAAAACCGAAGCAAAAGCTGACGTAAAAGACGTTGCACCAAGCCAAGATGTCGTTGTTGAAGCAACGGAGCAAAAACCTAAGGTTCGTCGTCAGCGCCGTAACTTACGTAAAAAAGTTCGCCTGCAAGATGAAAATGCACAACCGGCTACAACCAACAATGACGCAGAGCAACAAGCTACGCCTGTTGTTGATGACAAGCCGGCTAAGCCAGTTGTAACTCAAACTGAAGAAGTTAAAGCACCGGTTGAGGCTACTGCTGTTGAAACAACTGCTGTTGAAGCGCCTGAGCAAAAAGCTGAACAGACGGCACCAAACGAGCAAGAGACAGTAACATCGACTGATGAAGAGCAAGGCCAAACGCGTACGCGTTCACGCCGTTCTCCACGTCATTTACGTGCTGCTGGGCAACGCCGTCGTCGCCCTGAGGGTGAAGAAGCTACGCCAACGCAAGGTACACAACCACCAGCATTTATTCCAGTTGCAGATCAAGCCGCTGCTGAATATGAAGCTGAGTTAAAAGCCAAGCAAAATAAGCAAGCTGCAGAAGTAGTTGAAGAAAAACCTGCCGTTGCTGCAGAACCTACTCCAGAAGTGGTTGAACAAGCGCCTGTTGCTGCTGAAGCAACTGAAGAAGTGGTTGAACAAGCACCTGTTGCTGCTGAACCGACTCCAGAAGCGGTTGAACAAGCACCTGTTGCTGCTGAACCTACTCCAGAAGTGGTTGAACAAGCACCTGTTGCTGCTGAAGCAACTGAAGAAGTGGTTGAACAAGCGCCTGTTGCTGCTGAAGCAACTGAAGAAGTGGTTGAACAAGCGCCTGTTGCTGCTGAAGCAACTGAAGAAGTGGTTGAACAAGCGCCAGTTGCTGCTGAACCTACTGAAGAAGTGGTTGAACAAGCGCCAGTTGCTGCTGAAGCAACTGAAGAAGTGGTTGAACAAGCGCCAGTTGCTGCTGAAGCAACTGAAGAAGTCGTTGAACAAGCACCAGTTGCTGCTGAACCGACTGAAGAAGTGGTTGAACAAGCGCCAGTTGCTGCTGAAGCAACTGAAGAAGTGGTTGAACAAGCGCCTGTTGCTGCTGAACCAACTGAAGAAGTGGTTGTTGAGGAAGCACCAATGGCAGAGACTAAGCCGACTACAAAACCTGTCGCGCACACTAAAACAGTGATCACATCAGGTAAAGCAAGTGCGCCAATGGCACAACCTACTGCCGTTGCAGATAGCGAAGTCGCCCATACGCCAAAAGCGATGGCACACGACAAACGTGACGCTATTCCAGATAGCGGCTTACGTGCCGGTTCTATCAAACCAGCTGGTCGCGCGAATGCTGCAATGACTAAAACCATGAGTGTTGACTAACACTTTTGGTTTAGCTTAAAAGCACACTAAAAAGCCGCGTTAATGAAAATTAACGCGGCTTTTTTAATAGCAGTTATAAGGTTAAAGAGAACGATTTACTAGGTTCTAGCTAAAGCAGACTAGCCTAAGCAAAGATATTAGATAAATAGTGATGGAAAACAAACAGCACATTGCACTTGTTATTTATAAAAAGCGCATGAAAGATAACGCTGTATTTATCCTTGTTTTTGCGCATACTCATGAAGCAATTCAGGAAACTTTTCCTGCGGTGGAAACTTACAAAAACTGTGCTTTGCCCCCGTACTCGCCCACTCAAGTTTTTCATCAGTGTAAGTTTCAATGAATGGTTTGTAGGTGCGAGAGTCATCTAGCATTGTTGAGCGAACATTTACAAAATCATCCAAACCTTCTAGGTGGGTAAATAACCAGCTCATACAATGTCCACAAAAAAAGTGCTGCGTACTACTGTCATGCAGCCCGCCAATAACAGGCGCTCCAGATGTAATAGAAAAGGCAGCTCGTTGGAATAATGAGCTTAAGCTAAATGCGCTAGACGTCATTTTCTGACAGCCAGTGCAATGACAAGCCATAGTGATCATTGGCTTTGCGCTAACTTCAAACTTTACCTGTCCACAACGACAATGGCCTTTTGTTTTATGAGATGTACTGTCCATTATAATTTTCCTTTAAGTTCAATTTTATCAACGCCGATGCTACGTTGAATGTATCACAAATAACCTTAGCACATGCTACAGGGTTTGATTGCGCTATAAAATGTCCGCCTTCAATCTCAACTTGGCTGAAGCTGGAACACATTGACGCTAAGTACTTCACCGCACTCGCGCTTACCAGTAAATCTCTACTAGGGCGAATATAAGTCACTGGGCAATCTAACTCGCACTGTTGTTTTGAAAGGCCAGCTATGTTGCCTAATCTTAATTTGAGTTTACGTTTATTCGCTGTTTGCAGCGAAGCAAATACGGGATAAACCAACGTTTGGCCACCCGTTAAACTAAAACCAAACAGATAAAGTAGCTTTTTACTTAAATAATTTGCTGACAGTAAGCTAACGGGTAAAAAGCCTGCCAACTTAGATAACAAAGAAGGCGCTGAGATAAAGCTGGCCAAAAATACGATGCCTTTCACACGACTGCCAAGTAGCTTATAAAGCTCATAAGCCACCGGCCCAGAATAAGACTCCGCGACAATATAAATATCAGTATCTTTAAAACGCTTTGCTATTTCTGCCGCTTGTTTAGCATAAGTTACGCCTTCAAGTGATTCATATGAGATCACTTCAGTATTTATATTTTCAGGCAAGTTTTTTGTCAATTTAGCAAACAGGCGGCCAGTCCCGTCAAGGCCAGGAAGCAGTATAATTTCATATTTAAATTCAACACCCAACGTTAGCATTCAAATACTTGAACTTTGATTTTGGCCAAGTGCTTTTGTGCACAAAAATCATGAGCAAAAAATATGAAACGCTAAAACGGCAGCAGGCACTTACTCTAACTCTAACCAATTTTCTATCACCCAATCTTTGAAATCACCATTGTGTAGATTGTGTGTAAGATCATCATGATCGTAGTATCCAATATTACCTTTTTCATTTATGGTGAAATAATTTCCATTCTCTTCGCAGAAAACAATAAAATCCTTAGGAACTCCAGATTGACGACCATCTTTTGTCATTCTTCTTAGGCAACAATACGGTTGTAAATCTGGTAGTACTAAACCAGGCTCTCTTACACCGAAAGTAACGCAACTAGCTTCAAGCATGAACTTGCGATATTGAGCTGGGAATTTAAAAGATAAGTCTTTTTCAGCACAAGACACTTCGTCTTCCGTTGGTAATAATAAAGGCTTTGGGACCGGTTCATTCTTTTCTTTTAATAGTGCTATGACTTCTTCAATTTGCATTGTATTTTCCTGACTTATAAATGCCTATCAAACGCGGTAGCTTTAAACAACAAAACAGCACAAAAGTCGATTTTATGTAATCTTTAGTTTGATAACACATTTCGCACTTGTTCTTCATTCTCGGCATATTCGTCTACAAGATAATTAATCAGCTCGTCGACACTGCGGCCAATTTCTCTAACTGCACTTGGGCTATCGATATAATATACGATGAAAACAGGCGTCGCTCCCTCAAAATAAAAACCTGTTATCATGTCGTCTGATTCCCACAGCGGAATTACGTCTAAACCAGGTGATGAAAACCCGTCTGGTTCAAGATAATACTTTGGTTTATTGCACCTAAACTCAAGGTCTTCGTGCACAAAATCGCCTAGAGTGAGCTTCATTAAGCCACTCGTCAAATTGAGCTCAGCAATTTTTAGCACTCTAGCGTGCTCAGTGATCCTCATAGCATCCTACTCTTTGGTATAACAACCTTAGAAGGATTATACAGGGCCTTCTTAGGTATTAAAGTTACAATAGTTCTTATTTGAAGTATCATCTGAATTTAACACGCGCATTTCAAAATCGTTCGCTAGCGAGTATGTTGCCAACACTTCTTTGACTTCTCTAGATTTAACTACAGCAGCACATGCAGAAAGAATTCGTCTGCTTTAGCAGATGGCTCGCTTGCAGACTCATAACTTTGTTGCATTTCAATTGCCAGTTCAGTAGCTTGAGGCCACTTGGAGAGGTACGTAGATGTGAAATCGTATAGTCTCCACTGTGCCATAAAGTCTACGTCTCGTGAAAACATTTCCATCTCTGGTTCATCGTTCGTTAAAAAGCTCAATTCAAAATAGCCTGCAAAACATCCAAAATCGAAAACTAACATTGTTTGATTGCACAGCCGATGTCTCCACATTTTTAGTTCGTTTACCAGTATAGTTTGTAGTCGTTGACGAAATTCTAAAACTTCCATTTTAATACCCTATTTTTATCTGATCAGAACCCATGGCAAATCAGTCAGGTAATATGCGCTCATTAAGTGAATTTACAATAAATAGAGCCTATTATTCCCAAACTCTACCAAACTATGGCAAGACACTTCTGCCATTTCAATTCGAAACCCCTGAACCTCAATTATCCCTTCATTTTTATCAAAACTAACCGAATACACCTGGCCTGTTTTAGGTAAAACGAATTTATAGGCGTTAATTTTTCAAAGCTTTGCGCCAAATATAACTATGACCATTACATTGTCTGAAGTAACTCAATACTCATAATTCATTGTTTTAAATTAATGTTTACTCATGGATCAAAGTTAGTCTTTAATTCTGCCTAACAGTTCGATTACTTATTGCACCACCCTATCTGGTTCATCATTTTGAGGGTAATGATAGCTCTTATCTGTTAATACAGCTTTGCCTTGTGGAAAAGACTCAGCCCAAGCGGAATGCAATTCGCCCAACATTTTCGGCTTTCATCGGTAAAAAAGAGTAATGGCGGATTTTTATACTTTTTCACGGATGCAATGACGGTTACTGAAATATCTGGGATCTGTGGATAATCTGGCAATGGTCTTTTCGACCAAAAATCCAGATACTGGTTGGATATACCATTAGCCATATCATCCAGTTTCACTTGTGCTATTTCTTGCTCAGCTTTGGCAAGATCAATTTGGCGCATGATATCAACATCATGCTCCGAAGCAGGCTCAATCAGCATGAGGGCTGAAACCCACTCAAGGTAAGTTGCAGCGAATCGTCTTGCGATATAAGCACCATATGAATGAGCAATATAGACGATTGGTTTTTCAACGTGTAACCCTTCAAATAGCATGAGAGCTTCGTTTGCATACTCTTCCAAGCTGTAGTTTTTTCTCAATTGCGTAGAACCGCCGTTACCAATTCTTGAATAACGAATGAAGCGGGCTTCCTTTGCAAGCTTTTCAAAAACCGGCTCCCAATCAAATACCCCCGCAGAGCCACCAGCCTCTAAAAATACAGTATGCTTGCCACTCCCCGCGATTTCGTACTCAACATCATAGCCATTAACCTTAATAAAATTAGGCTTGGCAAACACACTTGCTGTGACAAAAAAATAGCAAAGCATCAATCCAAATTTCACTTTTTTCTCCTTAAAGACTAAACCTGTAGATAAACTCGTTTTAAATTCACTTTTATTAATGAACCATAGCCAAGTTACTATTTTGGTCGAATTATTTATTGTATAAAAGCTAGAGTAATAATCTTATTCGCGGTGGTTTTTTCAGACAGCTTAATTAATTTAGTATCGACTGTAACTATGCTTCGGCACACAGCAAAAACAAGAAAGCGCGGTGTAAACACCACGCTTTCAACTAATTCAAATCTGCTTAAAACTTACCGCTTATGGCTTATGGCTTAAAGCGCTAGTCTTCACTTTCCATAAACCGTTGCAATTGGTCTTTAAGGTTCGGCGGTATGCCTTTAATAACTAACGTATCAGTGGCCTCGTTGTACATTACCCGTTCGCCTAAGTGTTTGCGCTCAAAACTGATGCTCACGCCGCCGCCAAGGCCAGAGAATTTAACCATACTGGTAACGGTTTTTTTATCGACCGGGAATGACTCTTCTAAATCATAGCTTTGCTCTTTGCAAAAGCTTTCAAATGGGTTGTCGTCACCTTTGGTGAGCGTTGCTGATAACTCGCTGACGTTAGCATCTTCACCAGTAGTAACGCAGTCATTACAGTAATCAAATACTTGTTTACGCAGATCGTCTTTTTCAGATTTATCAAATTGTTGCTCTGATAAATAATCTTCAACTGCATTGAGCATTACTTGGCTTTGCTGTTTTGGATCGATGCCTTCTTCGCAACCTAAAAAGTCTAAGAAAAAGTCGGCGACTTTGCGCCCTGCTCGGCCTTTAATAAATGAGATATAACGATTGTCTTCTGCTTGGGTGTCCCACGCAGTTAAATCGATGCGTGCAGCTAGTTGCATGCGGGAAATATCTAAATGGCGTGACGAGGCTAAATCAAGCTCAGAGGTAATAGAGTAATGCTCTTTGATGTTGATCATTGCAATCAGCATATAATCGGTTGCTACGTATTGATAATGACAAAATACTAAATAGCCAGTTTCGTTAAACGCGTACTTATCAAGTTCCTCTTTAAGTACAGCTGAAGCTTGCTCTGTCATGTGCCAAAAGCCAAGCTCGCTATTGCGGTAACTTTGCATGGCTGATGCAACTACAGAGTTTTTATCACCACTAAAAGCACAGTACCCTTTACCTGGTTTGCCGTTGTATGCGTGATGAAGTTGCTCGATGAATACAGCGACTTTATCATTCACTGCCATTTCGTCATTGCGCAAATGAATTTGCGTATCGTCGTCTTTTTTGTCTACATAATGAACGACTAACTTTTTAACATCTATTGCCATCTTTGTTTTTCACGCCTCTGGTGTTAAAATGTGAGAATATAACTCTTTTATTGAACCAACTGATGCCAATCTTATCAAAATATTCTAATGATGAAGTAGAACAAATCGTCGATCAGCTCATTGATGTGTTAACTAAGCACAATGCGCCGGTTGATTTAAGTCTTATGTGTTTAGGAAATTCTATCACGCATATCTTAAAAGAGCATGTACCAACAGGGAAAAGACAAGCGGTTGCAGACAATTTTGCCAAAGCACTTGCGCAATCGGTTAAATAGACTTTATGAATTTATCGCAGCACAATCAGTTTTCGTCTAAAGCGAGTCAATTATTAAGTTGGGGGCATTTGTTTACTTTTGCCAATATCGGCTTAGTGTTGCTTATAAGTTTAAGTTACTTATTTGCTGACTCTCCTCCCACCAGCTTTATGGGTATGCTTTATATGCTAGTGACATGGCTTAGTCACACTAGTTTTATTACCTTTATTGCCTTTGTGCTGACGGTATTTCCGCTAAGTTTAATATTTCCTTACCCACGTCATATCCGCGGTATGGCAGCAATACTTGCCACCTGTGGTGCATCACTACTGACGCTTGATGCCTATGTGTATTTTAATTTAGGCTACCATTTAAGTAGCTCTGCATTACCTGAAATTATTACCTTATTATGGCATCGTTTAACCAGCTCTCCAGCGCTGACAACCCTGCTCGCTGGCGGAATTGTGATGCTTATTTTTGCATTTCAATTATTAGCAAGTAACTATACATGGCACCATTTAGCCCGCTTAAAACAATATAAATTTGCTCGTTACGCCAGCTCATTGTTATTAGTCTGTTTTGCGATGAGTCACAGTATTCATATTTGGGCTGATGCAAATTTGAAGTTTGATATTACTAAGCAAGATAATGTCTTACCCTTGTCCTACCCAACGACAGCAAAAAGTTTATTGGCAAAAAATGATTTACTTGATATTGAAAGCTACGAGCAAGCACATAACGTAAAGGTTAATACACAAAATGTAGATTACACGGCTCCAACACCAATTGCTCGCTGTGAAGAATTTACTGCTGCGACAGTCGATATTTTAGTGTTTAGCTCTGCGCCTGCGTTAACTAATTTTGCTAAACATCACAAAAATTTAAATAAAACCGAGCAGCTTTTACAACCCGTTCATCATCAAGATGTGCTATTTAGCTTGATTTACGGTTTACCTGCATACTACAAGCCAGCCTTAATGACAGAGCAAACATTGCCGGTGTGGCAAAGTAATCGCCGTAGTATTAGTGTCAGTGGCTTTGATGATTTTAACTATATCAATAGTACAACAGCGGGTGATGCAGCAATTCGTATCATTAACGCCGATGAAAACACTGCGCTTCGTGAGGGAGTCAATCAAGTATTTGCATTTAGTTTAGCCGATGTTGATCACGGTATTGTGAGTGCTTCATCTTTATACAGCACGGATAGAAAAGTAACCCGTACTGAAGGCTTGATCCAACCAAGCGATTTAATTGCCACAAGCGTTGGCCAATATTTAAATTGTGCTGATATCGCAAAGCAAAGCATGCTAGGCGTTAATTTGTATAACAAAAAAGGCGATATGGGCGTTAATTATTCGCAAGGCGTATTTATTGCCTATAAGAAAGACCGTATTACATTAATTGATTCTGATGGTAATTATAAAAATATCTCTGCTGCACAAGGCTTTTCAATAGAGCAAGGTTTAGATATTCCGTTTTTAGCACAAAGCATTAAAAAGCTAAAAACCTTTACCGAATAACTGCTACTGGCAATTTACCCAAGTTAGGTTATAGTTTTCATATATGATTATGCCCTAACTAGGGAAGGCTAGCGTAATGAAACTGTGTACTCTTTTCGTTATTTTTATTAGTTTGCTATTTGTTGCTGATCAGGCGGCTTCCGCAGATCAATATTACAAGTGCGTAACCGACAGAGGCACTACATTTAGCCAATTCCCCTGTGGCGGGCAGGCAACGCAACATAAAATAGCAGTGTCGCCCAACGTCACTCCGGCTACTGTAAATCATGTCAAAGCGCTTAACTCCCTTGAGCGTGAACAAATTATTCGTAATCTCAACGCTGAGATACGCAGTGTTAAATATAAACTCGCCATTTTGAGTCGTGACCGTGATCGCGCTGAATACGAGCAACTGCAAAGGCTAAATCGTTTAATGAGTGATGATGATAAAAAAAAGCTGAGTAAAGAGATAAAAAAGCAGCTAAAAGTGATCAATAAAACGTTTGCCAAAAACACCAAAACGACCACCAAACAGCTCTCCGCACTCGAAAAAAAACTGAAACGTTATGAATAAACTATTGGGTTTTACCAATATATAGCATACTCTTAACATGTGTAGAGCATATACTCTACAGGTCATTTTGGAGTACCCGTTCATGCAACCACAAAACATTGCCGAGCTAATTTTAAATGGCTTTAAAAAGCATTATAAATTATTTCAGCAGATCACCGCACAAGCACCTCTGGCATTTGCAAATAAAAACTGGACAAAAATGCACGACATTAGTCGCTTGCGGATCACTTATTACGATGATCGGGTTAACGAAACCACCCAGCAACTACAAAATCAGCAATTAGCCAATCAATTGGATGAATCACTCTGGCTGCAAACAAAACAAATCTACCAGCATTTTTTAACGTTTCATCCACAAGCAGAATTAGCCGAAACATTTTATAACTCTGTGTTTTGCCGCTTATTTCATCGACGTTATTTTAATAATGATTTTATTTTTGTAAAAGCCACCTTGGCAGATGCTCCTGCGCTTCCTGTAGAAGCAGAATACCGCAGCTACTTTCCTGTTGTAGACGGCTTAAAGCCCACTATCCGTAAAATAATTAATCAATTTGATTTTAAAGCCGATTTTGTTAATTTAGATCGCGATATACGACTTTTAGTAAAAGCGTTTTATAAACAAGCACCCGACACCCATCACCGTGCGTGGCAAATGCGCTTTGACATATTACAAACGCCGTTTTATCGCAACAAAGCAGCCTATATTGTCGGCCGTGTAGTATCACAAAGTGGTGTGCAGCCATTTATTATTGCGGTGTTACATCATCAAGAGCAAGGTCTGTATCTCGATGCTTTACTGACTAACTCATCGCAAATGCGGGTTATTTTTGGCTTTGCTCGTGCTTATTTTATGGTTGAAACCCACGCTCCTTCCGCATTAGTTCGGTTTTTAAACCAACTAATGCCCAACAAAACCTTAGCAGAGCTTTACAATGCCATTGGCTTTCATAAACAAGGTAAAACCGAGTTCTATCGCGAGTTTTTAACCCATTTACAACGCTCCAGTGATGATTTTGTGATTGCCCCTGGCACACCGGGCATGGTGATGATGGTATTTACCCTACCTTCATTTGATTATGTATTTAAAATAATTAAAGACAAATTTGGTGAAAGTAAACCATTTGGCCGCGATACCGTTCTCAAACGCTACCAATTAGTTAAAAGCCATGATCGGGTTGGTCGTATGGCAGATACCATAGAGTATTCTAACGTCGTATTCCCTGTTGCGCGTTTTAACGCTACATTGCTTGCACAGCTTAAACAAACTATTGGTTCATCAATGATCATCGAAGGCGACTTACTGATCATCAAACATATGTATATTGAGCGACGCATGACGCCACTGAATTTATATTTAGAAAAAGCTAATACTGAAGATGCCGCTGTTGCCATTGCAGAATATGGCCAAGCACTCAAGGAAATGATCGCCGTTAATATTTTCCCAGGCGATATGTTGCTTAAAAACTTTGGTGTCAGTAAACACAAACGCATTATTTTTTATGATTATGATGAAGTGCAATATTTAACAGACATGAACTTTAGAGCACTGCCTAAAGCCAAAAGTTATGATGACTACTTAACCAATGAGCAAAGTTACTCTGTGGCACCACAAGATGTATTTCCAGAGCAGTTATGCACTTTTGTAATGCCGAACCCGCAATACAAAGCAGTTTTCAGCCAAACACATCCAGAACTATTAGACGTCGCATTTTGGCAGCAAGCGCAACGAAATATAAAAGCAGGGGTCGTTAGCCATATCTACCCTTATCCAGCAGCGCAGCGTTTTATCCATCAATGGTAGACGAAAGGACACACAATGAATATCAGTAAAATAGATTTAAACTTACTCGTTTATCTCGACACATTATTACGCGAATGTAATGTTACTCGCGCCGCAAACCAGCTTAGCATTACACAGCCGGCAATGAGTAATGGTTTAAAACGTTTACGTAACCTGTTTAACGATCCGATCTTAGTACGCACCAGTGATGGTATGGTGCCCACTGAACGAGCTATTGAATTGCAGCCGGTGATCCGTGGCATCTTAATGACATTAGAAGAAACGCTTGCACCAAACCGTGAATTTGAGGCCAGCCAAAGCAAACGGGTATTTAGGATTATGGCCAGTGACTATGCTGCCAGCACCTTAGCACCTAAGCTACTGAGTAAATTACACGATGAAGCGCCGGATACCACACTCGATATTCTCACTCCAAGTGATGTTACTTTTCATGATGTAGAAAACGGTAAAGTTGATATGGCAATAAATCGTTTCGAAAACCTACCGCAGTCGTTTCATCACAAACGTATTTGGAAAGATAGCTTTTGTTGTTTAGTAAAAGCTGACAACCCGATCATTGAAAATTTTAGCCTCGATAGTTATTTAAAAGCTCGGCATATTTGGGTAAGTAAAACAGGTTTTGGTGTCGGGGTTGGTATGGATCCTAAAGACGTACAAAAACTTGGCTGGGTTGATGAAGCGCTCGCCCACTTTGGTAAACACCGAAATATTGCCACATTCACCCGTAATTACCACGTTGCTATACATCTAGCGAAAGAGAAGAACCTGATTGCGACACTCCCTTCAAAAGCCGCTAATATTTATTTAGATGATCCCGGTTTGCAAATTCTGGAGCCTCCCTTCCCTATACCACCATTTGAGTTAGATATGATTTGGAGCCCATTACTTCACAGAGATGCCAGTCATATTTGGTTACGCCAAAAAGTAGCCGAAGTTGCAGATGAATTAAAGTAACGCTCTTACAAAAGCCCTGTAAAATTTGCTTACTGGTATTTTCAAGTAAGCAAACATCAATTTAAAAGTATTAATAATCATGATGTTAAAATAATTTAAAAATGGAATGGCAATTGCTTTAAGTTACTTGAACTTTAATATTCATTTAACTTAAAGAGGTCAATATTATGAATGCCCAGCAAGGAAACGAAGTAAATCATATCACTGACATTATCCAAGTAATGAACAGCGGCATCGACTTTTATGAAAAGGCGCAGGAAAAAGTACAAGATCCAGCCATTGGTGCGCTATTTCAGCGTATGATAGACGCACGTAAAGTCAGCGTTGAAAACTTACAGCCTTACGCTATTAATCAGCAAGGTGAACGAGAAGATGGTTCGTCTTTTGCTGTTGAAGCTCGCCGAGCATATACCGCACTGATCACAAAATTTAGTGCCAACAACGACCAAATTTATGTCAAAGAGCTTGAAGAAGTGGAAGATAAAACACTTGAAGAAATTAAAGCTGCCATGAAAAAACCACAACCGCACGATTGTGAAGCCGCCCTCGCTAAAGTATTACTGACCATGCAAAGCTGTCATACGGAGATGAGCCGTATGCAGAAGCATTAACCACAATGCTTAAATGAAAGCCCAGCCACGCGCTGGGCTTTTTTATGCTCATAATTATAGTTAAATGATTTTTATAACAAAATAATGCAAATAATTAATAAAAATAGCATATTTATTTAACCACAGCATGATTTTAATCGTCTAGGCTTATTAATAGGTACCTACTATCCCGCTGTGGCGCCGCAGCATTTTATCAAAAATAACAAGGTTCCATTATGAGAAATAAACAACATGTAAACCCACAAAACGCTGACGTTGATATGACGCCGATGCTTGATATTGTATTTATACTTTTAATATTTTTTATTGTTACAACTTCATTTGTAAAACCTGTGGCAATAGAGCTGCAACGGCCTGTAGATAAACCCAGTATTGATAAACAAACTAAAAGTGCTCATTTTAGTATTGACCAAAGCAATGCGGTGTATTTTGCGGGGCGATTAATTGACTTAAACCAAGTTGCCACTAACCTTGCGATGTTTGCTGCGAAGTATAATATCGCCACAGTACAAATAGCCGCTGACGAAAACAGTACGCATCAAACTTTAATGACAGTAATGAATAATATCAAAGAGTATGATAACTACCCCATTGCACTCACATCACACTAAAAGCAAAAAAAGGGCCAGACGGCCCTTCAAAACTAAATAACGTAGGAGAAGTTATTTTTAGAATCGGTATTCAGCACCTACATAGTAGTAAGCACCGTTAAAACCAAATGGTGCTGAACGGCGTGAGTACTCAAATACACCGGTTGAACTGATAATAGTATTACCAGAAGCATCAACAATTGTGCCTGAGCGAGAATTACCTATGGTATTTTTATCAGGGTAAACGTCAAATAAATTGTTTGCACCAATATTTAGTGACAAGTTGTCTGTGACAAAATAATTTACTTTTATATCGGTAAGAATTTCAGCGCCGTAAGTCTGGCGACCGCCATCTTCAACCGTGTATTCGCCATAACGATTGAGCGATAAGTTTACCGTCCAATCTTCAAGGCGATATAATGCACTTAAGTTTACTCTGTCTTGTGGTTGCCATTCTTCGATGATTGAGGTTTCTTGCGAAGAAAATACATCTTCGACAGGGATCGTTTCCAAACCACTGCCCGCAGGAGTAAATAAATCAACCACATCGGTTTCAGTAAAGTTAGCCGCTAATGTAAAATCTAGGGTACCACCTAAGCCTTCCGTGTTCCATGTCGCAACAAAATCCACACCTTGCGTTTCGGTATCTGCACCATTTAAGAAAAACTGCCCTGCACCTGCGCCAGAACTAACCAATGCAGCATCTAGCGTTGATGACAACCCTTTACCTAAACGGTTACTGATCACAATACGGTCGTCAATATCAATTGAATAATAATCAACGGTAACATTAATATTATCCGTCACGTTATACACAATACCTAAGCTCATGTTTTGTGACTTTTCTTCTTTAAGTTTTGGAATACCAATACTCTGTGCAAGTGTGCTGTCGTTTCTAAAAGTACCAACTTCTTCTGCAATTAGATCGCCATTAGGACCAACTACAAACTGGGTACTGATATTATTGAAATACAATTGCTGCATTGATGGTGCTCTAAAACCAGTACTCACCGCACCGCGCAGTGAAACGTCATCAGTCACCGACCAGTTACCCGCTAACTTAAAGTTAACCGTATCACCAAAGCCTTTGTAGTTATCGTAACGCAGTGCGCCAGAGATAATTACATCATCAATAATGTAAGTTTCAGCATCAAGGTAAAACGAAATCACATCACGTGATTCATCCACAGAAGATTCCGGCGATGAACCACCAAAACCTTGAGTACCACCTGCTGCATTTTCGCTGCCAATACCACCGCTCATACCATCGTAAATATTAACACCATTATTAGTATCATAATCACGGTAAGCGTATTCACTGCCTTCTAAAATACGATATTCATCGGTGCGAAGCTCGGCACCCATTGCCAGTGAAAAATTATCATAGTCTTGTGTAAAATCAAGATTGATTGTTTGCAGTGATAACTCCATGCCATACGCATACGCTTGGCGAGGAATAGTGGCACGAATATCATCAGCACTTAAACCTTGATCATAACGTAATAAATTAGCGTATGAACCATTGATAGTGTCACTAGTGGTATAATCGATGCTGTTTTCACCATAGGTGTATGACAGGTCAAGACTAGAGCTATTATCAAACTCTTTTTTAAAGCCAAAGTTATACGATATATCATCAATGGTGGTGTTGATCATTGGCAAGAAGCCCATCGGGATCACCGCATCACCATCTTGTAAAACTGGGTTGCCATCAGCATTGGCATTATGACGGAAGAACGCGGCTGATTCGTTATCTCGGGTTGAATAAGTAATAAAGCCATAGAGCTCACCACCAGCAAGTTCATAACCGGTATTCACCGTTAAAGCAAATTGTTGCGAGTCTGCATCACCAATTCTAAACGTATCACGTGGTGCAGTCAGCTCACGAGGATCGCCCGCTAACAGCGTGCCATCATCAAGCTCTGTGCAACCATAAAACTGGCAAGAGCCATGTAAACCGGCACGATTTGTAGGTGCACGGTCGCGGTAGTTGATAGTGGTATTTAAATAACCATCATCGCCTAAGGCAAAGCCTTTATTAAAATCAATCGTAACGGTTTCGCCATCACCTTCAGAATACTGGCCATAATTAACCGCGGCTTTACCGCCTTCATCAGCATCTTTTAATACGATGTTGATAACACCCGCAATCGCATCTGAACCATATTGTGCAGCCGCACCATCACGTAGCACTTCGATACGTTTAATTGCAGCAGCTGGGATCGCATTCATATCTGTACCTGCAGTACCACGACCTACAGATGTATTAATATGGATAATGCTGGCTTGGTGACGACGTTTACCATTGATAAGTACTAATGTTTGATCTGGCCCTAAGCCACGTAAAGTGGCAGGTCGTAGTGCATCAGTACCATCACTGATCGATGAACTTGAAAAGTTAAAAGACGGTGCGATAGCTTGTAACATACGGCCGACTTCTGTTTGTCCGGTATTTTCTAGCGCTTCAGCACTTAAAATATCAACAGGTACGGGTAAGTCTTCGACCGAACGCCCTGCTACACGGCTACCAACGATGGCGATTTTTTCAATATTTTCTTGAGCGGCTTGTTCTTGTGCATTAGCAACTTGGCTATTGGTTGCCATTAAAAGTGGTATTACAGCAGCACTGACCCCTGAAAGCTTTCTCATGTTGTTATCATTCCTATTGATTTGTTTGAGTTTTATACTCAGTAAACCATTTTGATCAACAACCGCATCGAGTTCAGTATTTTTCAGCATTGTACTAAGCGCTTCTAACTGAGTGTAATAACCATACACTGATTGAGCTTGGTATTGTTTTGCTAAGTCAAACGAAAAAACCACGGTTTGTTCTGTTTGTTTTGCAAACTCTATCAATGCTTGATCTGCTCGCTGCGCTTTTATATCAAATTGTACCATCTGTGGATTTGCAGCCTCAGCCTGAACATTTAGGCTAAATACTAAAGGTGCTAATACAATTAACCCACAAATTGGATACGTTTGGTTACTGCGCAACTTATACAAACAGTTGAGAAAGAATAATCCGCTATGCAATCCTATTTTTTTATTAATTATTTTTTTACTTTTTATATTTACCATTGTAACTTCTGACACTTTAAATCAAAGAGCAAGCATAAGCTTAGCTGTGATCACCGTGTTTTAGGCTTACGATATGTTCACCTAAACGTTCATGCTCAATGGCTAAATTGATGCGCAGGCTATCAAGTAAACCGATAATATCACCGGCTTTAAACACCCCAGCCACTTTTAAAGAAGCTAATGCAGGATCAGCAAGTTCAAAACGCGTTGCGGTATAGCGACTCACTTCTTGCAGTGCTTCGCTTAACGACTCGCCATTAAAAATTAGCATACCTTGTTGCCATGCCAGATCCCGTTGTACATCATCTTGTGTTAACCGTTTGATTGGCTTAGTAATGCTTTCTTTAATTAATGCTTTTTCGCCAGAGATAACAATACTAGCATTAATTTTTTTCACACTGTCGGTATCATTACTAGCACTTTGCAATTGAACAAAATCATCAGCATTTACTGCAACCGAAGGATCCGTGATCATCACTTTACCCTCAGTAACAACCAACTCAAGATCCGATGCTGCATTACGTTGGACATTAAAAACAGTCCCCAGTGCGGTAAATGACTTATCGCCCGCCATCACCGTAAATGGACGTGCGGCATCTTTAGCAACATTAAAACGCCCTTCGCCTCGACTTAAAATCAGTTGTCGGCGGTTTTTTGTATACGCAACTTCTAATAAGCTATTGGTATTTAATTGCACTATCGTACTATCTGGTAGCACAAACGTTGCTTGCTCACCGACTTTAGTACGGTAAATTTTACTGTACTTGGCTTGTTCTTGTGGTGTTGTTGGCCACTGTTCAATACCAACAAATATAAAGCTGGCAACTAGCAATGCGGCAAAGACACTTGCCGCAATCGAAAAATTAATTTCTCTGCGGGCAGGCTTATTGATGCTATTTTTATTGGGAAATAAGCTACTCAACTCATTTAATACGCTCAGTTCATCCCATAACTGGGCTAACTCAAATACCGCATCTTGATGAGCTTTATTTTGTTGCACCCAGTGCTGAAATTGCATACGTTCTTGCTTTGATAAGCCCCTATCCATAGCACTTATCCAACGACTGGCATCTGCTTGAATAGCATCTTTAGACGAAAATTGATGAATATTACTCATTTTCCCACCCTCCTGGCAGGTTCAATAGTGGCACTGCTGTGCTCACCTAAGTGCTCATGTTGCTGCATGTAGCGCATAGATTGTAACAGACCTTTGGCAATATGTTTTTCAACCGTACTTTCACTTAACTTCATTTGCGCTGCGATTTCTTTTTGGCTCATGCCATATACTTTCTTTAAAATAAAACATTTTCGCACTGGCTGGCTTAGTTGCTCAGTAGCACGGCAAAACAATAAAAAGCGCTCTTTTGAGGTCACTTCATCCTCAAGCTGCATAGATCTCAACGACTGCTGATAATCATCAGAGGTATCTAATGAATCGCAATGCTGATTATCCCATTTAGCAATGTGGTTAAGCGCCAAATGCTTAGCAGTCTTTAGCATATAACTGCGTGTATATTTAATATCTTGTTTTAAATCAGCCTGATAGCTCTTAACAAAGGTTTCTTGTACGATATCTTCCACGTCATCTGGTTGTACAATCCGCGAAACAAAACGTCGCAACTGTGAAGACAGATCAATAAATGTTGTAGATAATGTCGGCTTGCGCGTCATTATTAACTTTACCATTGCTATTATTATTACGCCTAGGGTACGAGTTTTAGCGCCAATTACAAGGCAATTTGTTAATTTTGTGGTTATTAAAGCCGTTTCGCTAACAAAGCACTTACAGCACGTCATAATTAAGCTATTGTCATACAAAATAATGACTTCATTACTTTATAAACAGCTTTATTGCGGGGCGCATAAAAGCGCTCAATTATTCAGTTATTAAACTAAATTACGCTTTAAAAACCGCGGTTGCTGCGACTTGGTTCATATAGCCCTAATATGTTCTACACTATTTAAAATGCAATGAAAAAAATAAACACCAGCATATACCTGTAAAAATTTTAGGTATACACTCGTATTTAACTAAGCTAAATGGATTAAGCACCACGTAAGTCAAGCTGATGATAAAATCAACAGAATGTCATGCTATTAGCTTATAAAATGTTACATATTATTTATACTTAACAATTGGAACTGTGGAGTAACCATGCGTCTGTCTTTCGCACCATCAAAATTATCTTTATTCTTATTTACCTCGGCTTCGTTGTTTCTACAAGGTTGTAGTGAAGCACCTAAAGCCGAACAAGCAGCAATGCACCCAGCAGCTGTTGCAACAACCATAGCAACCTATGAGGATGCCCCATTCACTATTGAACTACCGGCAACCTTATCAGGCTCTAAAGAAGTTCAAGTACGTGCCAGAGTAACGGGGATCCTAGAATCTCGTAACTTTGATGAAGGCCAGACAGTTAAGCAAGGGCAGTCACTTTTCACTATAGATTTAGCCCCCTATCAATTGGCGGTTGAAAGCGCGCAAGCAGCTCTTAATGGTGCAAAAGCATCTTTAGTACAAGCCGAACGTGAAGTGAAACGATTAGCCAAACTACGTGCTGAGAAATCAGTCTCACAACGGGATTATGATAACGCCAGCTCCACCCAAGATATTGCTAACACGACGTTAGAGGCCGCGAAAGTTGCATTAAAAGAAGCCCAACTGAATTTAGAATATGCGCAAGTAAAAGCACCTGTCGCTGGGGTGGTGGGCCGTGAATTTGTGTCGGTAGGTACTTTTGTATCAGGTCCCGATCTATTATTAACGCAAATTACCCAGTTTGATCCTATTCGTTTACGATTTGGTATTTCTGAGCGTGAACAATTACAAATGCGTCAAGATGTCGCAAATGGCTCTTTAACGCTGCCAGAAAAAGGTCAGTGGCACACGAGCATTAAATTACAAGACGGTTCACTCTCCAATAAAAGTGGCAAAGTTAACTTCTCTGATGTACGTATTAATCCAAATACCGGCACCAGCGAACTACAAGCAATTATCCCCAACACTGATTTTGAACTTCGCCCAGGTCAATTTGTGCGAGTGATGTTAAGTGGTGCGGTACGCAAAAATGCATTTGTAATACCACAACGTGCGGTACTTGATAATGGCACTGGTAAATTTGTTTATGTAGTCGCTAAAAATGAACAAGGCGGCACGATTGCGCGCCCAGCTCCCGTTGAAGTAGGTGAGTGGATCCAAAAGCCAGATAATCAAGGTGATAAAAACTTTTGGTTGATTAAATCAGGCATACAGCAAGGCGATGAAGTGATCATCGATGGTATGGCAAAGATTTTCTTTCCAGGCATGCCAGTGGCCGTTAACAATGCAACAAACAACGTAAGCGCAGAATAGGCGCAGGGAGTTTTATGTTTTCTCGTTATTTTATCGACAGACCTATTTTTGCGTTTGTGATCTCAATTGTTATTGTGCTGGCGGGCCTGGCTGCCATGCGCAGCTTGCCGATCGCCCAATACCCTGAAATTGCCCCACCCGTTGTGCAAGTGACAGCAGCCTATCCGGGTGCGTCGGCTGAAGTACTCGAACAAACCGTAGCCGCGCCGATTGAAAATGCGATTACCGGTGTTGAAGGCATGATGTATATGTCTTCAACCTCGACCAGCTCTGGTGCAACAACCATTGAAATAACGTTTGAAATTGGCACCGATATTGACCAAGCAGCAGTTAACGTCAATAACCGTGTAAAGCAAGTTGAAGCTCGTTTACCTGAAGAAACACGGCGCCAAGGCGTGGTGGTGCAAAAAGGTTCATCGAGTTTTTTGCAAGTTCATGCGTTTTATTCACCGGACGGCACTCGTGATAGTCTATGGACTTCAAACTATGTCACCCTGAATATTTTAGACCGTATTAAACGTGTTCCTGGTACAACGAGTGTACAAATTTTTGGTGCGAAAGATTACGCCATGCGTATTTGGCTGCGCCCTGATGTAATGAGTCAGCTCGGTGTTACTGTTGAAGAAGTCGCAGGGGCAGTTCGCAGCCAAAACTCTCAATATGCAGCCGGTTCGATTGGTGCAACCCCCACTTCACAATCAGCGCAAGAGCTGGTTTACAGTGTTACCGCTCAAGGGCGTTTATCAGAGCCTGAACAATTTGAAGAAATCATTATTCGTTCAAACCTTGATGGCAGTAGCTTACGTTTAAAAGACATTGCCCGTGTTGAACTTGGTGCAAAAGATTATAACTTCAGAGGCACTATCAACGGCAAAGAAGCTGTACTATTAGGTATTTTCCTACAACCTGGTGCCAATGCACTTGATGTAGCAGCAGAAGTTAATGGCGTATTAGCAGAGTTAACTCAGCAATTTCCCACTGGACTTGCTCACTTAAATTCGTACGATACCACCCGTTTTGTTGAAGTCTCGATCCGCGAAGTAGTGAAAACACTACTTGAAGCAATGGTACTGGTTTTCTTAGTGGTGTTCTTATTTTTACAAAATTGGCGCGCCACACTGATCCCAACTCTTGCCGTACCGGTGTCATTACTTGGTACGTTTGCTGGCATGTATATGCTTGGTTATTCTATTAACTCATTGACTTTATTTGGTATGGTACTGTCTATTGGTATCGTAGTGGATGACGCCATAGTGGTACTTGAAAACGTAGAGCGTATCATGCACGAAGAGCATGTGAGCGCCCATGAAGCCGCAATAAAAGCGATGAAAGAAGTATCAGGACCTGTTGTTGCTATTGTTCTAGTACTTTGCTCAGTGTTTGTGCCAATTGCATTTCTAGGTGGCTTAACTGGCGAACTATTCCGTCAGTTTGCGATCACCATTTCAATTGCTGTGAGCTTATCTGGCATAGTTGCACTAACAATGACCCCTGCTTTATGTGTGCTTATTTTAAAACAAGAGCATAAACAAACCGCAAGCTTCTTTTTATGGTTCAACCGTGTATTTACTAAAATAACCAGTAAGTATGTGGGTGCTGTTGGTTTTATGGTGCGCCGAGGAGCATTAGGTTTATTGCTGATGATTGGTATGGTGTCAATTACCATTGGCCTTTGGAAAAGCACTCCAGGTTCATTAGTGCCTGATGAAGACCAAGGCTACTATATTTCAGCTATTTTCTTACCTGACGGCTCATCCCTTGAGCGTACAGAAAAAGTAGTGGCTGAAGTTATTAGCGCCGTACAATCTAATCCTGCCAATGAAAATGTGGTGGCATTTACAGGCTTTGATTTTATTGGCGGCGGTTATAAAAACAGTGCAGCCACCTTATTCGTCACCCAAAAACATTGGGATGAACGAGAGGTTGATACTAAAAGTTTGGTTAATGAGCTGTTTATGAAAACTGCGCATATCAACGAAGCACTTGTTTTAGCGTTTAACCCCCCTGCTATTTTTGGTTTAGGGAGCACTGGCGGATTTGAATTTTATATTCAAAACAAAGGCGCAGGTGGCCCAGAAAAACTGCAACAAGCCATGGGTTTAATGATGGCTGAAGCACAAAAAAGCCCTATTTTAAGTGGCCTACAAACGTTGTGGCGACCAAATGCACCGCAACTTAAAGTTGATGTAGATCGTGAACAAGCCCGCGCAATGGGCATTGAAATTGACGATGCATTTACAGCCCTTGCCGGTACACTGGGTACTTATTATGTGAACGACTTCAATAAGTTTGGCCGAGCTTGGCAAGTACTCATGTCAGCAGAAGCTGAATTTAGAATGAAGCCTGATGACATTGGACGAATTTATGTAAAAAACAGTCAAGGTACTATGGTCCCTATGTCTGCGTTTACGAATATTGAATATAGCCGCGGACCAGAAAATCTAAATCGTTATAATAACTTGCCTGCGGTAAAACTGCTCGGTAATGCTGCACCCGGTTACAGCTCTGGCCAAGCAATTGCTGAAGTTGAACGTATTGCAAAAGCAGTATTACCACCGGATATGACCTACGACTGGACCGGCTCTGCGTATCAAGAAAAACGCAGCTCAGGTACCACAGGAATTGCTTTAGGCCTTGCGGTGATCATGGTTTTCTTAATCCTTGCAGCACTATATGAGCGTTGGTCATTGCCACTATCGGTGATGCTAGCATTGCCATTTGGAACCTTTGGCGCATTGATATCAATCTGGTTAGTAGGCATGACTAACGATGTGTACTTCCAAATCGGCTTAGTGACCTTACTTGGTTTAGCCAGTAAAAATGCCATTTTGATTGTCGAATACGCATTGATGAAACATCAACAAGGTTGGAGCGCAAGCGCTGCAGCACTTGAAGCTGCCCGCCTTCGATTTAGACCCATCATCATGACTTCGATGGCCTTTATTTTAGGTGTAGTGCCATTAGTATTGAGCTCAGGCGCCGGTGCAGGTGCACGTCATAGCGTTGGTACTGGCGTTATGGGCGGCATGATGGCAGCAACCTTCCTTGCCGTGTTCTTTGTACCACTGTTCTTTTATTGGTTAACTGAGCGCAAACTTACTGAAAAACGCTCGCGAGCAGATTTATCCGATGAAATTGCAAGCCACCACAAGCGTGAACATGTCGACACCCAAGAGGGTAATTTATGATTTAAGCTCAGCTACAAAAATATAAGGGCAAACAGTGGTTTGCCCTTTTTTATGGTAATTTGATAACTAGCAATTTTATACTGTCGGCGCTACTATTAAACTATTGCGTCGAGGAGCCTTATGATGAATAGTGAAAAATTAACCGAGTTTGAGCAGTACTTTCAGATTGATGAAAGTAATCGAGTAAATTTATTTGCTGTTGACGATAGCAAAGTGCCTACTACTTTAGCGCAACTAGAAGCAGATATCCCACCGTTATTTAAATTGGCCAATGAGGTTAGTGAATTAGAGCAAAGCTCGTTAAGACCATTGCGTAGCCTTGGTGATTTGGCACAAGAACTTGCCGTATTTTTACAAGCACAATCGCGTAAAATCGACTTGATCATGAGCCATATATTGGCCTCAGAGCAGCCCGAAGATAACGCTATTTATTGTGATAGCTACGGCGGTGGCGGTGTCAAACTAACCGATACAAAAGTCTACTCTATTGGCCAAGCATTTCGCACTAAATTATTTTTACAGCATGAAGCCTCTGCTATTTATTGTTACACCGAGGTAGTTGCGGTTAATAAGATTGACGATGAACACTACCAATACACCCTACTTTTTAAAGCCATCCGCGATACTGATCAAGAACTTGTGGTACGTGCTAGTTTACATGCACAAACCAGACAACTGAAAAAGCGTCAGCTGCTGCAACATGAAAGCGATAACTTTGATAACCAAGACACAACAGAGCCAACAAAACCAGAATAATATAGATACTAGCAACCCTCATTTTGAAGTGGCTTGGCTATAGTTGAAATGCTAAACTAATAGCACCTTTGTTTGTTTATTAAATTCATGAACTTTAGACTTTTACCCGAATGGGCTGAGCAAGACGCCGTTATGCTCACTTGGCCACACCAAGCCACTGATTGGTGCGACAATTTAACCGCTGTAGAGCCTGTATACGTGCAATTATGTCAGCATATTTGTAATGCAGAGCAATTAGTGATCATCGCTCATGATGAAGCCTTAAAAACACACATTAGCCAATTATTGCGCAACAACGCTGTTGATTTGAGCCGCGTGCATTTTGTTGTTACTCCCTGTAACGATACGTGGGCACGTGATCATGGCCCATTAACCTGCGCCGCAGTTGCTGATAATAGCCAACTAAAAATTGTTGATTTTATCTTTAATGGCTGGGGTAATAAATTTACCAGTGAATTAGATAATAAAATTAATGCGGTACTGGTTAAACAACTTGCCGATACGCGCAATCAATACCAAGCGCTTGATTTAGTTCTTGAAGGTGGCGGTGTAGAGATTGATCAACACGGTGTACTATTGACCACCAGTGAATGTTTGCTTAATCCAAATCGTAATCCAAATCTAACCCAACAAGACATTGAACAGTGCTTGCGTGAACAACTTGGCGCCACCGACTTTTTATGGGTTGATCATGGCTATTTAGCCGGTGACGATACCGACAGTCATATCGACACTTTAGTGCGTTTTGCGCCTAATGATACCTTAGTGTATGTAAAGTGTGATGATAAAAATGACCAACACTTCAGCGCTCTTGATGCCATGGAAAAGCAGTTACAAGGTTTTAAAACAACAACAGGTAAACCTTATACCTTAATTGATTTACCATGGCCAAAAGCCGTATTTAATGATGATGGCGACAGGTTACCTGCCACCTACGCAAATTATTTAATCATTAATGGAGCTGTACTTGTGCCTATTTATGCTGATGCCAATGACGAATTAGCCTTAGCACAAATTCAAACGGCCTACCCTGAGCATCAAATAATAGGCGTAAACTGCTTACCAATTATTCATCAATTTGGTAGTTTACACTGCATTACTATGCAATTACCCCGTGGATTTTTAGCTGGAGCATCATTATGAGCAGCCCTGCAAATTTAACCGTTGCCTTAGTGCAGCAAAGTAACAGTGATAATGCCGCACAAAACATGGCAAAATCAATTGCCGGTATTCGCGATGCCGCAAGCCAAGGCGCACAACTGGTGGTGTTACAAGAATTACATCGCAGTCTGTACTTTTGTCAAACCGAAGATGTTGATGTATTTGATTTGGCAGAGACTATTCCTGGCCCAAGTAGCGACACTTTAGCTGAGCTTGCAAAAGAATTAAGCATTGTTATTGTTGCCTCTTTATTTGAAAAACGTGCCACAGGGCTTTATCACAATACTGCGGTAGTGCTTGAAAAAGACGGCACAATTGCGGGTAAATACCGTAAAATGCATATCCCTGACGATCCAGGCTTTTACGAAAAGTTTTATTTCACTCCGGGTGATTTAGGTTTCGAACCAATTCAAACTTCTGTCGGCAAACTTGGTGTCTTAGTGTGTTGGGATCAATGGTTTCCAGAGGCTGCGCGTTTAATGGCAATGGCCGGTGCTGAACTATTAATTTACCCAACCGCAATTGGCTGGGATCCACGTGATGACGAAGGCGAGAAAACACGTCAAAAAGATGCGTGGGTAATATCGCAACGCGCACATGCGGTTGCCAATGGCGTACCCGTGATTAGTTGTAATCGTGTCGGTCATGAAAGTGATCCAAGTGGTCAAAGTGAAGGTATTCAATTTTGGGGTAACTCGTTTATAGCGGGTCCTCAAGGTGAACTGCTAGCAGAAGCCAACAACACTGATGAGCAACTGTTACTTGTTGAACTTGATCAAAAGCGTTCTGAAAATGTAAGACGCATTTGGCCGTACCTACGCGACCGTCGTATAGATCATTACCACGATTTAACCAAAATATATCGCGATTAAGAATAAATTAGCGCCTCAGTTGAGGCGCATTAAAGGAGTAGTAAATGGCGTTTGCGCAATGGGCAGCCTTGCCTTGGGTAAAATCTCAAAAAGATAAAATTCAATGGGGGCAACTCACTGGCAGTGGTTTAAGTATTGCCATTGCACAAGGAGTTAAACAACAAGCTGGCTTAGTGCTTATTGTTACCCCTGATACACCCAGTGCATTGCGCCTTGAAACAGAGTTGGAGTGCTTGCTCCCCGAGCATCCAGTAATGATATTCCCTGATTGGGAAACGTTGCCTTACGATCATTTCTCACCCCATCAAGATATAATTTCATCGCGCTTAGCCACCTTAAATACTTTAAAAAAAGAACAACAAAGTGTATTAATTGTGCCTGTGTCTACCTTGATGCTACGTACCGCCCCTGCTTCGTTTATTTATGGTTCAACCATTAATTTTAAAGTCGGTGATATTCTCGATACCCACAAACTTCGCAGTAACTTAGAGCAAGCAGGCTATTTACATGTGCAACAAGTCATGGAGCATGGTGAATACGCCATTCGTGGCTCGATTGTTGATTTATACCCAATGGGCAGTCCGCATCCATTTAGACTCGATTTTCTTGATGACGAACTTGATACCATTCGTTTATTTGATGTTGAAAGCCAACGCTCGGATGAAAAAGTCGATAAAATTGAATTACTACCTGCTCATGAGTTCCCTACCAACGAAGCCGATGTTGAACGATTTAGAATAAACTACCGTGAAAAATTTGGTGCCAGCTCATCGCAAGATTCCGTGTATATGCAAGTGACCAAAGGCAATTGGCCTGCTGGTATCGAATATTATATGCCGCTGTTTTTTGAGCAATTAGCCACTATCTTTGATTACCTGCCAGATACTGCAACAGTGATGCAACTGGGAGATTTAGAAGATGCTGCGGAGCATTTTTGGCATGATATTAATGTGCGTTATGAAAACCGTCGAGTCGATCCACTGCGCCCGTTACTTGAGCCAGTTGCACTTTATCAACCCATTAATGAACTGTTTGAAAATTTAGGCAACTTTGCTCGCATTCGGTTATCGCAAGCAAAACTCGCGACAAAAGCAGGCAATAAAAATCTAGTCACCAGCGAGTTACCCGCAATACGCATTGATCATAAACTACATGAACCCTATCAAGCATTTATAAATTATGTAGCAGCGCAAAAGAAACAAAAAGGCCGTATCTTACTGTCAGTAGAATCCGATGGTCGCCGTGAATCTCTGCTCGCTATACTTAAACCCAGTGGCTTAAAGTTTAAAGAGTTTTCATCATTCGATGAATTTGTAAATAGTAGTAGCGATGTTGGCTTAATTGTCAGCCCACTAGAACAAAGTGTGGTACTTGGTACAAAGCCCGCATTATCCATTGTTACTGAACAAGAATTACTTGGCATTAAAGTATCGCAGCGTCGCCGTCGTAAACATAAATACGAAGCTAGCCAAGATGCGCTCATCCGTAACTTAGCTGAACTTAAAGTTGGCCAACCGATTGTACACTTGGATCATGGTGTAGGCCGCTACCAAGGTCTGCAAACGATTGATGCGGCGGGACTGATCACTGAGTTTGTAACCATTACCTATGCCAATGAAGCAAAGTTGTATGTGCCAGTGTCAGCCCTGCATATGCTCAGTCGTTATTCTGGTGGCGAAGAAGCCAGTGCACCGCTGCATAAACTGGGATCTGATGCTTGGGAAAAAGCGAAAAAACGCGCGGCGGAAAAGGTACGTGATGTGGCCGCTGAATTACTCGATATTTACGCCCAGCGCCAAGCAAAACCGGGGAATGCCTTTAAACTTGATGGTGCTGCTTATCGCGTCTTTAGCGATGGGTTTCCATTTGAGGAAACTGACGATCAGCGTAACGCTATCGAAGCTGTGCTAGGTGATATGCAAAGTAAACAAGCAATGGATAGGTTAGTCTGTGGTGATGTAGGTTTTGGCAAAACTGAAGTTGCGATGCGCGCCGCCTTTGTTGCTGTAAACGACAATAAACAAGTAGCCGTTTTAGTACCAACTACCTTGCTTGCACAACAACACTTTGAAAACTTTAAAGATCGATTTGCCGACTTACCCATTGAAGTCGGTGTGCTGTCTCGCTTTAATTCACCTAAAGAACAAAAAGACACCCTAGAAAAAATGGCTAAAGGTACCTTGGACATCGTCATTGGTACTCACAAATTGATCCAAGCCGATATTATATTTAAAGATCTTGGCTTGCTCATTGTCGATGAAGAACACCGGTTTGGGGTACGTCAAAAAGAGAAGATAAAATCACTGCGTGCCGATGTTGACATTTTAACACTCACTGCAACACCTATCCCACGTACATTAAATATGGCCATGAGTGGTATGCGTGATCTTTCAATCATCGCTACCCCTCCTGCAAAACGCTTAGCGGTTAAAACATTTGTTCGTCAACGCGATGCAGATTTGATCAGAGAGGCGGTATTGCGGGAAATAAAGCGTGGTGGCCAAGTATACTTTTTACATAATAACGTTGAAACTATTGACCGCGTGGCAGAAGAAATTAGTGAATGGGTACCTGAAGCAAGCGTCGCTTCTGCCCATGGCCAAATGCGCGAACGTGATTTAGAACAACTGATGAGCGAATTTTACCACCAGAAATACAACGTACTCGTATGTACTACCATCATTGAAACGGGAATTGATATCCCCACAGCCAACACAATTATTATGGATAGAGCCGATAAACTAGGCTTGGCGCAGTTACATCAGTTACGGGGTCGAGTTGGTCGCAGCCATCATCAAGCTTATGCTTACTTATTAACGGGTAATCCTAAAGGGCTGTCGAAAGATGCTGTAAAACGCCTTGAAGCCATCGAGTCACTGGAAGATTTAGGTGCCGGTTTTGCACTCGCAACCCACGATTTAGAGATCCGTGGTGCTGGTGAGTTGCTTGGTGATGATCAATCAGGACAAATGCAGACCATCGGCTTTAGCTTATATATGGAAATGCTTGAGCAAGCTGTGAAATCTCTTCGTGAAGGCAAAGAGCCTACCCTTGATAACTTGCTACAACAACAAAGTGAAGTGGACTTAAAATTAGCCGCTTTACTGCCTGAAGATTATATTCACGATGTAAATGCGCGACTAGGTATTTACAAACGGGTTGCCAGCTGCGCTAACCTAGATGATATGGACGAATTACAAGTTGAGCTGATTGATCGCTTCGGCCTGCTGCCTGATGCAACTAAAAACCTATTTAGTTTGCAACAACTGAAACTCAAAGCCAGCGAATTAGGCATTAAAAAAATTGAAGCAAATCCAAAAGGTGGCTATTTTGAGTTTAGTCAACATACTAAGGTTAACCCTAGCTTCATTATAGGTTTGATACAAAGTGCACCTAAGGTGTATAAAATGGATGGTGCAAATAAGTTGCGCTTTGCGATCGATGAGGCGAATGCCCGCGAACGCTTAAAAATGGTCACTGCAATGATTGCAGATTTCGAAAAAAAGGTTAGCCATTAATGTTGCTTAAAAAATCTCTTATCCTATTGTGTTGTGTATTTAGTAGCACAGCATTTGCAGAACGTTGGTTTGAAGTAGAAGTACTGATATTCAAACAGCGCCCTGCCCCTTATTTGCAAGAGGATTTTAGCTTAGACAAAGAGCAAATTAAGGCCAAGCGTAGCGTTGATTTACTGACACCACTTTATACTGCGCAAGCTAAACAGGAGTGTATCAACGGCGACACTCGCTTTAATTCACAGTCATTAACCGATTCTGTGATTGGTGCCAATCGCTCTAATTTATGTGATGGCAGTATTGACTTCCTACACAGTTACTCAGCACTGCCACTTAGCCCAATAGCGCCTGTTAAAGACGATATGGAGCAAACCTACTTACTTGCTCCCGAACAGCTACAATTTATATCACAACAGCAAGAGCTGGCGCGAAAAGGACTCAAGCCTATACTTCATACAGGATGGCGTTTTGAAGGTGCGAGCCAATCTCGCTCTGAAAGCATTAAACTGTTTGGCGGTAAATTATTACGCGCACCTGTGATTACACAAACGCCACAGTATACAAATAATGACTTTATTAGTTTAGTCAACACCAATCAGAGCATAGCCCCAGTAGTTGAACAAGCTGCGGATCAATGGGAGCTAGACGGTAGCTTTAATATTTACTTGCGCCATTATTTATTTATAAACGCCAGTTTTGATGTGAATGAAAGACAAGCCAACGGTGAAATCCAACACGCTCGGTTCGCACAATTCAAACGTGTTATAAGTGGCGACATTCATTATTTTGACCATCCTAAAATGGGCATGATTGTACAAATTAGAAAATTCAAACACTAAATAAAGGAAGATGACCGAATGAAAAAGCTTTTAATTATTGCTGCAGCATTAAGCCTAGCAGCTTGCTCAAAAGTAAGCTTAGAGAACTACGAAAAAATCGAAATTGGCATGGATAAAACTGCAGTAGAAGCTATTTTAGGCAGTGCTGATAATTGTGTTGAAAAAACCCTACACACAAATTGTACATGGGGCGATGACAGTAAAAACATTGAAATAACCTTAGTGTCAAACAAAGTATCTTTGTACAGTAAAACTGGTTTAGAAAAATAAACCATTGCAGTAGGTAGTAACAAACTTACTACCTACTGACTTAATGTTATTACCACCAATAAACAGGATAATGACGTTTAGGATTGCGTGATAAATTATTAACTAGCAACCCAACTAACAGCATAATTGTCGTACCAAACAACACAGGGCTAAGCACATAGTAATAACCAAGCTGTTGTATACCATTACCACCAATAACCGCAATCAATGCAGTAGCGCCACCGGGAGGATGCAAAGTACGTGTTAAGTGCATAACTGCAACTGATAATGATACAGCCAAAGCACTTGCCAACATTAAATCAGCAGTTAGCAGTTTTGCCACAGTCACACCTACCAACGCGCTGAGAGCATGACCGCCAATAAGATTGCGCGGCTGAGAAAACTCCGCTAATGGCGCACCGTAAACAAGCACTGCAGTTGCACCTAAAGAACCAATTAAAAATAAATTAGTTAACGGATCAAACTGTAAACTTTTACCAATTATAGCAACCAAATAAATGCCCAAAAATGACCCAAGTAAAGACCACATAATTTTACTCATTGGTTTACGTGGTGGACATTGACTGGTTGCGGCCATCCTGGAAATCAGAAAGCGCATATCACTTCCCCTCAAGCTGTGTAAAATGAGGGAGATAATACCTGATAGATAAGAAAATCGACGACAACTTTTATTCCATTTCGCTATAAATAAGCTCAATACTAACAATTTTACTTCTATTTAAAGTGATTTTATAACGCTGATACTTTATCTCTTCGTCATTTTGATATGAAAGCACTACATTTAGTTGATAGCGCCGCTCCACACTCTGTTTAGATATTTTATTATTATCAATATGATACAGTTTACCTTCACCTTTTTTTAAGTTCCGCGCAAACGCCGCTAAACTAAATTGTAAGGTCTGTTGCAAGCTATCATAACCAGGTAAAAACTCTTTTGCATTAACCCGAATTTCACTGGCAAAGTGCAGCCATTGCGCTGCTTGTTTATTTTGTTGACGTCGTTTTGAAAATATTTTTCGTACATCCTCTGGAATATGTTTAAAGCGTGTATATTCAAGCCAGATGTATTGTGTAGCTATTTTATCTTTGGTTACACTATTTCGAAATTGAAACCGCCATTTTGGCCGCCCTTTCACAATAGCTCGCCAAATAACTCGTGTTATATCTTCTTTAAAAATTTCTCGCATCCCGTAAATAGCGCCCAAAATGATCACTAATGTTGCAGTCACTTCGGTAAATGAGATCCGCGCATTCAGAACCACAACCATAACAAGCGCCATTATAATCGCTGTAACGGTTCCTTTAACCAATCGTTTTAAATAACTATTAAGGTAACGAGTATTACGATTTAACACCACACCATGCTCAATCAAACGCTGTAAAAGACGCATCTTATTGGTGATCCGGTTTGCATCCTGAAGGGTTGATTCCGAGTTATATTGCAGCTCATGTCGATAATCTTGCTCGGCTTTACAAAAATTCATCAGATCATTACGCTCTTTCGCGTAATCACTGCTACGAGGCCCTTCGTCAAGTAATTTTAAAAACGACTGCTCAATATGCCAACTCAGATAGTTATCTGCATTGGTATAAAACGAGATCAGTTTTTCATCATCTGGTGTGTAACGCCTTAGTTTTTTAAGTAAGCTTTGACTTTGTTCACATAATTCAATAGCGCGCTGATAAAACTCATCAACTTCTTCAATCTTCAATGTATCTTTGATATCGGTATCAATCGCTAGGCGGACTTGATAACAATACAAATTGAGGTTTTGCCGATAGTCTTGTTGTTCACCTTTATTTTTACTAACAAAGCGGCTGCGCACTAAAGGTAAATGGATATTATTGGCGTTATACGCTAAATACGATTTGAAGTGGTTATTAAAATACGATTCTTCTGTTAACGTTTGCGGATTGATGCCCATTTCATTCGGAATAGAAAAATACATATCAATGCGCTGTTCAGAGCGCGGGCTCAATTCAGGTTCAATTATAAAGGATAAGTTTTCATCCTGTTTTAGCAATCAGCTCTCCTAATAAGTAAAAAGATGCCTCTAGTTTACTGCCACACTTTCATTTGTTCAATAAAAAAAGGCCTAGTAAAAACTAGGCCTTAGATAAAATCAAAGTTACTTACTGATTAAAGTTTAACATTCACACCAGCAAAGAAACGACGACCTAATACATCATATGTGAACGGATCAGTATTTGAATCGTAGTTACCTGAGTAATAAGGTGGTTGTTTATCAAATAAGTTATTTACACCAGCTGAAACACTCACGATATCATTTATCATATATGAGCCACTTATATCGTGGTATACAATAGATGGAGTCGTTGGTGCAATACATTTACCCGGTTCATTACGACATGTAAAGCTATCCATTCCGGCAATATAACGGGCTTCATACGTTGCATCCCAGCTATCACTGCTTGCTGTAAGGTGGAAGTTTGACTTAAGATCTGCAAAACCACCGCTACCATTTGTAACGTAGCCTTGGTAATCAATCACAGCACCAGTGTCTACTACATACTCGTCTAAATATGTTGTATCTAAGCCTGCTTTCCAAGCTACACCTAATGCATCAAATGAATACGCTAAGTTTAAATCAATACCTGATGTTTTTTCAGAACCGATATTACGTAACTGGTTATTAAATACTATACGACCATCTGGACGTATAAATGCACCGGTATTTTCACACAGTGTAGTACCTGTGCCGCTAGGATTAATACATTGATCAACAACGAATTGACTAGTGTAAGTACTGATCGCATTTTCAATTTCAATATCGTAGTAATCTACTGTCATTGAAAAGCCGCTAATCCACTCAGGCTCATACACAATACCGAATGTTAATGTATCAGCTTCTTCTGGAGTTAAAGCTGTATTACCACCAACAGTAACTTCAGCTTGATCGTCTGCGCCAGGGTAAGTTACACCATCATAAGATATTGCTTTACCAGAATACAATTCATCAACAGTAGGTGCACGGAAAGCTGTTGAACGCACAGCACGCATCATTAGCTCGTCTGTTGCTCTCCAAGTTAAACCTAACTTCCAAGTATTATCTGAACCAAAGGTGCTGTAATCAAAAGCACGAATTGCCGCACTTAATTCAACACTTTGCGCTAAAGGTGCATCTGCTAATAATGGAATTGCAAATTCGACATAAGCTTCATCAACATCAAAGCCGCCACTTGTTGGATCGATACGAGGATCATTACCTAGACCTTGTGCAGCAATTGAGTCAGGATCTTGCCATGCTTTTTCTTGACGATGCTCTACGCCAGCAGCAAATGCAGCATAACCTGCAGGTAGTTCAAACATCTCACCAGACAGTGAACCAGCAACGATAAATAACTGGCTGCCACCTGATTCTTGTTCTTTGTAAATATAAGGATTTACATTTGCTTGAGCCCAATCAGCTTCATTTAAAGGATTAAATGTGCCAGCATCTACGGCCGCTTTTAACGCCGAAACATTGTGAAGATTGCTGGTTTTACTTACTGAATCGTTACGACCAAAATTTGCAGAAAGATCCCAAGAGTAATCATTAATTACACCTTCAGCACCAACAACTATGCGCACAGTATCTACAGTTTGGGTGTAGTTACGAGTACCACTTTCGCTCATACGACGACGGTAGCTAATTGGGTCACCTGCAGCGTAGTTGGTTGGCGTTGTAACATAATCACCATTTGCATCTTCTACAAACGCATTATTAACAACTTGACGTTTATCATACGTTTGGCCTAATAAGCTATTGCCCATAGTGCTTGGATCGTAGTTAAATGCAAAGTTAATTGGTTGTGGAGCTAACTGCTGCTCTGACCAACGTTTAGTATAAGTGAATTCACTGAAGAAATTTGTATCGTCGGTAAGTTCATATGTACCAAGACCCGTAATATTTAAACGATTCATTGGTGTATATAAATAGCTACTTTTTGAGTAGTTGTATGCATCAGCTGCTGTTGTGTAGCGATGTAAAGTACCGCCTAGTCCACTTAAACCACTGTCGTCAGCAACACCCGTCTTCTCTAATTCACCATCTTTATTTAAGATATCAGCCGTCACATTACTTTGAATGTGTCCACCTTCGCTGAATGAAGAACCACCACAATATAGGCCATTTGCGCCTTCTAGTAGTGGGCAGCTTGAGAAGTCACGATCACTTTGGCTTGCTTGGCCACGATTAGTGTACTGAGCACCAAAAACAATGTTACCTTTATCAAAAGAAGTACCAACTGTAAAATCAATTGAATTTTCAGTTGCATCATGCTTTGAAGTCATTGCAGTGTTTACATTTAAGTCTAAACCTTCAAAGTCATTTTTAAGGATGATGTTTACAACACCTGCCACAGCATCAGTACCATAAACAGCAGAAGCACCATCTTTAAGTACTTCAATTTGCTTGATCATTGATACTGGAATAGTGTTTAAATCAACGGTAGACGCTGCACCAGTCCCTGAGTTGATCATACGACGACCGTTTACAAGCACTAAAGTACGTTGAGAACCTAAACCGCGAAGGTTAATCGATGCGTTACCGCCAGATCCATTATTAACACCAGGGTTTGTCATTGCGCCGCCTGTAGCGGTCATCTTTTGTAATACGCTATCGATGCTTGTTGCACCCATTGCTTTAATATCATCGGCGCCAATTAATGTAACTGGGCTAGCGGTTTCCATATCTGAACGCTTAATGCGAGAACCCGTTACTTGAATTTTTTCGATAGTTTGCGCCGCATTTTCAGCTGCTGCTACTTGCATTGTTGAAAACATAGGAATAGCTGTGACAACAGCTAAGCCAATCATAGATTTTTTCATGTGAAACCCTACTTGTTGGAGAAATACCTTGCTCAGGTAGCGCTCGTTTTATTTGAGAATATCGAGTCAGCGATGGCAACTTAGGCGGATTTAACTGAATGAAATCTGAATGAGTGGTCAATAATTATCTTTGCGATTATTGATAAACCTGCAACAGGTACGTTGGTTAATGAATGTTTCATTGTTAACTAGTTAATACACTTTAAGTTCATAAACTTAAGGACAAACAAAAACATTTTAAACATGTATGAAATCAAACTAATAGATTTTGTAATTATATGTAATTAACGTATAAAAAATACCTAAATCAGAAAATTTCACAAGTTAATCACATCATTTTATTAAAACTGCAAAACTGACCAACAACTGCTAACCATAGTTATGCAATAATTTTGCGTATTTAAGCTCTATGCAACTTTTTTGATAGCAATGTAGTGGTTTTTAGCTTTGTTCATTGCAGCTTAATGTCAAAATAAGGTGGTTTTATGCGCACTCTATAAATTTAACTGAAAATATAAAAACGAGGCGAGACTTAAACTGAAAACTCTGATTTACAAATAGATACTCAACTTAATGTTTAGCGTATTATTTCAGTAAATATTGCTTTGAAGTGTTTTGATGAGTTAAAGGTTCAATTAAAAAATGGGTCCAGTGCATTATTAATGCATGAAGTCAGCTAATACTTAGCTAATGAAGGTACCAAAAATTGCGTGTATGGATGGGTAGAATAATTGATAACGAACGTTCGTAACTCTATACTCTAAGCTTCGGGTAGCAACTTCTTAACCAACAATCCGATTTAATATGAATTAAACTGATATCAATAAATCGCATCAAAGTAATAAAATATCTGCTTAAATTGGCCCTGTGGATTTTTAACTTCGAGTGTCAACTTCCAGGTCATATTACGCTCGGAACAAATGCCAACCATACCTTGCGCGACTAAAATATCATTACGCGGCTCAAACAACACTGGAATATATCCCATATACATAGTGATACCTTCAAGCTTAGCACTGTGAACTAACAATGTGCTTGGTAACGATAAATGTATTTCAAAAGGCGTCTCTGGTGTTATTTGTTGCTCACTCAACCAAATTTTCACCTGATTATCATACTCGCATAACTGATTTGGCCGACAACTTGCATCTTGGGTTTGCGCTTCTATACTTAGCGGTTGTGGGCCACACGCCATTAACATATGCAATGCGCTTAAAAACACAACTAAAAGCTTAATTGGCATAGTATTCCTTAGATAAATTAAAGGCCGATACTAATCAGCGTACTGTTAAAATACAACCACTGAACAAAATTCTTACACAAATGTACAAAAGTGTGTCAAAAAATAGCCAACTGCATGTGAAAAATTGATTGATGTCATAATTTTATGCAATTGACCTATCTTTTTTAGGCCAAAAATTTTATCATTTCCCCGCAAAAATAAGGGTTTCTCGAGTTTGTTTTCTGAAGCAGTCAAGGCATTGAGGGTTTTTTGATAACATACTTGAGAATAATAGTAGGCCCCACTTTATAAAGTGGGTAATTCATTTCTAAACGCATTTATTGCAGCGGAAGCCAGAAAATGAGCCAAACAGTAGCATCACAAACTGAGTACAACTATAAGGTTGTACGCCAATTCGCTATTATGACAGTGATTTGGGGCATCGTTGGCATGAGTATTGGGGTTCTGATTGCTGCCCAATTAGCTTGGCCAGCACTTAACTTTGATACACCATGGTTAACATACTCTCGACTACGTCCGTTACACACGAACGCAGTTATTTTCGCATTTGGTACCAGTGCACTTTTTGCAACATCTTATTATGTTGTTCAACGTACTTGTCAAACGCGCCTTCTTTCCGACAAATTAGCCGCCTTTACATTTTGGGGCTGGCAGTTAGTTATCGTACTTGCGGTTATCACTCTACCTCTAGGTATAACAAGTTCAAAAGAATATGCTGAGCTTGAGTGGCCAATCGATATTCTAATCGCTATTGTCTGGGTTACCTATGCAGTTGTATTTATGGGCACCATTGCTAAACGTAAAGTGTCTCATATCTATGTTGCTAACTGGTTCTATGCTGGCTTTATCATTACTGTTGCAGTACTTCATATTGTTAACAGCATGGCAGTACCAGTATCACTGACTAAGTCATACTCAATCTACGCCGGTGCAGTAGATGCTATGGTTCAGTGGTGGTACGGTCATAACGCTGTAGGTTTCCTATTAACAGCTGGTTTCTTGGGTATGATGTATTATTTCGTGCCTAAACAAGCTGGTCGTCCAGTTTATTCATACCGTTTATCAGTTGTTCACTTTTGGGCATTGATATCACTGTATATCTGGGCTGGTCCTCACCACTTACACTACACTGCACTTCCTGATTGGACACAAAGTTTAGGTATGGTGATGTCAATCATCTTATTCGTTCCATCTTGGGGTGGTATGATAAACGGTATCATGACGTTATCTGGTGCATGGCATAAACTACGTACTGATCCAGTACTACGTTTCTTAGTTGTATCGTTGTCTTTCTATGGTATGTCGACCTTCGAAGGCCCAATGATGGCAATTAAATCAGTTAATGCTCTTTCTCATTACACTGATTGGACTGTTGGCCACGTTCACTCTGGTGCGCTTGGTTGGGTTGCAATGATTTCTATCGGTGCTATTTACCACCTTATCCCTGCGTTATTTTCACAAGGTCGTATGTATAGCGTGAAACTTGTTAATACACACTTCTGGTTACACACTGTGGGTGTTGTACTTTACATTGTAGCAATGTGGATCTCAGGTGTTATGCAAGGTCTAATGTGGCGTGCAGTAAATGCCGACGGTACATTAATGTACAGCTTTGTACAGTCGCTACAAGCATCACATCCTTTCTATGTTATGCGCTTCTTAGGCGGTGTATTCATCGTCACAGGCATGCTGGTTATGGCTTATAACGTTTACCGTACAATTTCAGCGAAGAATGATTCGTTGAAATTAGATGCGCAAGCACAATTAGCATAACGGAGTGAGATGATGAGCAATAAAAATTCACAAAACAAACATGAAATAGTCGAAAAAAATATCGGCCTTATGGCTATCTTGACTGTTTTTGCTATCAGCTTCGGCGCATTAGTAGAGATCACTCCACTGATGTTCCAAGACGATACAACAAAGCCAGTGGATGGTTTACGTCCACTAAACGCGCTGGAAATGGAAGGCCGCGATATCTATGTACGTGAAGGTTGTTATAACTGTCACTCACAAATGATCCGCCCTTTCCGTGATGAAGTAGAACGTTACGGTCACTACTCTGTTGCTGGTGAATCAGTATGGGATCACCCATTTCAATGGGGTTCTAAACGTACTGGTCCTGACCTAGCACGCGTAGGTAAACGTTACTCGGATGACTGGCATTATGCTCACTTAGTGAATCCACGTGCTGTGGTTCCTGAGTCAAACATGCCAGGTTTCCCTTGGTTAGCAGAGGATCGTGTTGACACTAGCCTTACTCTGAAAAAGCTTAAAATTTTCCGTGATACATTTGCTATTAATCCACAAAACCCAGCTCACCCTGGTTTAGGATATGGTAGTGATGAAGAACTAATCGCTGATGTTGCTAAAGTTGATGCAATGAATGACGGTAAAGGTGCGACAGAAATACAAGCCCTTATCGCTTATTTGCAACAACTTGGCACGCACTTGAAGTAATTAATTATGGATTACGGAACATACAGAGGCATTTTAACTCTGGTAATTTTAGTACTATTTATTGTCATTGTTGTGTGGGCATATAGCAAGCGTAGTAAAACTCGTTTTAAAGACGCCGCTAATGTCATCTTTGAAGATGAGAAAAAACACAACGATACAATCTCTAACGAGGAAAAGGGGTCTGAGAAATGACTAGCTTTTGGAGTATATGGGTTATTGTATTAACCCTTGCATGCTTATTTATCATTTTTGGCTTACTAGTGTGGAATTTAACAAACTACACTGGTGTTAAAGAAGGTGAAAGCTGCGGGCACGAATTTGATGGTATTGAAGAACTAAATAATCCGCTACCTAAGTGGTGGACTTACATGTTCTTTGCAACATTTGTATGGTCAGTTTACTACTTAGCAGCATACCCAGGTTTAGGTAATTGGGAAGGTATTGCTAAATGGAGTAGCTCTAACCAAGGTATTACCTCTTTAGCTGAATCTAAAAAAGCAGTTGAAGAAGCCAAAGCGAATGGTGAATTTGTAAAGCTTGATAAAGAATATGAAGCTGCAGATGAGCGTTTTGGTCCTATTTTTGCCGCTTATGCTCAGCAAGATATCGAAACGCTTGTTACTGATGAAAAAGCACTGGAAATTGGCCAGCGTTTATTCGCACAAAACTGTTCGCAGTGTCATGGTTCTGATGCCCGTGGTGGTCAAGGCTTCCCTAACCTAACTGATAAAGATTGGTTGTACGGTGGCACGCCAGATAAAATCAAAGAAACACTGTTACATGGTCGTATTGCTGCAATGCCACCTTGGGGTGCTGCATTGGGTGAGCAAGGCGTTAAAGAAATGACTGCTCATGTACTAAGTTTATCAGGTCGTACCGTTAACCAAAAAGACGCAGCCGCAGGTGCAGCTAAGTTTGCAATGTGTGCCGCGTGTCATGGTGCTGATGGTAAAGGTTCAGTTGCACATAATTTACCGTTTGGTGCACCTAACTTAACTGATAACATCTGGCTATATGGTGGTTCTCAACGTGCTGTTGAAGAAACACTTAACAACGGTCGTGCCGGTGTTATGCCAGCTTGGAAAGACATTTTAGGTGAAGAAAAAATTCATCTATTAACTGCATACGTTTATAGTTTATCGCAAGATAAATAACTAAAACGTTAATAGAATGTTTATATTTTAATGTTTTAATTCAATAGATTAATTCAGATCAAAAAAGCCTCCATCTGGAGGCTTTTTTTTAGTTTTTTCAACTTAAATCCTATAAAATGCCCTTATCGTAAACTAATTAAGTGTATTTATGACCCCTACTCCTTGGTATAAAAATTTCTGGCCGTGGTTCTTAATCTTTTTTCCGCTAGTTGCCATCATTGGTTGTATTTCCCTTTTTATAACTGCGATCGGCAATGGTCCTGATATGGTGGTTGATGATTACTATAAAAAAGGCAAAGCAATTAACTTAGAACTGAGCAAATTCGAGAAAGCTAAAGCGTTATATTTACATGGTGACTTGCTAATCGAAGCTGATAAAGTCAGCTTTAAATTCAATAAGGGGGACACCAGTAATATCCACTCATTAAAACTATCGTTTTATCACCGAACGATTCAGGCTCATGACTTTAGTACTCATTTAACCCCAAATGCGAATGGTGAATTTACAGCAATTGTCGAACCATATACTGATGGTGCTTATACTGTATTTATTGAGCCGATAGACGGTAGCTGGAAATTAAAAGAAAACATCACTTTGCCAAGTGAGCAAAGTATTGCCATAAGTCCTGAATATAAGTAGTCACCCCATCATGTCTAATAACTGCTTTCATTGCCTTGAAAGTGTACCATCGGGTTTTAACGCTACTGTTGTTATAGACGGTAGCGCGCAACCGATGTGTTGCATAGGCTGTCAAACCGTTGCCGAGACGATTGTTGCTCAAGGCATGACCGATTATTATAAATTCAGAACCGTGCGCGCTGGTAAAGTAGAACAGCTAGTTCCTGAGCAATTAGCATTTATTAGTAGTTACGATAACCCAGATATTCAAGACGAGTTTATTTCTCAAACTAACGATATCAGTGAAGTGTTATTGACCGTTGAAGGGATCACTTGCGCTGCCTGTGCATGGTTGATTGAAAGGCAACTGTTAAACATACCCGCAATCAAACGCGTTGACGTAAATACATCAACAAACCGCGCGATGATCCAATGGCATAAAGATAAGACACCATTAAGCGACATTATCAAATCGTTATTAGAAATTGGCTACAAGGCCTACCCGTTTCAAGTCGATGTTGAAGCAAGTCAAAAGCAGCTAGTTGCCAAAGCGTATATACGCAGGCTCGGCGTAGCAGGCTTAATGACCATGCAGGTGATGATGTTTGCTTTCGCCATGTACTTTGGCATGTTTTCTGGTATGGAAGAAAACTTTGAACAGTATTTTCGATGGATCAGCTTAATACTCGCTTCACCGGTTATTTTATACAGTGCTATGCCCTTTTTAACCAATGCAATTAATGGCTTAAAAGCCAAGCAGTTAAACATGGATCTTCCTGTATCCCTTGCTATTTTTGGCGCATATGGCGCAAGTAGTTACGCCACAGTGATGGCCGTGGGCGAAGTGTATTTTGAATCAATTTGTATGTTCACCTTCTTATTATTGCTAGGTAAATATTTAGAGTTTAGGGCTCGACTGAAAGCCAGTGAGTTTACTGCTAACTTACAAAAGTTATTACCACTTACAGCCCGTACTTTGGATGAAAACGGCCACGAACATATTATTGCAGCTAAAAAATTAAAACTCGGTGACCGAGTCTTAATTAAAGCCGGAGAAACAATTCCTGCAGATGGTGTTATTTTCTCTGGCAGCACCACCGTTGATGAAGCAATGATGACAGGTGAGCATTTACCAGTTAGTAAGTACATTGATCATCAAGTTTTTGCCGGTACCGTGAATCATGATGGTGTAATTGAAATCCTTATCAATAAAATTGGTCAAAATACTCTTTTAAACCAAATAATTAAATTGCAGCACAGTGCGCTTGCCACCCGTCCTAAACTGGTGGAAATCACCGACAAAGTGGCACAGTGGTTTGTTGCCTGCTTGCTGGTATTTGCCTCACTTACCGCCATCGGCTGGTATCAAGTTGACCCTGAACATGCCTTTTGGATCACCATTGCGGTCCTTGTTGCAACTTGCCCATGTGCGCTAAGTTTAGCAATTCCAACCGCCTTAACCTGCGCGGTGGCTACCTTAACCCGCAAAGGAATACTCATTAAGCAGTCTCATGTGCTAGAAACACTACCACAATTAACGCGCGTTGCTTTTGATAAAACAGGCACGTTAACACAGGGGCGTTTTAGCCTAGATGCTGTGGACTTATTAGCAAATTCTTTATCTAAAAAACAGATTTTGGCTCTTGCAGCACAACTTGAAAGTTACTCCGAACACCCTATAGCGACTGCATTTAATGAGTTTACACCCGCACAGCGCGACTTAACGAATATTAAAATTCTTCCTGGCTGTGGCATCACCGGTGAAGATAACAATCATAACTATGCAATTGGTAAAAGTGGTTGGTTCAACAGTAAAAAAAGTAATGCTCAAGCAACGTTCTACATTGATCAACAACCAGTTGCTAACTTTTACTTTGTAGATGAAGTGAAAAGTAATGCGGCAAACTTAATCACCTCTTTGCAACAGCAAGGCTTAACCTGTCACATGCTAACTGGGGACGCCTCAAATGCAGGGCAACAAATTGCTAAGAAGCTCAAACTTGATAGCTTTAAAGTAGGCTGTCTACCAGAGGATAAACAAAGCGAAGTGAAGCTGTGGTCAAGCCAAGGTGAAATCGTGGCAATGGTAGGAGATGGTGTCAACGACAGTCCAGTGTTTAATAGCGCGCATTTATCTATCGCAATGGAAACCGGCGCTGATATTTCCAAAAACACCGCCGATGTGGTATTACTCAATAGTGATTTAGCCGCTATCGAGCATTTATTAACGGTATCGAAAAAAACACGCCGAATAATAAAGCAAAATTTAGCGCTTTCATTGCTCTATAATGGTTCAATCTTACCGCTTGCGGCATTAGGCCTAGTTGCACCTTGGATGGCTGTGATTGGGATGTCTGCCAGTTCCATCATTGTGATCAGTAACTCACTAAGGTTATTAAAATTATGAGTATAATTTATATTCTAGTTCCAATTGCTATTTTATTTGTACTGATCGCGATTGGAGTGTTTTTTTGGGCCGTTCGCGGTGAACAATTTTCAGATTTAAACAAACAAGGTCATAGCATTTTGTTTGAAGATGATAAAGAGCAGCACAAAAAAAGTAATGATTGACCCCTTATTTGTCAGCGCTTTTATCATGGGCCTTATTGGCAGCGGACATTGCATAGCAATGTGTGGTGGTATTGCCAGCTCCTTACAATTAGCCACAGATAAAACCCGACCATTGCAGTACTCCATTGCGTATAACATCGGTCGTGCCGGCAGTTATATGCTCGCAGGGGCGCTCGTTGCTGGGATCAGCAGCCATTTTGCCGCCCAAAGTCATTGGTTCGCGTTAATTTTAGCGTTTTTAAGTGGCCTGTTTATGATTTTGGTTGGCTTGTATATCATGCGGTTAGGCGCAAGCTTACAATGGCTGGAATCGCTAGGGAAAACCTTGGTGTGGCAGCACTTGGTAAAACTAAATCGTTTTATAATGCCAATCAACTCATTACCTAAAGCAATGGCTTATGGCGCATTATGGGGTTGGTTACCCTGTGGTTTAGTTTATTCAGCGCTAACCTGGGCGATGACCAGCAACACAGCCCTTGATGGCGCTCTAGTCATGCTATTTTTCGCGCTTGGTACGTTTCCCGCGATGTTAAGTATCGGCATGGGCGCACAAGTATTACATAAAGTATTAAATCACCCATGGGCACGAATAGCACTGGGCAGTGTACTTATTTGGTACGGGATTTATTTACTTATCATTGCAACTGACAAGCTGCTGCATTAATCTTAACAAATTAATGTGACAACATTTAATGGACTGAACTAATGGATTTATATCAAAACAAAGCCAAAAATAATTGCACAATCAGCTGCAATGACTGCAGCATAAGTCAACTGTGCTTACCTTTTACCCTCAATGGGCAAGAAATGGATAAACTTGATGAAATCATTGAGCGTAAAAAACCATTACACAAAGGGGATTTTCTTTTTGAATCAGGAGCGCCACTGAACGCTATTTTTGCTGTTCGCTCTGGTTCATTTAAGTCCTACACCCTTTCAGAGCAAGGTGACGAACAAATTACTGGCTTTCATCTCGCAGGTGATTTAATCGGCTTTGATGCAATAAATAAAATGGCACACCAAAGCTTTTCTCAAGCGCTCGAAACCTCAATGGTATGCGAAATTCCATTTGAAACACTCGATGACCTAGCGGGTAAATTACCAAAACTACGCCAGCAGATTATGCGCCTGATGAGCAGTGAAATTAACTACGACCAAGAAATGTTTTTGTCACTGAATAAAAAATCAGCCGAAGAGCGCTTAGCTAGTTTTATCTACAACTTGTCAAATCGCTTTGGCGAACGCGGGTTTTCTCGTAAAGAGTTTCGCTTTACCATGACCCGTGGTGAAATTGGTAATTACCTTGGTTTAACCGTTGAAACGATTAGCCGTTTACTGAGTCGTTTTCAAAAAGCTGCTTTAATAAAAGTGGAAGGTAAGTTTATCACTATTCTAGATAGTGATGGGTTATCCGCAGCTGCAGCAATCCACCCAAAATAAACTTGATCTAGCGCAACTAGTTGTTAGCTGTTACTTTAACTACTCACGTTATACGTTACACTCTAGCTATAAAGTAGTTAAAGGAGCAGCTTATGAACACCATCAAACAAATACTCGCCATTATTGATCCAACCGCTGAGTCTCAGCATGGTTTATCTCGATCTATCGAATTAGCCAAAAAGTCCGGTGCCAGTATCACCGCTTTTATGAGCATTTATGATTTTTCCTATGAGATGACGACCATGCTCTCTGGCGATGAGCGCGAGGCAATGCGCAATGCCGTCGTTAAAGACCGTCAGTTATGGCTGGATGAAATTTTGCAACACTACCCAGACGTCGATATTAACAGCCAAGTGGTTTGGCATAATCGCACTTATGAAGCGATCATCGATACGGTAATAGACCAACAGTTTGATTTGGTTGTAAAAGGAACTCACCAGCACGATACACTTAAGTCAGTAATTTTTACTCCAACCGATTGGCATTTAATTCGTAAATGCCCAGCCCCGGTATTATTGGTAAAAGAGCACGCTTGGCCTTCGCAGGGTAATATTTTAGCTGCTGTTAACGCTGTAAGTGAAAACCAACAGCACCTTGATTTAAACCATCGTATTATTCAAGATGCGCAGTTTTTATGTGAACTGGCTAACGCAAGCCTTAGTATCGTTAACGCCTATCCTGCGACACCGGTAAACATTGCAATTGAAATCCCTGAGTTTAACCCCAGTATTTATAACGAGTCGGTTAAAAAACACCATATAGAATCAACCCATGAGTTAGCAGCTAGTCATCAAATCGCCCAGCAAAACTGTGTCATAGAAGAAGGTTTACCAGAGGACGTGATCCCGGATGTAGCAAAGCGCCTTAATAGTGAATTAGTGGTAATTGGTACGGTTGGCCGCACTGGATTAAGTGCAGCCTTAGTAGGTAACACCGCAGAGCATGTTATTGACAGCCTTGATTGTGACGTATTAGCCTTAAAACCCGATGGCTATGTGAGCCCGCTGGCAAAAGATTAAATAAATTTTGTTGATTGAAACTTTAGGCATATAATACGCCCCTTTATTTTACCCATAGTTCTAAAGGGGGCGTAATGTCGCATTCTGTTCAAGCCAAAGCTCAACATAGCTTATCTAAGTTACAAAAACGCTTACGTCGTCAAACCGGTCAAGCGGTGATGGACTTCAATATGATTGAAGAAGGCGACCGTATCATGGTGTGCCTCTCTGGTGGAAAAGACAGTTATACTCTACTTGACATGCTGCAGCATTTACAGCGTGTTGCACCTATTAAATTTGATTTGTTTGTTGTTAACCTTGATCAAAAGCAACCAGGCTTTCCTGAACATGTATTGCCAGCATATTTAGACACTCAGAATATTGAATACAAAATTGTTGAAGAAGACACCTACAGTATAGTGACTGATATTATTCCTGAAGGTAAAACAACCTGTTCGCTATGCTCACGCTTACGTCGCGGCATTTTATATCGTACCGCAAATGAAATGGGGGCCACTAAAATCGCCTTAGGTCATCATCGCGACGATATGATCGAAACCCTATTCTTAAATATGTTTTATGGTGGCAAACTGAAAAGCATGCCAGCTAAATTAATGAGCGATAACGGCGAGCACATGGTAATTCGTCCATTAGCCTACTGTAAAGAAACAGATATTGAACAATATGCTATCAGCCAAGCATACCCTATCATTCCATGTAATCTGTGTGGCTCACAAGAAAATCTGCAACGCAAACATACCAAAGCGATGCTTGCACAGTGGGATATTGAGCACCCTGGTCGTATTGAGAGTATTTTTACTGCAATGCAAAATGTTGTGCCTTCGCATCTAGCAGATAATGAGTTATTTGATTTCACCAACTTAAAAACCGGTGAAGTAATTGATGGCGGCGATATTGCGCTTGATAAACCAGACATACCAAAACAACCTGTACTCAACGATGATGAAACAGCTGACGTTGTGACAATTAATTTAAGTTAACAAATTAACTTAAAGAATAAAAATGCCGCGTATATCGCGGCATTTTTGTTTTTCGTTGATAAAGTCAGTTACGGCATATCCATCAACGCTTGGCTTTGCTCATCGACCTTAACTTGATAGTTTTCATGTCTTAAACCAAGTAACTGCGGTAACGTTGCAGCAATACAAATTGACGATAATGTTCCCACAACAATTCCTACAAATAGTGCGATAGAAAACCCCTGTAACGGCGCACCAGCCAATAACCACACACTCGCCACTGTTGCAAGAGTAGTGCCTGAGGTGATCAAAGTACGGGTCAAAGTGCTCTTAATTGATTCATTGATCACCGTATTCACGCTAGCTTGTTGTGTTGTGGAATCTAAGCGCAGTAGCTCGCGTACCCTGTCCCCGACAATAATTGAATCATTTAATGAATAACCAATGATTGCCAGTAAACTCGCTAACACGGTTAAGTTAAAATCAAGCTGTAACCATGCAAATAAACCAACTACCACCACCACGTCATGCATTAAAGCCACAACCGATCCCAACGCTAAACGCCACTCAAAGCGTAGCGCTAAATAAATCATCACGGCAACCATTGCCGCAAATAATGCCAAACAGCCTTGTTCAAATAATTCATCGCCAACTTGAGAGCCTAAGTAAGAAGATGACAACACTTCAGCACCCAATGTCTCATCTTGCGTAAGCGTTGCTAACCAAGGCGATGTACTGGCTTGCTCTGCCTCTCTTAACTGAAAGTGCTGGCTAGATTGAGCGCTTAAGGTAAAGTCATCATGGTGATAATAACTAATTTTTTTCGCCAGCTCAGCCTCACTAATTGGCACTGCAGTGGTAAACTCAGTTAAATAGCCACCAGTAAAATCAAGGCCGAAATTCAATCCTTTTGTAGCAACCCCTATTACAGAGAGCAGCACTAGTAGGATAGATAAAACCAACCCCGATAAACGTAAGCGGGTTGTGGTGCTCATTTTTTCATTTGAATTGCTCATGCGCGAGCTCCTCGCTTATTTGCCAATTTTAAATACAAAGTCTGACTCAACGCCTTAGAAACATACACCCCGGTAAATACGCTAGTTATTAGCCCTAACGCCAGCGTAATTGCAAAGCCTTTGATTGGCCCATAGCCAATACCATATAAAATAATTGCCGTGATCATAGTGGTAATATTAGCATCAAAAATTGTCGCAAATGCTTGTTGGTAGCCCTGCTCTATCGCTTGATATGGTGCTCGGCCTTTACGGCGCTCTTCTTTGATCCGCTCAAAAATAATAACATTAGTATCAACAGCCATACCGATTGTCAGTACCAGCCCGGCGATGCCCGGTAAAGTTAGCACCACGCCAGGCAGCAGTGACATTAATCCTACTAAAGCTGTTAAATTCAATAATAAGGCAATATTTGCCACCAGCCCTAAACGGCGATACCACAGCGCCATAAAGGCTAATGTAATACCCATTCCCAACATTAAGGCCGCGAGCCCATTATGTATGTTATCTGCGCCCAAGCTTGGCCCAATGGTTTGTTCTTGTACGATTGTCACCGGCGCAGTTAATGAACCTGCACGTAATAGCAATGCTAAATCCTGCGCCGCTTGTGGGCTTTGCATATTAGTAATACTAAATTGGCTACTCAAATGTTGAGCTATATTGGCTACATTAATCACTTCACTTTTTTTAACTACTTCACCTTTGGCATTTTTATAATATTCAGAATACACCGTTGCCATTGGTTTACCGATATTACGTTTTGAAAATGCTGACATCGCCTCGCCACCTTGGCTGTCAAGGCTAAGCTGCACTAGCGGCTTGCCCCATTCATCGCGCCCTGCATGGGCATTATTGATGTGCTGTCCTGAAAAAATAGCAATTGGGTCTAAATTGATCGAGCCACCATTTTGCAGGTTAAAGGTTTTTCCACCGATTTCTTTAAGCTGATAAAAATCAAGCGACGCTGTTGCACCTATAATACGTTTTGCTTCACTTGGATCTTGTACACCGGGTAACTCAATACGAATACGTTGTTTACCTTGGCGCTGGGTAACTGCTTCAGTAATGCCTAATTCTTCAATACGGCCTCTTAAAGTGGTTAAGGTTTGACTCATTACTTCTTTATCAAACGCATTACTACCTTGTTCACTAAAACTAAATGCCACCGTTGTTAAATTACCCTGTGAATGCGCAGTTGCCATTAAACGCTCAAAACGCTTTAGTACATTCGCCTGTACTGCGGCTAAGTCACTTTTAGCAGCAGGCAACGCGTGTAATTCAAAACCATGGGCATTTTTTTGTACACGAACACCTCTGGCTTTTTCATCACGAATAATTGTTTTAGTTTGTTCATACGCACTATCAAGTTGCTCTTGTTGCGCTTTCACTAAATCAACATCTAATACAAATAACACACCACCATTAAGATCAAGACCTAATTTTATAGGTGCTAATCCTAAGCTTTGTAACCAATCGGGACTTGTTTGATGCGTGACTATTTTTGCATTCAACTGCGTAAATTCACTTTTTAACGCTTGTTGCGCTGCGGCACTTTTGGTTGGCTCTTGTAGTAACACATTTAATGAAAGGCTGTTTTGCGCCACTTGAATTGATTGCTCAACCAGAAACCCATGTTGATTTAAAAAATCAATAACAGATTTTTGCGAAGGAGTATTCGCTAGTAACTGCTGTGAATGTGGCTGGCTCTGCGTTGTACTCAGATGCAGCCACGATTTTGCTGGATATAAATTTGGTAAGGCACTGATAGCTAATAATACCAGCGCCAAAAACATCGCCATATAGCTTATTTTAAAACGCTGTAGCTGCGGTTTTTTTGATGAATTTTTTAACATATTGCTTCCTTTAAACCAATGCAAGCATCGGTTTCTCGCCTCATAGGCGCAGTAATTTATTTGCTTTAGTTGAATGACTAAAACATCGAAAAAATTAGTAGGAAGAGTTAACTGAAGTAAGTAAGTACTGCACGGTATTGTAAGTTGGCGTCTTTCCAACCACTAATCCGTGATTTTTTACCTTCGTAGGCTACAAACCAAGGTAATGTTATTGGCGGTTCAAGGGGTTGTAAGTAAAGTTGGCGCGCAAGGCTAGGTACAAAAAACTCAAATATTGCCACATAACTTGGCTCAACTTGGCTTTGATACAGAAATAACGATGAATTACTCGCTGAAAAGCGTGGCTGTAAAGACTCAAACCCCGCGCCTTCTGTTTGTTGATCAGCCGCCGCAATTGGTATCTTCTTGGTAAAAGGGGTGCTATCTGATACTGAAGTATCAAATACCTTAACCTCTAAAACACTCAAATCAGATAACATCGCCGACTGAAAAAAAGCGGTAGGCTGGCTCACATTAGTCTCAGCGTTGCTCACAGCATTAGCCTGCACACTAAAAAGTGCAGTAAACAGCAGTAATACAGTAAGGACTAAGCGAAAACGGATCATTTTATTATCTAAATAGTAAGCTGGTATTATAAATGGGGAGTAATTGCCCTATTTCAATAGCTAATTTGCAATTGAACAAAAAAAACCGCAAGTAAAACTACTTACGGCCAAAAATCACAGTCGATAATTAAGCGACTTCAAGTGAGGACATGTCAATGACATAACGATGAGACAAATCACCTTCTTTTAAGCGTTCAAAAGCCTGATTAATATCTGCCATATTGATCATCTCTACTTCCGGTAAAATATTATGCAGCGCACAGAAATTAAGAATTTCTTGAGTTTGTGCAATACCACCAATCAAAGAGCCAGCCACGCGGCGACGCCCCAATAATAATGGCACCGAGTTTGATTCAGCCATCTCACCCACTTGTCCGACTAATACTTGAGTACCATCAATATCTAATAGGGGCATATAAGGGGTAAAGTCATGCTTAACTGGAATAGTATTAATGATCACATCAAACTGATTAGCGTATGCTTTCATGGCTTGTTCGTCTTTAGATACCAGTAAACCTTCAGCGCCATATTCCAACGCTTGCTGTTTTTTATCATCTGATCGACTAATAGCTGTCACATGGGCACCCATTGCCGCTGCGATTTTAATTGCCATATGGCCTAACCCACCTAAGCCAATAACGCCAACTCGGCTACCAGGCCCGACATTAAAAGTACGTAGCGGCGAATACGTGGTAATACCCGCGCATAAAATTGGCGCACACTTAGCAAGATCAAGTGATTCTGGAACGTTTAAAACAAACTCTTCGCGCACTACAATGTGTTTGGCGTAACCACCTTTGGTTGATTCACCAGTGATACGATCTTTTCCTGAATAAGTTCCGACCATACCTTCGCGACAAAATTGCTCTTCGCCTTTGTGGCATTGGTCACACTCAAGGCAGCTATCAACCATACAACCAACTGCTACATTATCGCCAACTTTGTATTTAGTCACTTTGCTGCCAACCTCATCGACACGACCGACAATCTCATGTCCTGGTATAATTGGGTAACTAGTACCACCCCAATCATTATTTACGGTATGTAGATCTGAATGGCACACCCCGCAATATAAGATTTCAATCGCAACATCTTCATCGCGCAAATCGCGTCTTTCAAAATGAAATGGCTCTAATGGCGTATTAGCTTGATTTGCTGCGTATCCGATAGTTTTCATCTGCTTTCCCTTCTTTGTTAAAAACTGAGTTTAATTAACCACTCTAAAACATTGTCTTAAGCTGCCTAAACTGTACTATGTGCTGTTAGTAGTATAGCCCTAGATACAAACTGTTAAAGTTTATACTCTAGGCTACTAGAAAAAGTTTAATGCAGACTTAATAGAGTTAGAGAAAATATGCGCGGAATGGGTAAACAAGAAGCAATAAAACATCATGATGCGATGAATTTAAAGCAAAGCATTGTCACCTTGTGGCCTTACTTAGTTGCTTTTAAAGGCCGTGTAACACTTGCAACACTGGCATTGATCGCCGCAAAGGGTGCCACTTTATTGATGCCATGGGCGCTGAAAGAAATAATCGACAGTGTTGATCCAAGTTTACAAAATATAGTCATCGTACCCATAGCTTTACTGTTACTGTATGGCGGACTACGTTTTGCGAGTGTGTTTTTTGGTGAAGTACGTGATGCGTTGTTTGGTCGTGTAACTGAACATGCTATGCGCCATATTGGCCTAAAAGTATTTAATCACCTACACAGCCTTGAGTTGTCGTTTCATCTTGATAGGCAAACTGGCGGCATTAGCCGTGATATAGAGCGTGGCACCAGTGGCTTAAGCTTCTTAATGCGCTTTTTAATGTTCAATATTGTGCCAACTTTATTTGAAATAGCCGTAGTTGCGATTATTTTTGCAACTTTATTTTCGCCGTGGTTTGCCGTAGTTACCCTGCTTGCAGTGGCTTTATATATTACCTTCACGGTTGTTGTAACACAGTGGCGCAACCGCTTTATTCGCGAAGCAAACCAAGCCGACAATAATAGTAATAGCCGTGCTATTGACAGCTTACTTAATTATGAAACCGTTAAATATTTTAATAATGAAAAGCATGAAGCACAAACTTATGATGGCTTTTTAGCTAGTTGGGAGCAAGCCCGGCTTAAAAACCGCTTATCGTTGCTTGCCCTTAATTCAGGTCAAGCCTTGATCATAGCAGCAGCGATCACCGCTTTAATGTGGCTTGCTAGTATTGAAGTGGTTAAAGGCACACTCTCTATTGGTGAGTTGGTAATGATCAACGCCTATATGATCCAATTATTTTTACCGCTCAATTTTTTAGGCTTTGTTTATCGAGAAATTCGCCGCGCCTTAACCGACCTTGAAAATATGCTCGGACTATTAACCCGTAAACCACTCATTTCAGATAAAGCAAATGCACAACAGCTCAATATACAACACGCTGATATAGAATTTAAAAACGTTAACTTTGGCTACCATCCATCAAGACCTATCATTAAGCAGCTTAGTTTTTCTATTAAAGCAGGCAGCAAAGTCGCGGTGGTGGGCGCCAGCGGTGCAGGAAAAAGCACCCTAGCCCGTTTACTGTATCGCTTTTATGATATTGACAGCGGTGAAATACATATTGATGGTCAACAACTTACTAGCGTCACACTCAACAGCTTGCGACAAGCGATTGCCATTGTGCCACAAGATACTGTGTTATTTAATACCAGCATTCGCGACAACATTGCTTATGGCCGTCCAGATGCTACAGCACAAGACATTGATAATGCTATTAATATGGCGCATTTACGCAGCTTTATTGATAGTTTAGATAAAGGTGATCAAACCCTCGTTGGTGAACGAGGTTTAAAAGTTTCAGGCGGTGAAAAACAACGCATTGCCATAGCCCGAGCCATTTTAAAACGCTCCCCTATTATCATTTTTGACGAAGCAACATCAGCGCTAGACTCTCATTCCGAGCAAGCAATATTAAAAGCCATGTCTGCACTAGCCTCTAATCATACCAGTTTAGTTATTGCCCATCGCTTATCAACAATAACAGATGCAGATACGATTATTGTGCTCAAAGAGGGCCAGCTGATCGAGCAAGGTAAACATGATGAGTTACTTACCCTCAATGGTGAATACGCGCGCATGTGGGAACTTCAACAAAAAACAGCATAAACATGGAGACTCATCTTCGGCGCGGGATACACACTGTATGTCGCGTTGCTTGTTGTTTCACCTAACTGAGAAGTAATTCACCTCAAAAGTTTGTCTGTTTTTAGGTTATCAATAACAATCCGAGTTAGAAAAACGTGAGATAAAAATAATTAAATTACATTCAGGGAAATCCAATGAAGAAAACACTTATTGCAGCAACACTTGCTGCCACATTTCTGACCGGCTGTTCAGAGCCTAAAACAACACAAGCGCAACAGCAGCCTAGTGCCGAAACCCAGACAGCAAAAGCTGAATTAGGTAGCTTTGGGGTAGATTTAACAGCCCGCAATGAAGCCATAAAACCAGGTGATGACTTTTTCATGTACGCCAGTGGCACATGGTATGACAACTACGTTATGCCTGCCGATAAAACTCGCTACGGTGCATTTGCAGGATTGGCAGAGCGCAGCGAAGAGCGTGTTAAGGCAATTATTGAAGAGATCGCAGCCCGAAAAGATTTAAATACTGAAGAAAAGTTAGTTGCCGATTTCTATAACGCGTATATGGATACCGATACCCTTAATAAGCTTGGTGTGTCGCCAATTAAACCACTACTAACGGAAATTAGTAACGTTTCATCAACCGATGATCTAACCAAATTGTTTGGCCAATCGTGGTTAACGGGCGTTAACTCGCCTATTGGTGGTGGCATGTGGTTTAACCGCTTAGACCCAAATAAATATGAAATGTCATTAGGTGCTGGCGGCTTAGGTTTACCAGATCGTTCTTACTACCTTGAAGATTCAGAACGTTTTGTTAAAACTCGTACTGCTTATGTAGCCCATATTGCCGACATGCTTAAATTTGCAGGTGTTGACAATACAACTGAACGTGCTGAGGCAATTTTAGCCCTTGAAACCAAAATAGCACAAGGCCAGTGGCCACGAGAAAAACGTCGTAACCGCGACCTTACCCTAAATCAAATCGAACGCAGCGAGCTGAGCTCTAGCTATCCTGATTTTAATTGGGATCTGTATTTTGAACAAACAGGATACCAAGTACCACAGTTAAATGTATCGCAACCAGAGCCGATCAAAGCCATGATTGCATTGATCAATCAAGAAGATCTTACTGTATGGAAAGATTACTTAACCTATCACGCACTAAGCTCTAATGCAGAGCTACTGTCTGAAGATGTATTCAATACTAACTTCGCATTTTACGGAAAAGAGCTAAATGGCCAGCAAGAGCCTCGCCCACGCTGGAAACGCGCTATCAGCCAAATGTCGAGCACTGATTCATTAGGTTTTGCCATTGGTAAAGTGTATGTAGCACGCTACTTCCCTGAATCATCAAAACAACAAATGTCAGCATTGGTAGAAAACCTGCGAACAGCTCTGGGCGAACGTATTGACAACCTAGACTGGATGGGCGCAGAAACTAAAGTAAATGCCCGCGCTAAACTCGCTGCGTTTGTGCCTAAAATTGGCTATCCCGATGTATGGCAATCATTTGATGGTTTAAGCATAAGTAGCAATGATTTGATGGGCAACATCAAAAATACCCGCGAGTTTTTCCGAGCTGAAAGCGCTGCAAAAGAATTGCAAAAAACCGACCGTAACCGCTGGGGCATGACACCACAACGTGTTAACGCTTACTACAACAGTTCGTTTAACGAAATTGTATTCCCTGCAGCAATTCTACAACCACCATTTTTCGATCCTAATGCCGATCCGGCAGTAAACTATGGTGGCATTGGTGCCGTGATTGGTCATGAAATGGGCCATGGTTTTGACGATCAAGGCTCTAAATCAGATGCTAACGGCGTACAACGTAACTGGTGGACAGATGCCGATCGTGCTGCATTTGATGCCAAAGCCGACCAACTTGCTGCACAATACAGTCAATACGAGCCAATCCCTGGTAACTTCGTTAATGGTCGTAATAGCTTAGGTGAAAACATCGGTGACGTGGGTGGGTTAGCAATGGCTTATCACGCTTACAAACTCAGCCTAAACGGTAAAGAAGCGCCTATTATTGACGGCCTTACGGGCGATCAACGGTTCTTCCTAGCCTGGGCACAAGTATGGAAAGAAAAACGCACTGAGCAAAGCATGTTAAACCAGCTTCGTGGTGGCACACATGCACCCGGTCGCTTTAGAGCACAAGCACCACGTAACCACGATGCATGGTACAAAGCATTCAATGTACAACCGGGTGATGCCTTGTATTTACCAGAAGATCAACGCGTACGTATTTGGTAATATACCCGATACATTTCGATTGAAAATATAACCCGCAACTGCGGGTTATATTTTTTGTGCTGCTTGCTCACTCAAAGCAACTTTAATTCCCACTGAATTCTGTATTTCCAAGCGAGTTGGGTATAGAATACGGCACTACAAAATTTATACTTTTAAAAACATATTTAAGGCGAAACGCAGATGGGAAGAGCTTACCAAAACAAAAAAGATTCAATGGCTAAGACTGCGGGTGCTAAAACTAAAGTTTACTCAAAGTACGGTAAAGAAATTTATATTTGCGCAAAAAATGGTGGTATTGATCCCGATGGCAACCTATCGCTACGTCGTTTAATTGAACGCGCTAAAAAAGATCAAGTACCAGCACACGTAATTGACCGCGCAATTGATAAAGCCAAAGGCGGCGGCGGTGAAGACTACTCAGCAACTCGTTACGAAGGCTATGGCCCTGGTAACTGCATGATCATTGTTGATTGCTTAACTGACAACAACAAACGTACTTTTGCTGATGTACGTGTATGTTTTACTAAAGCAAACGCTAAAATTGGTGCACAAAACTCGGTATCTCACTTATTTGATCATTTAGCTATTTTTGTATTTGATGGCGATGATGACGAAGCCGTGCTTGAAGCACTAATGATGGCTGACGTTGATGTTACTGACGTAGAAGTTGAAGCCGGCAAAGTCACTGTTTTTGCTCCGCATACTGAGTACAACAACACCCGTACCGCACTTGAAGAAATGGGCGTTACTGAGTTTGATGAAGATTTGATCTCTTTTGTGCCGCAAGTTGAAGCACCCATTGCAGGCGAAGACGTAGAAGTAATGGAACGCTTTTTAGCGATGCTTGAAGATTGTGACGACGTACAAAACGTGTACCACAACGCACAATTTTAATTTTATTGACTAAAATTATGACTCAGGCCAACTTGATTGGCCTTTTTATTTTCTTATTGTTAAACCCCTAAATAAATGGATTTGTATTTTGAATACCGTTGAACAGCTTCGTAGTGGTAAATTAGCTGGCACTAAACGTTTACAACTAGTTGAAGAGCTAACCACATTCCCAGACGAAATTTTTACCCTTGCAGATACCCTCGAAGTACTCGATTTATCAAATAATAATTTATCTGATTTGCCCGACGAATTTGCTAGTTTAACTAAATTAAAGCGGGTGTTTTTATCATTCAATCAGTTCCAGCATATTCCTGCTGTATTGGCAAAATGCCCTTCCCTTATTATGATTGCATTTAAAGGCAATAAAATCAGTGAATTTGCCGAGCATAGTTTGCCGCTTTCGACACAATGGTTAATTTTAACTGACAACCATATTGAACAATTGCCAGACTCTTTTGGTGAACTTACGCAACTGCGTAAACTTGCCCTTGCTGGTAATCGACTAACGACTTTGCCACACAGCATGCAGCAGTGCCAAGCGCTTGAACTCGTGCGTTTATCTGCGAATAACTTAACTGATGTTAATGACTGGCTGTTTGAATTACCAAAACTCAGTTGGCTGGCTTTTGCAGGCAATGACTTTAATAAAGCACAAAGTTTACAACAAGTTCAATTAGCAGCCGTACAACTAAACGAGTTTTCACTTGTTGAAAAAATTGGTGAAGGTGCGTCTGGGATTATTCACTTAGCACAGTGGCAGCACAATAATGTGGCGTTAAAACTGTTTAAAGGCGCGATCACCAGTGATGGCTATCCACTTGATGAAGTAAACTGTTGCTTGCAAGCGGGCGAACATAAAAACCTAATAAACGTTCTCGCCTATATCGATAACCCAGAGCAACTTGGTCTGGTTATGGAGCTTATCAGTAAGGACTATCAAAACCTCGGCTTACCGCCGTCACTTGATACTTGCACCCGCGATACCTTTTTTGAGCATACACAGTTCACTGCTCACGCCATTAAACACATTGCTAAGCAAATGGTCAGCACCCTTGCCCACTTACATATCAATAACGTAAGTCATGGCGATGTATATGCGCACAACACCATGATAAACGATGAATACACAGTATTGTTTGGTGACTTTGGCGCAGCAACTAATTTAGACTCTCTGACCGACTATCAGCGCCAACAAATGCAGCGTATTGAAGTCAGAGCGATTGGCTGCTTAATTGATGATTTACTGAGCGTGTGTTCTGAAGTTACGAGCGATGCAACACAGCTAAGAAAACTTGCTCAACAATGTATGAATGCAGATATGAGCCAACGACCAACTCTAAAAGCACTAATAGAAAAACTATAACTTTTATGCGCGACTCTGAGTCATGCTTTACCGCCTTGCTTTGCTACATAGCTATAAAATAAAACTGAATATAAATAAGCCTTGGTCTACTTATATGGCTTTCGTGTCTGGTATGCTTTTATAATATCAGTAACTTTACTGAGCTTTGGTCAAACTAATTCACCCAAAGCTCAGTTGGTTAATAAAATAGCGTTAATCAAGCGTTATTGTAATGACTTCGTTGGCAAATTCGCTATACACCACAAGGTGTTTTTCAGAAATAGTCTCAAAATGAAAGTCTTTCATTGAATAACTTTCCCATGACACATCAGCTTTGATCAAATACTCTTTATCCGCTGATAGGGCCCACAGTTGCCCCGTAGATTGATTAGATGACGCATCACCTACATAAATCAATAAATAGCCTTGTTCACTCACAATAGGAGTTATTTTTTTAGTATTACTTCGTGCATAACTCGCAATTGTGCGCCATGTTTCATTATAAACTCTGATCGGTTGAGTGGTATTTAACCGTGATTGCAACTGCAATTCTGACTGCTCTGTACCAGCCTTACGTAAATATTTAAGCACGGCATATTTTATCGATGCTGTCTCAACAAAATCACCCGCTAGTAAAGTATCTAAGTCGCCGCCAATCCAATCAGGAGTTATTTGTCTTAACGCGGTTAAATCGAATGCAGTACTTGTCTCTACTTGTTCTCGTGTAAATTTAAACTGTTCAATGCCACTGTCTTGGTTTGTAAATAAGAACTGGTTATTACCATTTTGCCAAATAGTAGCATTGCGTACATTATTCAATGAAAACACAGCGTCATCGCGCGCACTTGGTATAACGTCCATTACATTTATAAGCAACTGCTCATCAGTACCAAAACCTAGACCAAATGTGATGTCATCATATTCAAAAAATGGTGTATGACTAAATGTACTGATCTGCTTACTCAATACAGTGCTCCCTCGGATCTGAGCATTTATGATCTGTATATACGATTTTGATGAAACCTCATTATTATCTTCAAGCGCTAGATAAAGGTCTTGATTATTTGCAATAAATTCACTTTTCAAAACCCCATCGTTGATTAGGTTAGATACTGCTTTCCATTTACCACTTTGCCAACTATAAACACCATCAGGAAAAGACGTTAACGCAAATAGTTTACCGCCTGAAATAGCTAGACTTGAAGCGTTAATATCATGGATTTTATAATTACCTAATTGGCCATTATCAAAAGAAGCAGAGTGTAATTTGTATTGCGTAGAGGCGCCTTCAGTAATAAACCAAACTTGCTCATCAAACCATAAATATTCAGATTCAATTAACCGCTCTTTGTCGGGGTTATCAAATAATAATTGCTTTTCTTGTTCACTAAACACCAAATACAATTTACGTTTTTCATACACCACAGTATAAGGACGGCAAGCTACTTTAAACTTAAGATTAGAGGAGTCATCAACTTCACAAATCTGTGGCCCGCCAAGCGCTGTAATTTCAGGCTCAATCATTGTAAGTGGTGGAACCGAGACTGGAGAGTCTTTTAACTGAATACTTTGCTCGCCATAACGAATAGTTACAGGGTATGAATAAGGGGTTGTTTGTGCAAAACTCGCCTGAGAAGATACACATTTAACAGCAAGGCTATAATTCAACGTTGTTGTATTGCTCAGCTGTGTGTCGCACGTGATACTTTCTGGTATAGCTAATAAGGTTGGTTGTACAAATGTTTTTGACGTTGCGCTCAGTTCAATAACCTTGTCTGCAGTAAGCTTCGCTTTGTTATCCATCCATGACACTTCAAGTCCTGCGGCAACACCATTGGCTGTTATTTTGAGCGTAAACGTTTGCTCTGAAATAGCAGGTGGCTTTGTATCTTGACTGTCTCCAGAAGAGCCACCGCATCCACTTGCGGCTAAAATAGATAAACTCACTAAAAATGATTTAAATTGCAAAATAGAATCCTTGTGTTTAATTAGTTTCAAAAAAGTCGCTACTAATACATATTCCTTCAGTTATCAATTATTACTACTAGTACCTTTTTTAGCAATATATTTTTGGTTATTATCTGTCCATACCAATACTCGATAAAATATGATCACTATCGAAAACACTAAATTGAAAGGATTCCCATATCGCGACTATTTTTGCTTTTTAAACGGAAACAGCTGCTGTTTTAACATCCCAGTTGGTACATAGTCCCCGACTACGCCATAAGCTTCTGGCCATTCTTGTTGGCCTTTTACGGCCGTGCCAAAAACATAATCTAAGAATGAAAAGTGCGCAGCATAATTACGGTCAATGGCCGCTTTATCTGAAGAGTGATGCCAATGATGAAACTGTGGCGTAACCAATAAATATTTCAACCAACCAAATTTCACCCGTACATTGGCATGGTTAAATACCGCCTGAAAACCCACGATTATCACATATAAGCTGATCACTTGCTGCGAAAAACCCAGCACGAAAATAGGCGTAAGTACTAAACTGCGCGTCACTAAAATTTCTAAAATGTGCTGGCGAGAGCCTGCAAGCCAGTCCATTTCTTTTGCACTGTGATGAATACCATGAAAACGCCATAAATAAGGCACTTCATGATAAGCGCGGTGTACAAAGTACTGCATCAAATCAGCGACTAAAATAATTAACAGCACTTGCAATATAAAAGGTAATTGACTAATGTAGCCCTGAACAGTGCTTGACACTGCCCAACCAAAACCATAGTGCACAAAGTGATTAGTCACTAATAACACAAACCCAATAATCAAATGGTTAACAAAAAAGTGGTTTAGATCACCGCGCCATTCACTGCGTAATATCTTTTGTTCTTTGCGGTGCGGTAACAGCTTTTCAATGAGAATAAATATTAAGGTTGAGCCCAATAAATCTAATATAAACCAGTCTAGGCCTATATAGGGGGTGTTATCAGCAAAATCATTCACCTCAACATTAGGGCCGCCAAACGCAATGGCCAGCACAATAAAAAACCACGCAGTTGCACCTAAACGTTTATTTTTGTTACGTACAAAGTTAAGTAACCCCAAACTACCGGCCACGATAAGCGCACCAAACATCAGTTGACGTAAAAATTCGACACTGTAGCTCTTTCTCAGTTCCGGTGTGGTTAAATATTCTGGAAAATGAAAGGCGAGCACGCCTAAACAAGACAGCATCGCTAAAAAGCAGCCGATATAACCGCTAATATTACCTTCACCTATTTGTAGGTGGTTAGTACGAAACAGGTGAGTTTTTAGAGTATTTTTCATTAGTAATTCCTTTTATATCAATCGTGTTAAGTTACTGACCATTTATAGCGACAGATAAATACAATGATAACAAGCGTAAATTTTGACATGTAGTTGTTCTACTTGAAAAAATTATACCGCAGTTAGCGCTTTATTTAGCTCGCTAGCATGGTTAAGTATTTAAGTCGATTGGTATTAAAACAGCTCGCAGAATACCATATCTACAGCCCAGCGCTAGACACAAAAAAGCCGCGATAGTCGCGGCTTGGTTGGATAAAGCTAAATTTTTACGTGGTACTTATTACAAGTACTGACCTAACGCTTTAACTTGGTCTAACATGCGGTTTGAGAAACCCCATTCGTTATCATACCAAGCCATCACTTTAACTAGTTTGCCATCAGCTTTCGTTTGCGTAGAGTCAAAGATTGACGACGCTGGGTTATGGTTAAAGTCAATAGAAACAAGCGGTAGCTCGTTGTATTGTAAAATATCTTTCATCGACCCAACAGATGCTGCTTTCATAATTTCATTGATTTCTGTAGCAGTTGTTTCACGCTTAGTAATAAACGTAAAATCAACCAGTGATACGTTGATTGTAGGTACACGTACTGACATACCATCAAGTTTACCAGCAAGCTCAGGTAACACTAAACCAACTGCTTTAGCAGCACCGGTTTTAGTTGGGATCATTGACTGCGTTGCACTTCGTGCACGATACAGATCAGGATGATAAACATCTGACAAGTTTTGGTCATTAGTGTAGGCATGGATTGTCGTCATGCTACCTTGCTCAATACCGACTGTATCGTTAATTGCTTTGGCAATTGGTGCTAAACAGTTAGTTGTACATGAAGCATTAGAAATAATGTTGCTATCTGCAGTGATCACATCACTGTTTACACCGTGAACAACGGTTGCATCTAAATCAGTACCAGGGGCTGAAACGATTACTTTTTTCGCGCCCGCTGTAATATGCTTTGCAGCATCTTCACGCTTAGTGAAAAAACCCGTACATTCTAAAACGATATCAACGTTTAATGCTTTCCATGGAAGGTTAGCAGGGTCGCGTTCTTGGGTAAGAGTAATAACGTCGTCGCCAATCAACATGGTGTTATCAGCAAGTGTTACTTTATGAGAAAATTGCCCATGCACTGAATCATATTGTGTTAAATGTGCATTAACATTAGCCGGTGCTAAGTCGTTAATTGCGACAATTTTAATTTCATTATTTTGTGCAGACTCATAAAGCGCGCGTAAAACATTGCGACCGATACGGCCATAGCCATTAATTGCTACATTAATCATTTCAAAACTCCACTTAAATTATTTAACTTCACTTGCTTGGCGAGCAAGCGCTTCAATGGCTTGCCAGTCTTTATTTTCAATTAGTTGTTTATCTAGCATCCAGGTACCACCAACACAAATAACATTGCTAAGTGCTAAGTAACTTGGTGCTGTTGCTAGGCTAATGCCACCGGTTGGACAAAATGTTACTTGTGGTAATGGCCCACCAATCGATTTAAGCATTGCTGTTCCACCTGCAGCTTCTGCTGGAAAGAACTTTAAAAACTTAAATCCGTGACTGGCTAATTTCATCACTTCACTTGGCGTTGCGGCGCCCGGTAGAAATGGAATATCAGTGCCTTTTGCCAGTGCTAAAAGTTCATCATTTACGCCTGGGCTCACCATAAAATCAGCACCTGCGGCAACTGATGCATCAAAGCTTGCTTTATCTACCACAGTCCCGGTGCCAACATAGGCTTCTGGTACTTCGGCTTTCATTAGCTTTACAGCTTCTGCAGCAATCGGTGTACGCAGTGTAATTTCAAGTGCTTTTAGACCGCCGTTATATAGCGCTCTTGCTAGTGGCGCTGCATCTTCTAAATTATCAATTACCACCACTGGCACTACCGGTGCCGATGATAATATTTTTTCTATGCTCATAGTGTGTTCCTCATACCCAGTTTGGCGAATTATTATTCTATTCCAAAGGCGCTAGCGCCCATGTCTGCGCTACTTACGATATTTCTAAATCCGGTGAACAACTCTCGGCCCGTACCAAACGTTAAGCTAGGTACGCTAAGTTGTAATTCACGTTGTGCTAATTCTTCATCACTTACATGTACTCTTAAGATACCTGCTGGTGCATCAAGAGTAATTAAATCACCTTCCTGAATCTTAGCAATAATGCCGCCTTCAACAGCCTCTGGTGCTAAGTGGATTGCCGCTGGCACTTTACCTGATGCGCCTGACATACGACCATCAGTTACGATCGCTACTTTGTAACCTTCATCTTGCAAGGTTGCCATTACTGGCGTGAGCTTATGCAGCTCAGGCATACCTTTGGCTTTTGGACCTTGCTCTTTTAGCACAGCAATAAAGTCTTGGTTTAACTCACCGCGTGTATAGGCTTCTTGTAATGCACTTTGTGAAGCAAATACTTTTGCTGGTGCTGTAACAACTTGATGCTCAACCGCAACCGCAGACACTTTGATCACGGCTTTACCTAAGTTACCAGTTAGTAACTGTAAGCCACCTTGTTTACTGAATGGGTTGTCAATTGGACGAAGTACATCTTCGTCTAATGAATTCTCTGGACACGGTACCCATTTAACTTTGCTTGGGCCTGTTGCGCTCGTCATGATCAGGTTACTGTCAGTATCTAAACGTGGTTCTTGGGTATACGCCTCGAGACTTTCGCCAACAATGGTTTTAACGTCATTGTGCAAGAACCCTGCACCAACGAGTTCTCTCATAAGGAAACCCATGCCGCCGGCTGCTTGGAAATGATTTACATCAGCAGAACCATTTGGATAAATACGTGTTAGCAGTGGCACCACTTCTGATAAATCCGACATATCTTTCCATGTCAGCTCAACGCCTGCCGCTTTGGCAATTGCCACTAAGTGAATTGCATGATTCGTAGAGCCACCGGTTGCTAACAAACCAACTAAACCATTAATAATGGTTTTTTCAGTTACAACATCCGCTAAGCAATTGGCATCTTTACTTTGAATCAATTGTTTAAGCATGGTTTCTACCGCATTACCGGTTAAACCATCACGCAACTCTGTATATGGATTGATGAACGAGCTACCAGGAAGGTGCAAGCCCATAATTTCCATCAACATTTGGTTACTGTTTGCAGTACCGTAAAACGTACAAGTACCCGCGCTGTGATAAGACGCACTCTCCGCTTCTAAAAGCTCATCACGGCTTACTAAGCCTTGAGCAAACTTTTGACGAATACGGGCTTTTTCTTTATTTGGAATGCCTGACTGCATCGGGCCTGCTGGCAAAAAGTACACCGGTAGATGACCAAATGATAAAGCACCAATTAATAGACCAGGGACAATTTTGTCACACACACCTAAGCAAAATACGCCATCAAACACATCGTGTGATAATGAAATAGCTGTCGACATCGCAATTACATCACGAGAAAAAAGCGATAACTCCATGCCATCACGGCCCTGAGTTACGCCATCACACATGGCTGGCACGCCGCCTGCAACTTGAGCTGTGGCATCGTACTTTGTAGCAATGTCTTTAATTAAATCTGGATAATCTTTGTATGGCACGTGCGCAGATAGCATATCGTTATATGAATTGATAATCGCTAAGTTTGGCTGCTCATCAGCTTTTAAACGTGCTTTATCGTCACTGCTACACGCAGCCATAACATGGGCGATATTGCCACAACCTAAACCAGAACGAACTCTTGTTTGTTTTTTTGCATGATTGATGCGTTCTAAATAGGCTTGGCGAGTAGCTTTACTGCGTTCAATGACGCGTTCGGTGACTTCTTGAATACGAGGATGTAACATAAAATTCGACTCATCTCTAAGGTTAGAGGATAAAGGCTCAGTGGCAAGTGCATACTCCACGAATGAACTTGCACTGAGCATCTTTGATTTACCCGTTCAAAGGTATACGTTGGCAGGTTGTCTCTCACAATCAACCTGACACCGGTGTCACTGTATTAACGCATGACTGTGACACCGGTGTCAACCCTATCCTATAAATTTAGTTTAAATATTTTAAATGACCAAATAATGAACGAAAATAATTTTTCATTAGGGGATCTAGCTTGGTCGCTAAATTGTGTTGCTGGAGTGCTAGAAAATGTGAGGAGTTTTTACTTTAATTTATTGATTATAATATCTTTTTATAATCTAAATGATATCAATCGTAAGTACCTATGAGCGGATAAAAAAACCCAGATAGCAACAACATGCAGACTGCTTTGTTAAGCAAAAAAATGCCCGAGTAAGCGTCACTCAAACTCGGGCAACTGTGAAAAGCCTTTATCTAACTTGTGCGGTAGACTCGCGTGTGATTAATCGCGCTTCAAGCGTAACCTGATACGGTTGCTCTTGCGGATCACCAATATGCTCAATCAGTTTAGTAACCGCTTGTTTGGTCATTTCTTCAACCGGTTGCGCTATGGTAGTAAGACCAGGCCAAATATGACGAGCAATTGGCGCATTATCAAAACCCGCGATAGAAATATCATCGGGTACTTTAAATTGACGTTGTGTTGCCAATTTTAATACCGCCGCAGCCATGTAATCATTTGATGCAAATACGGCGGTTGGACGTGGGGTTAAATCTAAAATGCTGCGCGCACTATCGACCCCAGAATGATAACTAAAGTTACCCTCTTCAACCAAACGTTCATTAAATTCAATGCCGTGCGTACTAAGCGCTCTGCGATAACCTTTGAAACGCTGCTCAGTGGCACTGTGATCTGGGTGGCCTTTAATAAACGCGATCGCTTTATGGCCAAGCTTAATTAAGTGCTCAGTGATCTCAAATGCGCCCTGCTCATCATTACTGCGTACTGAAATTGAATCGTCTTCAAGCACTGCTGATGCAACTCGTGCATACGGAATTTTTTTACTTTTGAGAAAATCGACTAATACCTTAAAATCTGAAAATGGCGGCGTCAATACCAAGCCATCAAGACGAGAAGATTGTAGTAAATGCTCAATATTACTGATCAACGCATCACCACGTAAATCACATGGGTGGATCAACAAGTTATAGTTGTTTTCTTGACACGCAGCAAGCGCACCAGTTTGCACCCGAGTGATATAACTTTTACTCGGGTTATCGTAAATGCAACCAATAATAAAACTACGATTTTGCGCCAAACCTCTGGCGATCGGGTTAGGAGTGTAATCTAGCTCTTTAAAAACCTTAAGAACTTTTTCACGGGTTGCATCACTAACATTAGGTTCATTATTTAAAACCCGAGACACGGTTTTTTTAGAGACCCCGGCATAACTTGCAACACTATTTATTGTAACTTTCTTCATCCAACCTTCCCAATAACACCCCTATGAGCGATGTATTATGACTGCTCATTGACGTGCAAACATGCAGCAGCACCAATAAGTGGAATATTATCTTGTGTGACTAACGTCACTGGTATTTGGCTCACATACTGCGACATGATCCCTTTAGCACCAAAACGCTCAACAAAACGACTAGCAAGTAAACGAGCTTGCATACGCGGTAAAATACCGCCACCAATATACACACCACCTAACGCACCAAATGCCAGTGCTAAATCGCCTGCGACACTGCCAATCCAATCACAAAATTGATTTAACGTAGCATCGCAAATGGCACATTCACCACTATTTGCTAATTCGCTAATTTGCGCAGCGGTTAAATTCTTAGCATCGACACCTTTTACAGCCGCCATGGCTTGATACAAATGAGCAATACCCGGCCCTGAAAATACTGTTTCGACCGATACATGTGGCAATAGCTTACGTAACTCGATGATCAGCTGAGTATCTAATTCACTCACTGATGCCAATGTTATATGCCCACCTTCACAACTCAAAACAGCACGTGATTGGCTAGTACGCACTAAACACGCCGCACCAAAACCAGTGCCCGGACCCATGACTGCAATATTTGCATCAGTATCGGCTTGTCCTGCTTTAACTGCAATGTTTTGTTGTGGATCTAAATAAGGTGCTGCATAGGCAAACGCAGCAAAATCGTTGATCACTTCCAGTTGAGCTAAATTAAACTCAGCTTTTACTTGTTCGACACTAAAGTGCCAACCTAAATTAGTTAAATGTACTTGGCCTGCTTTTATCGGTCCAGCCACGGCTAAACACGCGCGTCGAGGTTGAATATGACTAACTTGAGATAAATAATGCGTTATTGCCGCTTCCAATGAACCAAAATTGGCACTGGGAAAAATGATATTATGCTCAATAACGAATTGTTTTTCTTGTAGGTTAAAAGCAGTAATTAAAGCAAAACGGGCATTAGTGCCGCCGATGTCGGCCACTAAGATAGGATCGAATTCTGAATTTGGCTTGGAGTTCATCGTGTTTTCTCTTTTGTCTAAGCGGTTTATATACTTAGCTATAACCGTGCTTATTATTGTAATTTCAATGGTCTTGCTATCGCTATGAGATAAACTTTGAGCTATCACCTCAAAGTAGTTACTCTAGTATAAAAAAATGCTGCCCAACTAAATGGGCAGCCAATACGTTTTGACAACAAAATGATAAAACACCCGCATTATGACACCGGTGTCAGGGTTGGATCAATAAAAATTTTAAATTACTGATAAATTACTGATAAATAGCTTGTAAAAATCAGCAAATAAACGAGAATAACACGAGTTATTTGCACTTTAGTTACTTGAAATAGTTAGGTTGTGTATGAAAGGTAAAGCTACATCGTTTGACATTGCACACTACGCAGGGGTATCACAATCCACTGTCTCGCGCGCCTTGCGCAACAGTCCATTGGTTAATGAAGAAACCCGCAAACGTGTTTTTGAGGTAGCCAAACAGCTTAACTATAAAGTCGACAAAAATGCGAGTAACCTTCGAACTCAACAAAGTAGTACATTGGCTTTGTTACTGTTTGAAGATCCCACAGCAGATGAATCACAAATCAATCCGTTCTTTTTAGCGATGCTCGGCAGCATAACGCGTGCTTGCGCAAAAGAAGGGTATGACTTATTGGTATCGTTTCAATCTGCAAGCTCAGATTGGCAAGCGGACTACGAAGACAGTCACCGTGCTGATGGTATTATTTTATTAGGTTATGGCGATTACATTGATTTTCAGCCTAAATTTAATACCTTGCTTGAACAAAACACCAAATTTGTTTGTTGGGGAGCAACGGTAGATAATCGTGCCGATTTAACAATTAGCTGTGATAACTATGGCGGCGGCCAACTTGCTGCTGAGCATTTATTGGCGCATAACCGAACTGATTGCGCATTTATTGGTGATGCATCTGATCATAGCCCTGAATTTTTTGCCCGTTTTAATGGCTTTAAAGACAAGTTAAAACAACATGCTATTACCTTAAGCGAGCGAAAAATAGCGAATGCGATTTCGACCGAAGAGTCTGGTTATCATGCCACACGTTCGCTTATTGCCAACAATATTACCTTTAATGCCCTTTTCGCAGCTAGCGATCTGATTGCTATAGGTGCAATACGCGCTTTAAAAGAAGCCAATATTAACGTGCCGAAAGATGTAGCCGTGATAGGTTTTGATAATATTTCGATTGCCAGCTATGTAAACCCGCCACTCACAACCATAGAGCAAAACACCACGATAGCAGGACAAATGCTAGTTGAAAACTTACTAAAACTAATTCGTGGTGAACAAGTACAAAGCACCCTACTAACACCGCGACTAATTGCACGAGGTTCCAGCTAACTACATATATTTTATTACATTATTTACGGTCTTTTGTCCTTATTTTTTTATAATTACACGCTAGGTCAACGTACTATTAACAGCCAATTCACACATTGATTTCACATTAGTTTTTTTTATCTGAAACTGAGCGTTTTTAGTGTAATTTCTCACTCGTCTTTTTATTAGTTTCTCTCTACAATCGCACTTTTATTTTTGCTCTTAAAAATTCAAGTGAATATCTTATGCTATTAACTATTGTTTATATTATTGGTATTACAGCCGAAGCCATGACCGGTGCGCTGAGTGCTGGGCGCAGAAACATGGATTGGTTTGGGGTTATATTAGTAGCCAGTGCCACAGCAATTGGTGGTGGCAGCGTACGCGATATTTTACTTGGCAATTACCCTTTAACTTGGGTAAAACATCCAGAATATTTATTGATCACCTGCGTTGCCGGTATTATTACAACTTGGCTTGCAAAATGGGTGGTTAAATTTAAAGGCATTTTTATGCGTTTAGATGCCCTTGGGCTTGCCGCATTTAGTATTATTGGCTGCCAAGTGGGGCTTAATATGGGTTTGCACTATGGTATTTGTGTAGTCGCTGCTATTGTTACCGGCGTATTTGGTGGATTATTACGTGATTTAATTTGTCGCCAAGCGCCGCTAGTATTACATCATGAGCTTTACGCCAGCGTAGCGCTGATTGTAGCTTGTTTATATCTAGCACTACACCACTACAACATTGATGACAACATCAGCGTTATTACAAGCCTAGTTGTAGGGTATTTAATACGCATGGCATCGGTACGCTTCAAATGGCGCTTACCGACGTTTAGTTTATTAGAACCAGCTAATTTGAAAAATGAACAGTAAAGGCAGTCATTTATTAACCCCTGCTCATAAGCTTTTCAATAGTCCAATTACTTTTTAGGCTATTGAAACAGCCAAAAAATATTATTTTCATACGTTAAAACTAAATAGTTTTAACGGCTGTTTTATTTTGAAAGTAATTATTGAGTAATAAAGATTGTAATAAACTTGTACCACTTGATGTTGCCCAATATAAACCAATAGCAGAGGGGAAGTTTATTAAGGTAATACACAAATAACACCATCAGTACTTGATAGCATATAGTTATTTAATAAGAGGGTGTTGCAAGCATAGGGTAAGTAAATAAGAAAAAGTGAAACACATTAACGAGCCAATGGCATAAAATAGCCCACTCTAAACGCTGAGTTTTATAAAAAATGTATCCATAGCCAAAACCTGCAACAGCTGCCACTAGCATGTAACTAGCTCCAGCTGAAAAGTGTGCGAGTGAAAATAAACCAGTAGAGATCACAGGCGCTAGTAATGCAAACCGAGCCGAGGTTATCACTTTCGAAAGCTTAGTTTGTATTATCCCTCTAAATAACGCCTCTTCTGCAACGCAGGTAAAAAATAGATTAATTGCTATAAATAAAAACCAAAATTCGGGTACTTTAGGTGCAAACTCCATAAGGCCCAATATTAAAGCAGTGATGAGTGCAGCTAAAATCGTGATGGCAATAATCGAAAGTGGATGCCCTACCCTTATTGGTTTTAGCGTTTTATTTTTTGTAAAAAAATAAGCGCTCAGCATCAAACCCGCTAATGCTTTATCGAAATTAGCATACAGGGTAAATGCAATCGCATTGCTAGTAAGCTGTTCATTAACAACAATAGGCTGGTTATTAAAACCGGGGAACCAATGTAAGGCTAAACCAAGTGAGGCTATTACAAACAAAGGCGTTAAGATACTGCGTATTAACGCAGAGGTTGCAGATACCGAAAAGTGCAATAAGCCTAAATAAAACACAATAACAACAACTGCGTATAAGTTTATATATTCCTGATGATAGGCAGTTATAACACTTAGCAGCAGCAAGTATTGCCAAATTGGTTGGCGCAAAATTACTATCTTACAAAATGGAAAAACGCATAAAATAGATAGCGCTAGGAAACAAAAAGCCATGAATGTGTAATCTTATGTTTTAGATTTTAAAAAGGCTTTTTACTTTAATTAACGCCTTTTTCAGATCCGACCAGTTGTATGGTATTTATAAAAGTAAAAAAGCTCTGTCTGCTTTTTACATTTAATATTCATAATACAAAGCTCTATAAATGGTATTAGTATCTAAATAAATAACACCATTGAAGTACCAATAGCGCTAAAAATAGGGCTAACACCAGTAACTACGTCTCATTGCTTACATCTGGAAAATGATGGCGATTTTAAATTCAGTGCTAGTAAGTAGTAAAATGCGGAAAGCGCCAGATACTTGAAGATAGCTATTGACGCCATAACTTATTTGTTAGGGCTGTGATTCAAGGGACTGCTTTTCTTTGAGGTAAAGATAAAGTGGAAGCCCAAACGACACACCCACAAACAACGTGCCCAGCACAGCAAAATATCGATATGTCACTTTATTTCTGCGACCATCGACAATGATAAAACCCAACAAAACAACTGCAGACACTACAACATCAAGCCAAGCAAATACGCTGATAGAATTTGTCACCGCGTCATTAAACAAGAGACCAAGATCTAAACCATTTGTAACTAGCCAAGGAACAAAGGCGCCATAAGGAAGTAAAATTCCTAATAAAGTAAGAACCAGATAAAACCTAACCATTTCACCATCCTTGCAACTGTTTTTAGTAAGCCCTAATGAATCTGTAGAATAACTCGTTTTTAATTTATTTTTATTATTGTATCAACCATAGCCGAATTCCTATTTTGATTCAATCGTTTAGTGATTAACGGCTTTTGAAGTGGTTAGTGTGATTTGGTGTTTTTTAATATGAACCAAATAATTACAACTCCAAACTACCTAGTGAAATAAGAGACGCCCATTAACTATCAAAGATATGACATAAATTATTAGTCTTTCAAAATACCCACCATAACAACTCTATTGCAAAAACCTTTAAAATAGTTAAAGTGTTGTTCCGTTTTTTTATAAAAACCCCTGATTAGCTATAAGGCTTATAAAAAATGAAAAAGATATGTGTGTTACTTATTTTACTCATCGCCAGTGTCGCTAAAGCCGATGACATTAGTCAATATAAGTTCTATGCAACAGACAACTTCAGAGATGATCAGCAACCGGAGTTTGCCGCTTATATAAAAAATGGCGCTCCTTGTATTCAGGTTAAAAACCTAACAACCCATAAAGAGGTCCGCTTTTGTCAGATCACCAAAGGCATTAATTTAGCTGATGATCCTAACATCTACCCTTTTGATATTAATTTTTCAGGTCACCGATTATATTTCTTTGTTGCTGCCTATTGGGCTGATCAAGCTTGTACTATAGAACTGTCAAATATGACGATTAGTTGTGAGCTAAAAAACAAACCCAAAAAGGAAGAAGACGTTAAAGCAGAGCACCAAAAAGCGGTAAAAAAGAATGAGGTTGTCATCCCTCCTGCTGTTAAACATATAGAGTTTGGCAATGTAAAAGAAGCAGAAGGTCTGTTTCGTCTTATTCTTAATAATTCTGAAATGAACCCATGTTTTACCATTGAGCATTACAGTACATCCCTATTTGATGGCCCAACAAACATTAAACATGTTTGTAGTGCCATAAATAAAACGGACGACTCAATCATTGATCTTATAGGAAAAGACGGCAACTGGTGGTTTGAAAACTTTAATTGGCAAGGTAATAACTTAGCATTTGAAATAAATGCTATGGGGGGTAATTATAAATGTGAATTACCATTACCATTTACCGAGCAATCTGAAGCCTTATGTGTAAGATAAATCACATATTTGTGCAATGTAATCGCCACTCGAAGATTATTGGTTATATTTTATCAGTTTAGAGAGCTCATTTTGAGTCCCATTAAGCTCAGCTTTTTATTTACTGCTTACCAAATATGCCCAAGATGCGCCCGTGTAAGTCAAAAGTTGGGCGCGCAATTCACATAAGCTATTTAAATTAACGAGACTATAAAGTTTTTTAACATTAAAAAACTGTACTACTATCATGTCTTTCATTGTGCTTTATTTTCAAGTGGTTGGTAAGCGTATAGCTAACGACACCTAGCTTTGCTAAAGTTCCAAGGCAGAAGTGGCTCAAGGTTATCTGGCTGCTCTGCAATATGTTGTAAGCAAGTAGTAATATAGTCATGCACTACAAGATCATTTGCCTTTGCGGTTTCAACAAGACTATAAAGTATAGCGCTGGCATGAGCACCATTGCAGGTATT
>NZ_VXCS01000014.1:0-156721 GCF_052850545.1 Pseudoalteromonas sp. 1181_04
GGGTAAAGTTAGCGAGGGTAAAGTTAGCGAGGGTAAAGTTAGCGAGGGTAAAGTTAGCGAGGATAAAGTTAGCGAGAATAAAGTTAGCGAGAATAAAGTTAGCGAGAATAAAGTTAGAAAGATTAGAGTTAGAAGAATGAAGTTTTGCTGATAGATAAGAAAAGTGGTGGAGGGAGCTGGATTCGAACCAGCGAAGGCTGAGCCGTCAGATTTACAGTCTGATCCCTTTGGCCGCTCGGGAACCCCTCCACACTAATTTTGTCGCATTTGGCCCCACTTAACTTAGCGGTAAGAAAAGTGGTGGAGGGAGCTGGATTCGAACCAGCGAAGGCTGAGCCGTCAGATTTACAGTCTGATCCCTTTGGCCGCTCGGGAACCCCTCCAATGCAACGGCGCTGATAATAGCAAAGTGAGCATTTAAGTAAAGAAAAAAGCTAAAGAAATATTAAATAAAGCCGATAAATATCTATTACTAACTGCAATCGGCTAAAGTCTATGCAAATCGATGATTTGTTAATCACAGAGAGTCAACTTAACAATCGTCTTGCCAAAAGTGTCTCAGAACACCGTCGTGGCGAGTTTGCATTATTATTGGCAATGCTTTCTCATGACGTGTTAGATTTTAGTCAATTTCATCTCCCTAAAACCCCATTTGATGCACATGCTTCAACACCAACTGAAGCGCAATTACGTGAACAATTAGGGGCTGGGCCTGAGCAAGCATTGGCTCCAGATGAATTTGATATGCTCATTGGCCAACATAATGCACAGCTATTACAACAAGGCAGCATGGCAGATATTCGTTTACGCTCGTGCCTTGCGCCGGAACCATTAGCGATCAGAGATGATAAAAACCATATTCCACTAATGGTGATTGATAATTGCGAACTTGTCGTGCGAAAGCGTCATTTAGATAAAGAAACACAGCTGGATCATCCGCAAATGGATGCGGCTGCATTTTACGATAGCCTTAATAATGCAGATCTTCATCAACCCTTACACCTTGCCCAAGCGTGATATTAAGCTGTAATAATTATCGGTAAAAATATTTTATTTATTTTAGTGTAAAAAAAGCATCCACAAACTAAATGCAATTGCTATAATGACCCCAAATGGCATTTCCAATTTACTTGGTATTATTGCCATCATCATTAAATCAAGGTAATTAGGAACGTAATGAAGAAAACATTCACGCTGAATCACGAGAAAATCAAATACCCTCGCATGGTAGATGCTGCAAAGCATGAAGTAAAAAAGTATTTGAAAAGAGAGCGTAACAAAACGTTGCCAATTGATGCTGATTACTGGGCATTTGATTGTAAATTTGGTAACACAGCTGAAGATGCCCAAGTGGTGCACGTTGCTGAAATTAGCAACTCAATCAGCGAAATTGAAAAACAAGGCTTAGAGTCGTTTTATGTTGAAATCATTGCTAGAGCTGCACAACGTCAAGTGCAAGACTCTGATGATGAAATTTAAAAGTAATTGATTTAATGAAAGAATGGGCTAAGTAGCCCATTTTTTGTGCTTGCAAAAAAGTAAGTCCAGCAGTTTATTTTGCACCTGGTTGGTGCGAAATAGATTTTTTATTTTATTTAAATAATGCAACTAATTGATTTATAAGTTTTTGTAAAGTTGGTTCTGTAATTGCTATTACTTTTAATTATGCAGTTAGGAGCAAACACATGGCAAGAATGAGTTATATCAGTAGCGTCGAACGTTACCAAGAATATCAAACCGTGATCCACGACTTACTTGACTCAGTGCTAGCAAGCTTAGAAGACGGTGTTAAAAAACAACAAGATAATCGTTATTTAATCGCTCAATACCCATTTTTAGAATTACAATACTGTTTAGATAAAAATGGCGTGCAGCTAGGTAACAATGTCTGCTTTAAACGTCAGTATATGAAGACCTTAAATAATCGTGGTGATTCACAGGATTTGAGTGAACGGCCGTATTTTCAAGGTATCCAACAACAGCAACATACTCGTTTTACGCCGCCCTATATTTCGATCGCGACCAATCACTTATGTATTTCAGCAATAAAATCGTTACATGCTTCATATGGCGAAAATCGCTATTTAGTGATTGATGTATGTCTAACGCAATTAATCGAATTTATTATGGGGGATCGTACTCGCGCCACGATGACGCCATTTTTTAAAGCGGGTTATGGCATTATTGTCAGTTGCTTATTTATCTTAGTGTTATTTTTACTTGGTAGGGTGTTTGGTGATATTTATAGCTTACTGTTTGTCCGCTCTATAGAAAATGATCCGCTCGAACCGTTTACGATCATCATTTTTATCACCCTCGCGTTAGCAATATTTGATTTAGGTAAAACGATTCTCGAAGAAGAAATTTTAATGCATAAAGATATCTTTAGGCACAGTTCAACGCGGCGCACTATCACACGGTTTATTTCAACTATTTTAATTGCAGTGTCTATTGAAGCGTTATTAACGATGTTTAAGGCAGCGCTGGGGCAGTCGCAGTATTTATTACCGGCAATTTATATGATGTTGGCGGTTGTAGGGCTATTGATTGCGTTGGCTATTTATGTGTATTTAGGGGCAAAAGCCGAAACCTTATTATTGAGCGCACAACGCAATAAGAAAGGGCATTAATAAAAATGGGGTAGGCGATGAATGCCTACCCCAACTCAAGTTAATTTATTCTGCGCGGTCTTGGGCGCGACGAGTTTTAAAATCTGAATCGGCTTGCCATTTTGGCCAATCACCGTTGTTTGCCAATTGTGATGCGATATCAACAATTAACTCGATGTCTTGTTTTACACCACCTAATGACCACTGAGCAGAGTAATCATCAGCTTCTTTATGGTATTTATGAGCAATATAATCTGGATCTGTATCACCTAAACTCATAAACAGTAAACCAGGTACGCCTTGTTTAGCTAGTGAGAAGTGATCTGATCGGAAGAATAGGCCGTTTTGTGGCACGGGATCCATTTTTACATGACGGCCTTGTTTGCTTGCGGCTTTGCTAAGGTAGTCTTCCATTTGTGATAAGCCTTTGCCGTATTGCAGTATGTAATCGGTGCCATCTAGCACATTCATACCATCAATATTTAACAGAGCGACCATCTGCTTGGTAGGGATAAGTTCGCCACTGGCAAATTGCTCTGAGCCAATTAACCCTGTTTCTTCGGCGGTAAAGTTCGCAAAAATAATCGAGCGCTTAAACGGTTTTTGTTTATGCATGTTACTTAATATACGAGCGATTTCAATTGTGGCAGCACTGCCTGAGGCATTATCAACTGCACCATTATAAATTTTTGGCCCGCTATCAGTTTGCTTAGTGCCAAAATGATCCCAATGTGCGCTGACCACAATATATTCATCAGGCGCTTCACTGCCCGTTAATTTTGCAACAACATTGTGTGATTTAGCGTGTGACACTTCGTTTTTAAATGCAAGGTTTGCTGTTAAATTAAGCGCAGTAGCTTTAAAGTCGTCGTTAAGTGCTTGTTGCTTTAATTGTTGATAGCTCAAGTTTGCTGATTTAAATAGCTGCTCGGTTGCATCGAGTGTTAGCCAACCCATAACCGGTAGTTCTGATGCGTTTAGGTTGTTATCCATCAAGGTATATTTTGTGCCTGTATTTGAGCTTTCAACTACGCCCCAAGGATATGCAGCTGGCGCTGTTTCGTGCACAATAAATACTGCGGCTGCGCCTTGGCGAGCGGCTTCTTCGTATTTGTAAGTCCAGCGACCGTAGTAGGTCATAGCGTTGCCGGTAAATAGCGCATCGTTTTGCGTAGCAAACCCAGGATCATTTACTAACACAACAACCGTTTTACCCGTTACATCAATATTCTTATAATCATTCCAATTATACTCGGGCGCATTAATGCCATAACCAACAAATACTACCTCTGAATCACGAACATCAATAAGTGGCTGTAATTGCTTCGTTCGCGCCGTAAAATCTTTACCAGCGGTAAAGCTCAAGTCGCCAATTTTTAATTGCATGTTTTGATCAGCGGTTACCATCGCCATTTTTACCGGCTGTAAAAACTTATCATTATATGCACCAGTTAATCCAAGCGCTTGGTATTGGTCACTTAAGTAACCCACAGTTTTTACTTCACCGCGCGTTAATGGACCGCGTCCTTCAAATTCGTCTGAGGCAAGGGTTTTAATATGTTGTTTAATATTGCTTAAATTTACACTGGTTGTATTGTCAAGCGTCGTTTGTTCTTGAGCAGGCTCTGAACAGCCAGTTAAGCCCAATAATAAAGTTACACTGAGCGATTTAAAAAGAGGAGTCATAATTGCAGGTTTTTAAGGATACATACTGTGACTATATGGGGTGTCGGTTTTGCTGTCTAGTTTTTTGCCATGAAGCGCAGATATTTTTATAAAATACAATTAGTTGATTTTGGGTACTATGATTTAGGGGCTGAATTAAATTTCGTTGGGTGAAAGGGACTGGCGCAGAAGTTGTGTGAAAAAAAGCTAAAAGCCAGCGAAGAGTGCTGGCCTTTTGCAACAAAATAACACGTTTAAGCGTCAGCTTTCTTTACGCGGATCTTGCTTTTATCAACAGTACTTTGATTCAATGCTTTTATTGCTACAGCAGCTTCTGCATCGTTTGGCATTTCTACAAAGGCAAAGCCTTTCGATTGGCCGGTTTCTTTATCTAGTACTAAATTACAATCGGCTACTTTACCGTGTTCAGTAAAAAGTACGCGGATTTCATGTTCAGTGATAGTGCGTGATAAGTTTCTAACTAATAGTTTCATAAAGAACCATGTTTTAAAAATAACAGGGGTGATTGTCTCAAGGAAAAGCCGTTTGACCTAATGATTAATTACAAACCGCAAAAATAGTTTTTGGCTGATAGCCAAAGAATAAAGTAGGTTCCTTTTTTGGGGGGGAATAGTTAAAGCATAAGAATAGTTAGCCGATAACAACTTAGCTATAAAAAAAACAAGGACGTAATATGCAAGTTAACTCGCAAGATACATATCCACTATTGCAACCTACTTCAAACAGTTCGGTGGTCGAAATCAACACGCCAGTGAATAGTAAAGAGCAATTAAAAAGTGAAATGGAGCGCCTAGCGAAGGACATCTATCATAAAGGGCAGTTTAAAGAGCCTGATGCAACATACTATAAGCCTGTAAATAAAGATGCCAATATATTAAGACCTATTGAAGAGGTTATGTATGATATTGGCGTTGCTACAGTTCATTTGTATATGCCTGGTGGTGATGTCCCTAAAGCAGTTGAGAAGATGCTTTCACCCTATGATAGCGTTATGGCTGAATTAAGGAGTGAACAGCCTTCTTTAGCAAATAAAAGTTGGGGTATTTCTATCAATGAGTCAGGTGAGCTTACAGTAACGGGTTCTCTTAATGATGATGAAAAGGCAATCATTGCAGAAAAACTAAATAGTAATGAAGAGCTAGTCACTGCCGTTAATGATTTTAAGTCTAATTATTTAAAGTATATTAAGATGGAGCCTAGAGGCTGGGGTAATTATGACGTAAATGAAAGTAATTTTGCGGACGTCTTTGATTTTAGAGAAATGTTAGAAAGCTCAAGGAGTAGCGAAGAGTTTAAAGCAACGTGGGATTATGAAACAAATTGGCTTAAGTTGAACGATAATGTTTCAGCACAATTGAGAAGCAATGCTTCGAAACGAAAATAAACGTTGAAAAATATATGCTAAAAATTTTTACAACAACTAAGAAGAAATGCTCTTAAAATTAACTTTAAGGGTTTAGCATGAAAGGTAAGACCATTAATATAACAAAAAAGCCGTTAGTGATTTAATCCATTACTAACGGCTTTTTCAATTCTGTAAAAATGATTACTTCACTTCTTTACCCGCAGCTTGTTGATCAGCATGGTAGCTTGAACGAACAAATGGGCCTGATGCGGCATGAGTAAAGCCAATTTCATCAGCGTACTCTTTAAGCGCGTCAAACTCTGCTGGTGGCACGTAGCGTTTTACAGGTAAGTGATGCTTTGATGGCTGTAGGTATTGGCCAACCGTTAGCATATCGACATTATGCGCGCGTAAATCACGCAGTACTTCTTCGATTTCGCTAATTTCTTCGCCAAGACCAACCATTAGACCTGATTTAGTTTTCACTTCAGGGTGTGCTTCTTTAAAGCGACGCAGTAATTCTAATGACCATTTGTAGTCAGCACCTGGGCGCGCAAGTTTATATAAACGCGGTGCAGTTTCAAGGTTATGATTGAATACATCTGGTGGCGTTTCTATTAAGATTTCAAGCGCTCGGTCCATGCGACCACGAAAATCAGGCACTAAAATTTCGATGGTGATTTTTGGGTTATACTTACGAATTTCACGAATACAATCAGCAAAATGTTGTGCGCCGCCATCACGTAAATCATCACGATCCACAGAGGTGATCACCACATAGCTTAACTTCATATCGCGAATAGTAAGAGCCAACTTCTCTGGCTCTGCGGCGTCTGGTGTTAACGGACGGCCATGGGCAACATCACAAAATGGGCAACGACGAGTACAAATTGCGCCTAAAATCATAAAAGTTGCTGTACCGTGATTAAAGCATTCTGATAAGTTAGGGCAAGAGGCTTCTTCACACACTGAATGCAGTCCGTGCTTACGCATGGCTTGTTTAATGCCGTCGATCCGCTCAGTTGATTTAGGTAAGCGAATTTTTAGCCACTCTGGCTTGCGTAACATTTCGTTTTTTTCAGTGGGTAATACTTTTACTGGGATCAACGCCATTTTTTCAGCGTCGCGTAGTTTTACCCCTGGTTCCATCTTGACTGGTTTATTCATTCGTTTTCAAACCCTTCAGTATACTTAACCTGTGTCGCATTAAGTTTTTTAATCATATGTTTTACGAGCCCAGCACCTGCTTGCGCAAGGTTTTCTGGGCCGTTCAAGTCGGTTGTTTGCACCATGTTCATACCGGCGTAACCACATGGGTTGATACGTAAAAACGGGCTCATGTCCATGTTTACATTCAATGCTAGACCATGAAAAGAGCAGCCACGGCGAACACGAAGTCCTAATGATGCTATTTTGCTATCGTTAACATAAACCCCCGGGGCATCTGCTTTTGCGTAGGCTTTAATACCGTAATCATTGAGTGTATCGATAATGCACTCTTCAAGCCATGTGACCAATTCTCGTACGCCAATTTTCAAGCGACGTAAGTTAAATAATACGTACATCATTTGCTGGCCCGGTCCGTGATAGGTTACTTGACCACCTCGGTCAACCTTGATCACTTCTATATCTCCAGGTGCAAGTAGGTGTTCATCTTTACCTGCTTGGCCTTGCGTAAATACTGGCTCATGTTCAACGAGCCATATTTCATCCGCATCATGCTCAGTTCGAACATCAGTATAGTTTTGCATTTGTTGCCAAATTGGCATGTAACGCTGTTTACCAAGTTGACGGACGATTAAGGTATTTTCGCTCACAGCTTACTCCGCTTAGCGTTTAAAGCATGTGTCGTACGTCATCAATCGCACTGATCACGTTATAAATTTCTTCAATATGAGTGCCGCTGGTCACGGTAACGACTAAGCTAACTGACTCATAATTACCTTTGCTGCTAGGTTTAACTTTTGGAGCGTAGTCGCCAGGGGCAATAGGTTGTAACTTAGTTAGAATTTGGTCAGTTAAGTTGACGTTTGCCAACCCCATTACTCTAAATGTAAAAGGGCAAGGGTATTCTAAATATTCATCAAATTTAGTATTTTTTACCGGTGTAGCCACGACGTTGACTCCTCATACTTATATGTGTGTTTAGTATTTATTACCAAACAATAAACCGATTAGATAACCTGTTCTCGACCTTTATAACAATTGAATTAATCGCTTACATAAGACAATTGGTATTCTGGTTATTTGCGGGTTAGATATGGGGCGCATTCTACCATCTTTAAAGCAAAAAAAAACGCCTTGCTTTGCAAGGCGCTTATATTATTTGGTAGCGTTTTACATTATTTGTAAACGTAGGTAATCATAAATTTTACTAAAGAAGCTACCTTCTTCAACTTCTTCAAGCGTTACCAGAGGATACTGAGCAATTACTTCGCCTTCAAGTTGTAAAGATAAAGTACCTACGGTAGAGCCTTTCGCTAATGGTGCCTCTAAAACTTTATCAAGTTTAAAGTCGGCTTTTAAATTTTTACGTTGGCCGCGTGGAATAGTGATCGGCGTATCAACTAAAATGCCTAACGATACATTTTCTTTGTTACCCATCCAAATACGTTGCTCGGCAAAACTGTCGCCGGCTTTGTAAGGTGTGATTGTTTCAAAAAAACGAAAACCATAGTTAAGTAATTTTTTACTTTCTACTTTACGTGCACGTTCACTCGAAGTACCCATAACCACGGCGATTAAACGCATATCATCTTTAGTCGCTGAACTTACTAAGCTGTAACCTGCTTCCGATGTATGACCGGTTTTTATACCATCAACGTTTAAGCTTTCATCCCATAACAGTGAGTTACGGTTGTATTGCTTAATGCCGTTAAAAGTAAATGATTTTTGTGAGTAAACCGCATACTCGTCAGGTACATCACGAATAAGTGCTGCACCTAAGGTGGCCATATCTCGAGGAGTTGTGAAGTGTTCGTTGGTATCTAAGCCATGGCTATTAATGAAGTGGCTGTTACTCATACCTAATTTCTCAGCATGGGCATTCATTAAGTCTGCAAATGCGCTTTCGCTACCGGCAATATGTTCTGCCATCGCTACGCAAGCATCATTACCTGACTGGATAATAATACCGTGGTTTAAATCGTTAACACTAATTTGCTTACCCACTTCGATGAACATTTTCGAAGATTCAGGAAAGTTTTTAGCCCACGCTTTTTCGCTTACCGTAACCATATCTGTTGGCGCTATATTGCCTGCTTTGATTTCGGTACCAATGACGTAGCTGGTCATCATTTTAGTTAAACTGGCAGGTGCTAGGCGAGTATCAGCTTCACCCTCGGCAATAACTTTACCAGTGGTGAAATCAACAAGAAAATAACCTTTTGCATTAACTTGAGGCGGTGCAGGGATGATTTGGGCGGTCGCAGAAAAAACGGCAGCAGAGCAAACTACGCCACATACACCGCTAATAATTTTGGATTTAATAGATTTCATCATACTCATTAATGGTTAAAGTTAAAGATTCGCGTTTACCTCATTCTAAAGGTGTTATTCACTATAAAGCAAGAACGCGTTTTGAAATTGATCCTGTTTTAGTTTTTCAAGTACTTGCTGAGCTTGCTCAGCATTTTTAATTGGCCCTAAACGCAGCCTATAAATAGCATCTTTTTCCACAATATTAGTGGGTAATTGATATTGCTGGCGTAAAGTGTACGCTAATGCTTCAATATTTTTTAAGGTACTGCCTGCAGCGACTTGAATATAACTCAAACGCGCAGTCGAATCGGCCATTGTAATAGCTTCAAGCTTAACCTTGGCTGTACCATGATGATAGTAACCAAGTTTATACGCTGCTGCATAGGATAAATCGATTAAGCGATCATCATGAAATGGGCCACGATCATTTACACGGACAATCACAGATTTGCCATTACTGGTGTTGGTTACTTTTACAAAGCTAGGCAAGGGTAACGTTTTATGAGCGGCAGTCATCGCAAACATATCGTAGACTTCGCCATTTGAGGTGTGATAACCATGAAATTTACGGCCATACCATGAAGCGATACCTTCTTCGCTATAACCAGTTTCATCTAGCATCGGAGTATAGTTTTTGCCGTTAACTGTGTAAGCGCGCCCAGCACTGGCACTTTTGCTAACCTCTGTGACTATGGCATCTTGCATTTCTAATTCAGTGGGTACTCTCAGTGGTGCAGAATCATGGCGCATACTATACCGGTCACTGTGATTTATACCTGAAGAGCTACAGGCACTTAAAAAAACCACTAACCACAAACAGCTGAATAATTTTAAACAGTAGCGCATTATTTTAACAGCATCCTTTTATCAGTTGCGATAGACATAATAATGCCAAACCCGGCCATTAAAGTGACCATCGACGTACCGCCATAACTTATCAATGGCAATGGTACACCCACCACAGGTAGTAACCCTGATACCATGCCAATATTTACAAATACATAAACAAAAAAAGTCAGCGTGAGTGCCCCTGCCAGTAATTTACCAAATGCATCTTGAGCATTAACTGCGATATACAAACCGCGACCAATAATAAATAAATACATGGACAATAAAACACATACACCAAAAAGGCCAAATTCCTCACTAAGTACTGAAAAGATAAAATCAGTATGGCGTTCAGGTAAAAACTCTAATTGTGATTGCGTGCCTTGCAGCCAACCTTTACCTTCAATACCACCAGAGCCGATAGCTATTTTTGATTGGATAATATGATAACCAGAGCCAAGAGGATCGCTTTCTGGATTGAACAAAGTTAGTACCCGCTGTTTTTGATAGTCATGCATACCGTAATGCCAAAAAGGCCACGCAGCTAAAGCAACCAAAGCGCTAAAAAAGCCGATTAATCGCCAGCTTAAACCAGACAAAAACAATACAAAGACCCCTGAACTGGCAATTAAGATGGAGGTACCTAAGTCGGGCTGTTCTTTGATCAGGAGTGTGGGAACCATAACAATGGTAAAACCAACAACTAAGTGCAGTGCTCTTGGCGGCAAATGATTACGGCCAATATACCAAGCCACCATCATAGGCACGGCTATTTTCATTAATTCAGCAGGTTGAAAGCGGGTAATGCCTAAATCTAACCAGCGCTGAGCGCCTTTGGAGCTGACGCCAAATAACAGCACCCCAACCAGCATCATTAACCCAACACAATATAAAGGAATAACTAAACGCTTTAAGGTCGCGGGTGAAAATTGCGCTAAAATAATCATACCTAAAACAGCGCCGCCCATCCTAGTAATATGACGGATCATCATTGCAGGGTCTTGACCACTGGCGCTATAAACAACGGTTACACTGCCTGCCATCATTAATAGCAATGCCAGCAGTAGCGGCAAGTCAAGATGCATACGCATCCAGATTGAACGGCCATCATGCAAACTGGTCATGGTGTGTTATTCCTAGCAAGATTAACGGGATTTGCGGCAAAGTAGTAATCCATTAGTTGGCGAGCAATTTGCACACCGCCATGATTGTTTTCTAGAACAACAGAAACAACGATTCTGGGATCCTCATAAGGTGCAAAGCCTACATAGATAGTGTTATCACGTTGACGCTCTTTGAGGGATTTTGCATCGTATCGCTCACCTTGAGCAATACTGACTATTTGTGCGGTGCCTGTTTTACCTGCTGAATCGTAATTTGTTCCTTTAAATGCTCTGTGTGCAGTACCTGAGGTTTTTTGAACAGTGTTATGCATAGCATCTAATGCGACCTGCCAATGGCGAGGATCTTTTAAAATAACGGGTGGCTTTTCTTCATTATTGATCTGTGTGACGTCATTGTCTTTTTTTACAACTTGTACTAAGTGTGGAGGGTGATTAACGCCACGATTTACTAATATATTCATCGCGTTTGCGATTTGTAGGGGAGTTGCGGTCCAATAACCTTGGCCAATGCCAACAGAGATAGTATCGCCGCGCCACCATGATTCTTTAAAACGGCCTTCTTTCCATTCTTTTGATGGCAAAATAGCCGTGGTTTCTTCATGAATATCAATACCGGTTAAATCACCGTAGCCAAACTGTGCCATAAAATCACTGATTTTGGTGATCCCTAATCGATAAGAAACATCATAAAAATAGGTATCACAAGACTCTTCAATGGCTTTGTAAACATCAACATGGCCATGGCCCCAACGTTTCCAATCTCGCCACTTATGATCAACATTCGGAATTTGGAAGAAACCAGGATCCCACATTGACGTTTGCTCGGTAACGAGACCTTCTTCAAGGGCCAGAACAGCCATGTGAGGTTTTACCGTCGATGCTGGCGCATAACGCCCTTGTGTGGTTCGATTGATTAGAGGTCGGTCAGGATTTAATAAGGCTTTGTAGTTTTTACTGCTAATGCCGTGAACAAATAAGTTCGGATCATAACTGGGATTGGAATAAAGCGCCAACACGCCTCCGTCTTTGGCGTCCATGACGATCACAGCGCCACGCATATCTTTAAGTGCATGTTGGGCAATTTGCTGCAAGCCAACATCAAGAGTAAGAACAAGATCATTACCCGGCTGCGGAGGAGTCATACTTAAGGTACGAATGACGCGACCACGATTATTGACTTCAACCCGCTGCGAACCTACTTGGCCATGCAGCAGTTGTTCATAATATTTCTCAATACCGAGTTTACCAATATCATGGGTTGCACGGTAATTAGTACCTTGCTCTTGTGCTTCGAGCTGAGCCAGTTCTTTTTTATTGAGTTTAGCAACATACCCTAACGCATGAGTTAGGGTGTCTGCAAACGGGTAGTAGCGTGCCAAACGTGCTTCGATACTAAACCCTGGGAATTTATGCTGATTGACCGAAAAACGGGCCACTTCTTGTTCGTTTAAACGTGCTTTTAATACTTGACTCTTAAAGCGACGGTTATGTTTTATATCATCAAGAAAATCGTTTTTTTGTTGCTCTGAAATATCAATAAATTGTGTCAGTGCTGACAGTGATGCATCAAGATCGTCAACTTCTTCAGGAATAACTTCTAAATTGTAAACAGGCTTATTTTCAGCGAGCAACACACCATTGCGGTCATAAATAAGGCCTCGGTTAGGAGCAATAGGAATAACTTTAATGCGATTGTCGTTAGAACGTGTTTGATAATCTTGGTGATCATCAACTTGAATGGTATATAAATTGGAAAGTAAAACCGCGACTAAAATAGTAACAAATACAAACCCCACAAAGGCGCGACGAGCAAATAGGTTAGCTTCTGCTGAGTGGTCTCTAATTGTGGGTCTGTGTTTGCGCATGAGTAAATGTTACTCGCGGTGATACGGGTGGTTATTGTTTAAGCTCCAGCCTCTATATAGACTTTCAGCAACAATAATACGCACCAATGGATGTGGTAGGGTCAAATTTGATAATGACCATTTTTGCTCTGAGGCAGCAATACATTCTGGTGCTAAGCCTTCAGGGCCGCCAATTAGCAAACTTACATCGCGGCCATCCAGTTGCCACTTCTCCATGTCTTTTGCTAATTGGTGAGTATCAAGCGCTTTGCCTGTTACCTCAAGCGTCACAATACGATTGCCTTTAGGGATAGCGGCTAAGGTTTTTTCGCCTTCAATATGCAAGATTCGTTTGATATCTGCATTTTTACCACGTTTACCTGCGGGAATTTCAATTAACTCCAGCGCCATATCTTTTGGAAAGCGGCGCTGATATTGTGCAAAACCCGTTTCTACCCACGCTGGCATTTTGGTGCCAACGGCAATCATCTGTATTTTCACGTGTTACATCCAAACTCGATTAAAATTAGTGAGCGGTTAGCTTGATATTAGCTCCATAGTTTTTCGAGGTCGTAATAGCTACGTGCTTGATCTTGCATTACGTGTACGATTACATCGCCTAAATCAACCAGTGCCCATTCACCATCGCTTTGGCCTTCATACCCTAGAGGCTCTTGACCTGCGTGACGAGCTTCTTTTGCTAAATGATCAGCAATTGACAATACATGACGTTTCGAAGTACCAGAGCACACGACCATAAAATCGGTGATGTCTGAGCTTGCAGTTACATCAATATTAACCACATCACGTGCTTTCATATCGTCAATTTTGTCTATTGCAAAGGCGAGTAGTTGTTTCGTATCCAAGGTGTTATCTCATTTAAAAGTGAATAGCTGTTATTTTATCACGCAACTGGTATTTATTCATCACTTAGATAAAGTTGCTGTGATTGAATATACTGACTCACGCCAGTAGGAAGAAGTTCATTGTAATCTATGCCATTTTTAATCGCCTTGCGAATATCGCTTGAGGCAATAGCCATTTCTTCGCCAGCTAAAAAATATAATTTTCCACCAGCTTGCGTTGTAAGCTCTGCGCTATTGCTACATTCTGCGGCTTGTTGGTATGCGAGTAACTCGCCATGGGCAGTGAATTTTAGGCCCGGGCGTTGAAATACCACAATATGACAAAGCTGAGTAATTGTTTGCCACTCAAACCATTTATCTAAGTTATTAAACGAATCCATGCCAATTAAAAATAATAATGGTTGATCTGGAAATTGTATGCGGATCTCTTGCAGGCTTAATAATGAATATGACGGGCCACTGCGATTGAGTTCGCGTAAATCGAGTTGAAAATATGGGTAAGGTGCAATCGCAGCATTGAGCATTGTGATGCGATGCTGCGTACTTATCCCAGGTGCAGTCTTATGAGCTGGAATAGCACATGGCATAAAGTATAAAGTTGTTAAATTGAAATGCTCGACACAATGCTTAGCCATATTGATATGGCCTAAATGAACGGGGTCAAAAGTCCCACCAAACAGTGCAATCATCATAAACGCCTAATAATTAGTTGAGCGGATGCGCAGGCAAAGGAAACGTCAATGGTTGGCAAAATACTAAACAAATATGTGCTAATGCTTGATACGGTTTGACTAAATTACCTTGCTTATAACTGGCATCAAATTGTGCGAGCAACTGGGTGATTTGCTCTAAAGTATGTATCGACAAACGATTAAGTGCTTGTTGAATCGGCCCTTGCTGATTTTTCCAGATGGCTTTTTGTTTAAATAGCGTTGCCAGTTGTTCACCTTGTTGTAAGCCTAATTGTAGGCTTAGTAAGGTATTTGCTTCTTTAGTAATGGTCCATAAGATACTCACAGCTTCAGTGTTATCGCCAGCGAGTTTATTTAATACTTTAATTGCTTGGTGACTATTACCTTGTAGCAGTGCATCACTTAAATCAAAAATATCAAACTTGGCTTGATTAAGTAGGCCTTGTAAAACCTGCTGTTGATCGATCATAGCAGTGCCATGCAATAACGACAGCTTTTCGAGCTCTTGAAAACACGCTAACAAATTACCTTCAGTAGCATCAATAAGGGTGCGTTTGGCATCTGCTTGCATATTGATTTTTAAGCGCTGGCACTGCTCATCAAGCCAACGGCTTAAATGATTGCCGGTCAGGGGGTAGCAGGGTACAAATACGCCCAGTTTATCTAACGACTTAAACCAAGCACTGCGCTGAATATCTTGACTGGCCTTGGCCCCTTTTACAATAAGTACGGTGTCGGGGTTGTTTAGTGCTACGAGCTGTTTAAACGTTTGGCTACCAACAATACCTGGCTTTTGAAAATTAAGGTCTAGCTCGATTAAAGTACGAGCACTAAATAACGACATACTTTGATATTGCGCTATTAGCTCTTGCCAATCAAAACCGGGCATTAAGGTAAATTTAACAACCTCATCAAAACCTTGCTGTTTCGCAATCTGACGAATTTGTTGAGCGCATTGTGCTACTTGAAAGGGTTCTTCACCAAATACTAAATAAAAAGGCTGTAAGCCTTTTTTTAATTCATTGGGTAATTGATTCGCATAACAGCGCATTATAGTTGCGACAGCTCTCTAACAATACGACGACTAGCTTGCATGCGAATTTCATTCAATAGCAACTCTAACTCTTTTGCTTTTGCTAAAGCGTTATCAGGGTCGTCTTGATAATTACGATAAAGCTCAAAACGTTGTTCAATTGCTTCTTTGCCAGGGCGCTTGAGTAAGTAGCGAACACTATAAGCTAACTCGTACTCGGCAACCTGACCATTTTTAAATAATGATAAGGTTTGACGTTCAAGACGATCTTTATATAAATACAGCTGAGCGACGTTTTTCTTAGGCGTGTCGAGTAACTCAACTTTGCTCAATGTGAGTTCTTTGCCAAGCATCGCAAATAACGCTGATTTTTCATCATCACCGTTTAAAGTTAAGGTGGCCAAGTCATCAGGCAGACTTGAGGCTTTTTTAAGGTGAAAGCCGCAGCTAGATAACAAAAAACAGACTAGCGCTAAGGCTAGTCCGTTTTTAATGGCATGAATAGCAGCCATAATTAGTTAGCAACCACGTTAAGTAGTTTACCTGGTACGTAAATAACCTTACGGATTGTTACGCCATCAGTGAACTTAGATACGTTAGGTTCAGCAAATGCTAGTGCTTCTACTTGCTCTTTAGTAGCATCAGCTGGCACCGTTAATTTTGCGCGTAGTTTACCGTTAACTTGCACGATGATCAGTTTTTCATCTTCAACAAGGGCAGACTCATCAACTACGGGCCAAGACGCATCTAAAATATCGCCTTCTTTACCCAATTCTTGCCACAATTGATGTGACAAATGCGGCGTAATTGGTGCAAGCATAATTAGCAGCGCTTCAAGCGCTTCGTTGGCAATCGCTACATCTTGTTTGTCAGCTAAAGGTGCTTTTAACAATTTGTTTGAGATTTCCATGATTGCCGCAATGGCAGTGTTGAATGTTTGACGACGTTCAACATCATCAGTCACTTTTGCAATTGCTTTGTGCAGCTCACGACGAAGCACTTTTTGCTCGTTGTTTAATGCTGATTTGTCTAATGCTTGGAAACCAACAGTGTTTACATCAACCGCATATTTCCATACACGTTTAATGAAACGATGTGCCCCTTCAACACCTGAATCAGACCATTCAAGCGTTTGCTCTGGTGGTGCGGTAAACATCATAAATAAACGTACCGTATCAGCGCCGTATTGAGCGATAACTTGTTGCGGGTCGATACCGTTATTTTTTGATTTAGACATTTTGCTCATGCCTGATGAGAATACTGGCTCGCCGTCAACTTTATGCCATGCTTTAGTCACGCGGCCTTTGTCGTCGGTTTCAGTATTTACATCACTAGGGGAAATCCAAATGTCGCCACCTTTTTCATCTTTACGATAAAATGTTTCGGCAAGTACCATGCCTTGGCATAATAAGCGGTCAAATGGCTCATCTGAATTAACTAAGCCAAAATCACGTAATAATTTATGGAAAAAGCGCGAATACAATAAATGTAAAATAGCGTGCTCAATACCACCAATGTATTGATTTACCGGTAACCAATAGTTTGCCGCTGCTGGATCTAGCATACCTTTGTCATGGCGTGGACTACAGTAACGTGCGTAGTACCAAGATGATTCCATAAACGTATCAAAAGTGTCAGTTTCATGAAACGCAGGTGCGCCATTAACCGTTGTTTTAGCCCATTGTGGATCTGCTTTGATTGGCGATGTTACACCGTTCATTACCACGTCTTCTGGTAAGCGCACCGGCAGCATATCTTCAGTCGCAGCAAGTTCGTTACCGTTTTCATCGCTTAACATTGGGATTGGTGAACCCCAATAACGCTGACGGCTAACACCCCAATCACGTAAACGGAAGTTTACTTTACGCTCACCAACACCCAGTGCTTCAAGTTTGTCGGCAATAGCCTTAAATGCGCCATCAAAATCAAGGCCATCAAATTCAGCTGAATTTACCAGCACACCTTTTTCAGTGAATGCCGCTTCATTTAGGTTTACTTCAAGATCTGAACCTGCGACAGGTGCAATGACTTGTTTGATGTCTAAACCGTAAGCGGTAGCAAATTCAAAGTCCCGTTGGTCGTGCGCGGGTACGGCCATTACAGCACCTGAGCCATAATGCATTAATACAAAGTTGGCAACCCAAATTGGTACTTGCTCACCGGTAAGTGGGTGAGTAGCAAAAAAGCCCGTTGCGATGCCTTTTTTCTCCATCGTCGCCATATCAGCTTCAGCTACTTTGGTGTTTTTGCATTCATCAACAAAGCGTGCCACAGCGTCGCTATTTTTAGCTGCTTCTTGTGCGATAGGGTGTCCGCCTGCAACAGCAACATAAGTCACACCCATAAAGGTATCAGGGCGAGTGGTATAAACGCTGAATGTTTCGTTGTTATCGGTGCGTTTAAACTCAATATCTAACCCTTCAGAGCGACCAATCCAGTTGCGCTGCATGGTTTTAACTTGCTCTGGCCAATCTTCTAACTTGTCTAAGTCGTCAAGTAGCTCTTGCGCGTAGTCAGTGATTTTAATAAACCACTGTGGAATTTCTTTTTGTTCAACTACAGCACCTGAACGCCAACCGCGACCATCAATAACTTGCTCGTTAGCAAGTACTGTTTGGTCTACTGGATCCCAGTTTACCGTTGACATTTTTTTGTACACTAGGCCTTTTTCGTAAAGCTTAGTGAAGAACCACTGTTCCCATTTGTAATATTCTGGATGGCAAGTTGCGATCTCACGATCCCAGTCATAACCAAAACCTAATTGCTTAAGTTGGGTACGCATGTAATCGATGTTCTCGTAGGTCCATTTTGCTGGCGCAGTTTTATTTTTAATTGCCGCATTTTCAGCCGGTAGACCAAACGCGTCCCAACCCATAGGTTGCATTACGTTTTTGCCTTGCAAGCGTTGGAAACGAGAAACAACATCACCAATCGTGTAGTTACGCACATGACCCATGTGGAGTCGGCCGCTTGGGTAAGGGAACATAGAAAGGCAATAATACTTTTCTTTGCTCTCGTCTTCAGTGGCTTTAAATACTTGGTTTTCTTCCCAGTAGGCTTGGACTTTTGACTCTATGTCTTGCGGGTTATATTGCTCTTGCATCTACGGTTCCAGACTTCTTGCAAACTAATAAAAAATTGCCGTTAGGATACCCCAAAAAAAGCACTAATCACAGCGTCAAATCAGTGGATTTTATATGAAATTAGTTTTCAGGGCAGGTTAACCTATACTTGTGTAAGGTATAGGTTCGCTAAACACAGTTCTGAAGGAGTAAACAATGGCTGATTATAAGACGTGGTTAACAGATTTGAGCACATGGTTGAAAGACGTAAAAGATCATGAGCTAAAAGATGCGATGGATAAGTTTATTGAATCTGAACAAGCGCTAAAAGATTTAGGACAAGAAAAATTAACTTTATACAGTGAATATTTAAAGCGCGATATTGAACACATCCAAGAGCACGATCAACACTATGGTTCCCTTGCATGGCAAGAGCTTAAAGAGTCTTTGTGGTTTGAACTTTCACATATCGAAGACAAAACTCAACTTGAGTGGCAAGCATTAAATCAAGATTTTAAGCACAATGGGGTATATCACCAAGGCGAATGGATAGCCATGGGCACATTAGTATGTAAGAATTGCCAATATAGTTATGATATTTACCACGCTACGCAAATTACAGCGTGTTCGCAATGTGATGGTATCTACTTTAGCCGCAAGGCACTACAACCTTAAATAGTTAGTGAACAGTGCCTTTTAGTGCACTGATGCCACCTTACAAAATCAACGAATATGTTGGTATAAAAAGAAGTTAGAATGACGAAGAAACTGCTGCCTTTATCTGTGTCGGCCCTTGCGCCGACAATTTCACTTAATCATGTACAAACGTGCATGAACAATCCATATCCTGAAACCTTGACTTTCATCGGTCAACAGCGGGCGCAAAGTGCGCTTGATTTCTCGTTAGGGATGGAATTACCTGGTTACAATGTGTATGTAATGGGGGAGGCCGCGCATGGTCGGTTTACCTTAGTCAAAGATAAACTTCAAGCACACAGCAAAGGCCGGCCAACACCAAATGAGTGGTTATACGTTAATAATTATGACGACCACCGCGAGCCTATCGCAATGTTTTTACAAGCAGGTCAAAGTAAACAGTTAGCTGATGATATTGACTCATTTATTGATGAAGTACTCGACACCTTTCCTGCAGCGTTTGATAACCCAGCGTACCAGCGTAAAAAGAAAAAAATCGACCGTGAATTTAACGACGCTTACGATAGCGCAATTACTGCTGTGGAAATTGCCGCGCTTGAGCAAAGTGTTGCCTTAATTGAAGAAAAAAGTGTGGTTGGATTTGCCCCGCTGATTGATGGCAAACAACTAAGCGATGCTGAATTTGCTGAGCTTGATGATGAATTGCGTGAACAATTTTATGAAGTAATTGAAAAACTCGAAGATGCACTCATTGAGGCACTGATTGAGTTGCCTCGTTGGAAACGTGAATCATCTGAAAAACTCCGTAATTTAAAAAAATCCACCGCAGAGCTGGCTACTAAGCCATTACTAAAAGATCTTGAACATAAATATGCTGCGCACATTGGAGTATTACGCTATCTAAAAGACATCCGCGTGGAAATTATTGATGCGGTACTTGAGTGGCTCGATGATGAAGATGTTAGCGACGAAAACAAAGAAGATTTTGACCGTAAAGGGATGCTTACCGACTTTTTTGCACCTAATATTTTAGTTGAATTTAAAGAAGGTGATGCTGCCCCTGTGGTGTATGAGCCAAATCCTACCTTTGGTAATATTTTTGGCAAAATTGAATATGCTACTTCACAAGGCTCATTGATCACCAGTTATCGATCGATTCAGCCGGGGGCACTGCATCGCGCTAACGGTGGTTATTTGATTATGGACGCTGAAAAAGTGATGGCTAATCCACAAGTGTGGGATGGTTTAAAGCTGTCATTAAAAACTCATCAAATCAAAAATGATTTACCGTATCAAGATAGTGCTGTTGGCAGTAGCTTTACCTTGCGTCCACAGTTGATCCCGCTTGATGTAAAAATTATTTTACTCGGCTCGCGTGAGTTGTATTACACCATCGGTGAATATGACGAAGAGTTTGCTGAGCTGTTTAGAGTGTTAGCCGATTTTGATTATTACCTGCCAAGCAGTGATAAATTACAGTATCAATTTATCACTAAAGTGATTGAGTACTGTGAGCAGACGCTAAAGTGTAGTCTAACTGAGTCAGCGATGGCACGATTACTGAAATTTAGCTACCGCCAAGCAGAACATCACAATAAGCTTTCAGCTCGTTTTGCTGATGTGTTAGAGCTAGTGGCAGAAGCCAGCTTTTATACCAAGCAAGATAACTTAACTTTAATTGATGCCCATCATATTGATGAAGCGATTGAAGGCAAGCAATATCGTACTGGGCAAATTAGCGAAAATATGCTCAGCGATATCAAAGAAGGGCATACCTTAATTGCCACCGACGGTCATGCTGTAGGTAAAGTAAACGGTTTAACAGTATTACACATTGGCGATACTTCTTTTGGTACTCCGGCACGGATCACCGCCACGGTTTACGCTGGTGCGGATGGGGTAATTGACGTTGAGCGCGAAGCTGAGCTGGGTAAAGCCATTCACTCCAAAGGTGTCATGCTACTGACGGGCTATTTAGGTAATAAATATGCGCAGCAATTTAGTTTAACGCTCAGTGCTAATATCGCCATTGAACAAAGTTATGGCTACATTGATGGCGACAGTGCGTCATTAGCTGAGTTGTGTGCGCTTATTTCTGCAATTACTAGCTTACCTATTAGCCAGTCAATTGCACTGACTGGTTCAATTAACCAGCACGGTGACGTGCAAGCCATTGGCGGTGTAAACGAAAAAATTGAAGGGTTTTTTAAGCTTTGCAAAATGCGTGGTTTAACGTCTGCGCAAGGAGTAATAATTCCTAAATCAAATCAAGTAAACTTAGTGCTTGATGACGAGATCCTCAATGCAGTAGAGCTTGGCAAGTTTCATATTTATGCAGTTGAAACGGTTGACCAAGCGCTTAATTTACTGATGGATATTGCAGCAGGCGAGTTGAGCGACGGGCAATATCCTGAAAACTCAGTTAACGGCATTGCCTTAGCCCGTTTAAGTGAAATTGCAGATATCGTTAATGGCGATAACGACGAAAAAGAACACGAGAAAGAATAATCATGATCAACATTATTTTGGCGATTATCATCGCCATTTTATGCTTTTTGATTTTTCAAAATAGCAAAAAAGTAAAGCAACAAGCGGTCGCTAATGCGCAAATCGAAGCCGACTTTTTAGTGGCAAACAGCAAGGTTGAAGGGGTTATTGAGACCGCATCTGGTCTGCAATATAAAGTTGTTAGCAGCAGTGGTAGTGAGGCAAGACCAAGCCCAACTAGCATGGTGAATGTGCATTATCACGGTACTTTGCTAGATGGCAGTGTATTTGACAGTTCTGTTGAGCGTAATAGCCCAATCAGTTTTGGTTTAAATCAGGTAATAAAAGGCTGGACTGAAGGCTTGCAACTGATGAGTGAAGGCGATAAATACACCTTTTATATCCCTCATCAATTAGCTTACGGTGAAAAACGTGTTGGCAGTATTCCTCCAGCCTCTTTACTTATATTTGAAGTTGAATTACTTAAAGTAGAGTCTTAGTTGAAAAAATGGCGAAATAAATACATTCGCCATTTTAAACAACTTTTACATGGCTTCTAGCTTGATACCACGTGTTTCTTTTATATATTTAACAATAAAAAATACGCTAATAAAGGCCGAAATAGCATAAAACCCATAGGCACCAGCTAAACCAATACTACCGAGCATAATCGGGAAGGTCATGGTAATTGTAAAGTTGGCAAGCCATTGCGCACTTGCTGCAACAGCTAAAGCAGCCCCTCGAATACGATTATTGAACATTTCGCCTAATAGTACCCATACAACAGGTCCCCAGCTTAAGCCAAAAAATACCACAAAGAGATTAGCCATGATAAGTGCAAACGTGCCCATACTGTCAGTTAATGCAAGTTTACCTGCCGCATCGAGGCCTGCGCTACCAAAGGTATAAGTTAATGCACTTAAACTAATAAACATACCAATACTACCTACTAGTAATAATGGTTTTCTGCCTACTTTATCGATAAGCGCAATTGCTATAAAAGTAGATAAAATATTGGTAGTACCCGCTAATACATTGATGAATAAAGATTGTGATTCATCAAAACCCGCTGCTTGCCAAAGCTCAGAGCCGTAATAAAAGACCACATTAATGCCTACAAATTGCTGAAAAACAGACAAAGCGATACCAACCCATACGATTGGGTGTATTTTCTTTTTACCGTCAATAAATAAGTCACGAATACTTGGTTTTTTATCGCCATGAAGTGACTGCTTAACATCGTTTATTTGTGATTGGGCATCATCATTGGATATTTTTTTAAATACAGCTTTGGCTTTTTCTAATTGGCCTTGGGCAACTAAATAACGCGGCGACTCTGGTATAAATAATACTCCCAACAGAAATAATCCTGCAGGTACAAGTTCTGCCCAAAACATCCAGCGCCAAGCCGCCAGCTCAAGAATAAAAATACCTTCAGCGCCGTTTGCCGCCGAAGCGATCAGGTAATTACTTAAAAAAGCAGCAAATAAGCCAAGTACAATCGCTAATTGTTGCAGTGTTGCTAATCGTCCACGCAAAGCCGCAGGTGCGACTTCAGCAATGTAAGCGGGTGCCAATACAGATGCAGCGCCAATACCGAGACCACCAAATAGACGATAAAAAATAAATTCAGCGGAGCTGTCTGCAATGCCTGAACCAAACGCGCTAATGGCAAATATTACTGCAGTGATGATCATAATTGAGCGGCGACCAAATTTATCAGCAAGCGGGCCCGCAATCAGCGCACCAAGAGCACAACCCAGTAAAACCGACGCAACATTAAACCCTGTTGCGACGCTGCTTGAGTTAAATGTTTTGCCAAGCGCCGACACAGTTCCGTTGATAACCCCGGAGTCAAAGCCAAATAAAAAGCCACCAATTGCTGCAACGCCAGATATAAATATAACGTAAAGTAGAGAATCGGTGTTTGTTGATAAAGAGTGATTCGGGCTATTAATCTTGCCCGACGATAAAGGTGTTGTCATGGTGATATACCTGGTTATTGTTGTAACGAATTATATAGTAGTGTGAGGCGACGCATATTTTAACATGATTTTATCGGGGCTGACTCTTTCATAACTAATATTAAAGTTATTATTAAGCACTTCGAGTAGACCTTTAACGTCGCCAGTTTTGAACATGCCTGCAACGTGTACTTGCTTCAAACGTTCGTCATCAGTATGTATAGCTATAGTGGCTCAAAGTTATGTTGCAGTCTTTGATGCTAAAATATTTGCTTTTAGAGTTTAACCATTAGTAGCTTCCTAGCATTTGGGTAATAACAAAGGGTAATATTTTTGGAGAAGAAAGCTAAAGTCTTATTATTTTGTGCCGATATTATTACCAGGATAATTTTAAGGATGAAATATGAAGATCTTACCTGTTATTACTATTCCTGAAGCTCATGGGTTTCAAAGTAAATACGAAAAACGACTTGAAGAACAAGCAGCGCAAACAGAACAGCCTGAATATATTTTGTCTGAGTTTTTAGATGCTAAAGCGCAAGAGTATAGCGAAGATGATGTGAATTTTGCTGAACAGTATAACAATTTACAAAAAGTGTATGAAGATTTCGCTCAAAAGATCATCGTGCTACAAGAACAAATTAATAAATTAAAACAAGATCCAATTCAGCGAAATCTCAAGCTTGAAAGCCACAATAGCAACTTTATACAGCTGGAAAAAAATACCGAAGCGCAAAATTTAAAAATAGATCCTGAGCATACTGGTGCGAAAAAATACCGAGATTCTCAACAGCAAGAGCAAATTGATATATTAGTTCAGCAACTTAATGAGCTAAAGTCCAACCACGCAGAAATAAAGAAACAGATGATAGAAATGGTTATCACAGAACTTAAAAAGCGAGGTAACGAAGAATATGATTTTAAAAAATAATTTTAATATTTCCAATATAGCAGCTTAATTTACGCTATTTAAGCTCAAAGTTAATATGCGCTAATTTAAGTTTAAAATTACCTTGCTGCTTTTTGGCGATCATAAGGCCCAATTGTTGTACATCTTTGAACGTTAACTCTGGTTGCTGCTCTAAGGTTTTACCACGGTAAGTGAGAATAAAGTCAGTTGGTGAGAATGTAACGACTTGCCATTGATCTTTTAATGTTGCAAACGAAGCAGTAAACGCTGGCCCATCTAGGTACTGACTCGTTCTTAAGCGAAGTTGATACGTTTTACCATCTCCTTTGAACCGTAAATATATGAGATTGGCGTTTTCTTTATTAGTGTTTATTGTTGTGCGTATTGAAGCAAAGCCTCCATTATTTTCAAGAGAAACGTTGCCTGTAAAAATTAAGCTATTGTCCTTCTCATAAGCTTGGCTGGTCGATAAACCGCCCATTACTGAGTCATTAACTATTTGCCAGTGCAGAATTAAATCGCCGGAACCTGATAGTAATGGCAAACTAGTTGTAGGGTTTGTTTTCATTTTTTATCGCAAAGCTTTGTGTTATAGATAAGTTCAATAATACGTATGTTCAGATAAATTGATCACTTTTTTAAAAATAGGGAAAGCATGAATTCAGATAAATTTTTTAAATGGGTATGGAACTTAAATGGAATTATTTTATTAGTCGGGGTTTTAATTGCTACTGCGTTAATTTCAGTCCAACTTGTTACAACAGTATTTAATGATAACGACGTTGAGCCACCGGCATTAAATTTAGCAGATGACAAAAACGAAGAAGAAAAGTGGCGTTTGGGCTACCCGCGAAGAGTAGGAGAAACGGACTTTTATTATATAGAGCTTGAGTCTGAAAAGTTAACGGTTGAAGCCGATACCGAACGTGGGTTAGGGCAAGTTGTAGAAAATTTTAGTGGTTCCTCTTATTATAAACATAGGCCAACACGGTCAAAAAATGTGATGTTTATCAATGGTAAAACAAACTATGCAAATTGGCTTTTTGATACGACAGATCAGTTGATCACTGATATTTCTCCATTGTATTTATCTGAATTTGATTCGCAGTCAAAAGCGGCGGGTATTGCCTATCATGTTATTAAAAACGACACAAATAACGACGGCCTTTTAAGCAACGAAGATAAAAGCACTTTTGCGTTAAGTAAAATTGATGGCAGTGGTTATAGCGAGGTTCTCACAGGCTACGACCGCATTCTTGAGCATGCTGTTAATGAGCAAGGCAATTTGTTTATGTTGTTTATAGACAATGCTGAAGTGTTTTCAATGCTTGTTGATTTAACTACTTTTAAAGTGATTGATAAAAGGCAGCTACCTAAAGTCGGAGGACTATAACTATTACTCATGAGTATTATTTAACCTGACCTCTGATTAAGAGAATTACTAAGACACTGATTATAAATATTGTTCAGGTTATTTACACTCTGTTACAGTTATTTGCCGAACAAAGCTGCAATCCATTTTTATGTTGTTATGATGATATAAAATAACAACATAAGGATGGTTAAGTTGAAATTACGTACTTTTTTAACCGCAATAGCGATTGCGCCTACATTCTCACCCATAGCCGCGGCTTATGATACTCAAGATACGCGATTATTACGTTTTCCTGATATTCATAAAGAGTCGGTTACTTTTGTTTATGCCGGTGATATTTATATAGCAAATATCAAAACGGGTAACAGCACGCGCTTAACAGATCACATTGGTTTTGAAACATTCCCTAAGTTTTCTCCAGATGGGAAAAGAATCGCTTTTTCAGCACAGTACAATGGTAGCCGCCAAATATATGTAATGAATCGCGATGGCAGTGATCTAAAGCAACTGACTTACTATAACGATGTTGGTGTGATGCCGCCTCGTGGTGGCTATGATTATCGCGTCCTTGATTGGACGCCTGATGGTAAACATATAGTGTTTCGAGCAAACCGTACACCTTATGGTAAGCGTGTGGGACGTCCTTACATGGTGCCTGCCGATGGTGGCTTAGAGCAGCCATTGGCCATACCTGAAACGGGTGGCGGCATGTTATCGCCTGATGGTAAGCAATACGTATATACACCAATTGATCGCGAGTTTCGTACCTGGAAGCGCACGCGAGGGGGCCGCGCACAAGATGTATGGATCTATGATTTAGAGCACAACAAGTCTACGCAGTTAACTACTGATAGAGCCACAGATCAGCAGCCTACTTGGGTGCATGATAATATTTATTATGTCTCAGACAGAGCATACACCTTAAACTTATACAAGCATCAAGACGGTAAAGCACCAGTAAAAGTGACCAATCACACGGATTTTGATGTGCTTTGGCCATCGGCAGGCCCAGATGCCATAGTGTATGAGAATGGTGGTTATTTATACCGTTTTGACGATGCAACGCAGCGTGAAGAAAAGCTGACTATTAACGTACAGGGAAATCGTGAATATACCATGCCTTATAGCAAAAATGTGGCTGGCTTTATTGATTCGATGGATGTATCCCATGATGGTAAGCGTGTGGTTTTTAGTGCCCGCGGAGAGCTGTTCTCAGTACCCGTTAAAAATGGCCCAACACGCAATTTAAGCCATACGCCTAAAGGGCGTGAAATTGCCGCTTCGTGGTCACCAAATGGCCGTTATATTGCGTATATGAGTGATGAAAGTGGTGAGTACGAAATTTATATCCAAGACCGAGCTAATAACAACAAGGTTAAACAACTGACAACTAATGGCACTATTTGGCGTTTTGACCCTGTTTGGTCACCGGACAACAAAAAGCTATTGTTTGCAGATCTAAATCACACCTTATGGTGGCTTGATATAAAAACCGGCAAGCAGCATAAAATTGATACCGCCAAGTATGAAGAAGATGGCTTAACTACGTATATTTGGTCACCTAATAGTGAAGATGTTGTATTTGTTAAAAATAACGAAAATCGTTATGCCTCATTATGGCATTACAATTTAAAAGACAAACAAGTTACACGTCTGACCGACGATATGAGCAGTGAACGAAATCCTGCGTTTTCTCCTGATGGTCAGCAATTGTATTTTACTTCAGAGCGCGACTTTAACTTAACTTTTAGTAGTTATGAATTTGACTACATGTTTAATAATGCCACGCGAATTTATGCTGTTGCTGTCAATAGCAAAATTAAACCGCTGAATGCGCCACTGACTGATGAAATAAGTATTGTTGACTCGAAAGCGAATAAAGACGATGACAAGTCAGCTAAACCGCTAAGCACTTATATTGAAAGTGATGGTTTTATGGACCGCGTTGTCGCTCTAAATGCTCCGGCCGGAAATTACAGTGCTTTAACTGCTGTAAAAGATGGCGTATTAACACTCTCTGCGGGTGAGCTAAAATTAATACCTATTGCCGTCGATGGCGAAATTGCCACCGTAGCGAAGGGGGTTAATAGCTATAAAATATCAGCGAATGCGCAGCATATCATTGCTCGCTCAGGTGATAATTACAGTGTAATTAAGCCAGCCGCTGAGCAAGATTTAAAAGCCACCCAGTTAGACTTGCAAAATATGATACTAAAAATTGACCCGCAAACAGAGTGGGCGCAAATGTATCGTGAAGGCTGGCGGACATTACGTGATTGGTTCTACGATGAGAATCACCACGGCCAAGATTGGGATGCTATTTTAAAACGCTACCAACCAATGGCTGATGCAATCGCACATCGCGCCGACCTTGATTACGTGCTAAGCGAAATTGCCGGCGAGATTAACTCCGGGCATATTTATGTCAACTCTGGCGATATGCCAACTGCAACACGTTTACAGCATGGTTTATTAGGCGTAGAAATTAGCGCGCATAAATCCGGTTTTGTAAAAATCGAAAATATCTTTAAAGGCGAAAACTGGCACGAGAACTTCCGCTCACCACTCAACGAGCCGGGCGTTAACGCAAGCGTTGGTGATTATATTGTTGAGGTAAATGGTCGTTCAGTAAAAGATGTGGTTAACTTTTATGAATTACTTGAAAACACCCAAGGTAAATCGATTGAGTTATTGCTTAGTAAATCCCCGAGCCTGAAAAAAAGTTGGAAGGTAACAGTTAAACCAATCGCAAGTGAAACCGGCTTACGTTATTTACAATGGACGCATAGCCGTGCTGAATACGTCGATAAACTATCCGACGGTCGTATTGGTTATGTACATTTGCCAAACACACATTACGAAGGTAATCGTTCGTTATTTAAAAACTTTTTACCGCAAACTAGCAAAGAAGCAATGATCATAGATGATCGCTACAATGGCGGTGGTTTTATCCCAGAGCATATGATCACTTGGCTGGCACGCAAACCGCTTAACTACTGGAAGCGTCGTGGCGTTGAGCCAACTAAAACGCCACAGTTTGCCCATGATGGACCAAAAGCCATGCTGATCAACGGCTACTCAAGTTCAGGCGGTGACGCACTACCGTATTACTTCCGCCAAGCAGGTTTAGGTAAACTAATTGGCACTCGCACTTGGGGTGGGTTAATAGGTATCTCTGGTAACCCAGGGCTTGTGGATGGTGGCTCTGTGATCGCTGCTACCTTTAGAATACTCGATAATGACGGTAACTGGATCATCGAAAATGAAGGCGTAAGCCCAGATATCGAAGTGATTGACCGTCCAGAGCTTATTCAAGCTGGGCAAGATCCGTCGGTTGAGCGTGCCGTACAAGAGCTGTTAAAAGAGCTTAAGGCGAACCCGAAAAAACTCTTGATTGTGCCGCCAGCTCCAACAGAGTTTGGTAAGTAGTAAGGTTAATAGGTATTAATAACTGAGCCAGCATTTGCTGGCTTTTTTATAGCTTTTTGCACTGAAGTTCGTATTTAAATTTGCCGGTCGCCATTTATGGCGAAAAGGAACGTATAAAATACGTACTGAAGTTTAACTGTTAAATAGTTCATCTAATCTAAAATATTCAACACCATCACCTGATTGTTTACTGATATTACACATTTTTAAGGCAACTTGTTTGCCCGTGATAGGGCGATACTTTCTTAAACCAGGTAGCATACATAAAATTGGTAACAATACACTGCCAAGCTTTTCACCAATACGAAATTCGTTATTACGCTCGCCAAGTAATAACGATGGCTGAATAATACTAATGCGTTTAAATGGCAGTTCTTTGACAGTATTGTCAAGTTCACCTTTCATTTGTAAATATGCGTTACCACTATTGGCATTTGCACCACTGGAGGATATTAGCAAGTAATGGTGTACTTCGTGTTTTGCAGCAAGTTCAGCGACTTTTAACTGATAATAAAAATCAACCTTACGCTGAGCGGCAATAGAGCCAGCGGCTTTTTTGGTGGTGCCTAAACATGAAAATAATATATCCGCTTTAAAAAGCGCAGCGTGTTGAGCTAAATGGTTAAAGTCCACTACATGATTAACGACTTTGTCACTGTTATAACTAATAGGGCGACGCGTTAGGGTTATAACTTTACTGATATGAGTTGCCATAATTAATTCTTCAACTAAGTGACTGCCCACTAAGCCAGTTGCACCGACAACAATAGCGACTTTATTAAGCATAAGTATCCTCAAGTATTAATTTTATTTGTGAGAACTGGGGGTGATTATAATATCACTCATCAAAAGTCTAATAGTGGCTAAAGCTATAGCTTACTATTAGACTGAGAGCTATTAGATTTCTTTTTTTAACAAGACGATAGGGGATAAAATATGTTTTATCACTTGTTCATATTTACTGTCATCGGTTAAATCTGGAGCATGAAGATCTAGACCAATCTCAAAGTCATAATTTTTGCCATCAGGAATGTAGTACTGTACTGCAAGGCTTATTACCGGCCTAAATTCGACTGACTTTTGAGGTATTGTTACGATATGTTGCTCAACACCATTCCAATTAGCAGTGCCATCAATAACTTTTATTGAGGTTTCTTGCGGCTGAATAACTAACAGAGTATTAATATTTGGATATGCGCTTTTAACGTTATTAAACGTGTATTGCATTGCTGTTTGTATTAGTTCTAAGTTAAGTTTACCTGTTTTTGTGTTGAAAGCACCGCCTTGATTCATAATAAAACTGTTAAAAAATCTTTGTGCCTGCGGATTTAGGTTAGTCAAATTATATTTTTTTGAGAAGTTGACCACGTTATTGTCAAATGCTTCTCGGTATAATACTTTGCTACCGGTATTTGAGGTTGGCAACCATATATAGGCAAGATCGCTATGGGTAGGTGCGTTGACTAATGTGATTGCACTAATCGTCACTTCAGGATCGCTATTATATTGAATCAGTTTACACCCGACTAAATTTAGTAAAGTCATGATGATTAAAAAAAGCTTCATCATTTTTTTGTTTTCCAAGTGTCAATTGTCTTTAGTGCAAATTGTAACGCGTTGTCTAATTTTGTAGGATCTTTAAATAATTTATCAGCATCTTTAACAATAATTTCTTCATCGCTGTTAAATTGTGCAACTAATTCAATACCCCCAGAACCTGTTGTTAACAGTGTATCGTGTTCATCTCTAATACGGATATATAGTCGGCTCCCAGGAACATAACCTTCTTCGTTTTGAAATAACGATACAAATATATCTCCACCATCAGCGCCGCCTTCAAGGTAAGACTCTTCCTGACCATACCATTTTGCCACATGTCCTAATAGAATACTGTTAGTAAATTCTGCTCTAACAGTATCTACGCCCGCAAATACAAACGCACTTATACCTAATTTAGCTTTTGTTTTAGCAAGGGCTTTTTTCCAGATTTCATTACGTAGGTTTTCATTTTCCTGACCTGTAAGAGGGTCGTACAAATTATCAGCATTGTCTAATAACTGATAATAAACATCATAAACCTCGCTGGCATCAACTACTTGAAATCCGCGATCTTCAAGTGCTTTTTTTATAGGTTTTTTATAATGATCTGCCAACTGTTGTTCAAAATAACTGAGCTCTTCTTCAACATAAAAACCACCAATCCCAAGTATCTGATGGTTTGATTTTAGTTGTGCTGTATTCATGTAATTGGGTGAAGAGTTACACCCACTTAATGTTATAAGGATAAAAATAGTATAAATATATCTCATAATAATTCCTGAAAATGAGTGTTAAGTTAAAGTAATTTGATTCCGATTTTAGCGAACGAGGTGAGGGTCAGGTATCTATATTCGCTACCTCCAACTTGCGAACGCCAGTTGATCGTAGTTTTTTTATTATTCAAACCGCTATCAGTATAAAAAATTAGGTATTTTGCCTCGCTTGGCAGAGTAAACTGTGTTTTGTAGTACAGGTTACCATCCAAACCTAAGGTTGTTGGTAAACCATTTTGCCATGCTTCATAGGGTTTTAGGTGTTTAATAATCTGTTTTGACTTATCCAAAAGCAATAACTGAGGATAGACAAGCGTTGCATTTTGAATAAATACGCCATTAGCGTAGCTAAAAACTTGAGCAAAACGACTGTCGCTAGGTTTTTCAATTGCAATAAATGGGCTTTTCGCATCGTTAAAAAGTCTTACAGGCTGCTTTTTCAAATCAAAATGAATAAACTGCTTTGTTTGTTGCGCTACGAATGTAATATCGTTTAAGTTAATACAACATACCGTGCGATTCTTTAATATTGCGAGATCATTTTTAGCCGAATTCGCGCAGCCTGATAACAATAGAAGTAAGAGCAATACAATTGTTAACTTTTTCATAAGTATTTTAATTATTATTAGTATATAGATAGTATCTAATATGCAATAAGACTGAAATATATAAATTGCTAATATGTGACACAATGTAAATGAAATGAAAGGTGATGAATTTGAACTGTTTTATTACAGGCTCAATGGTTTGTAATTAAACAGATAAACTAAACATCGGTCTGCGTTCAAACGAGCAATAATCTTTTTAAAAAACTATAAAATTGAAGAGGGACTTTATGAGTATCATCTCCTTAACCACTCAACATAACGTTGCGGTGTTAACCTTAACAAACGGCGAAAATCGCCAAAATCCACAGTTTGCACATCAACTAAAACAAGCGTTAGCAGAGGTTGTTGAAAACCAAAACCACAAAGCGCTAGTGATCACCTCAAATGATGATAAGTGTTGGAGTTTAGGCATCGATACTGATTGGTTGTTACCTGCTATGCAAGCAAAAAAGGCCGATGAAATACGTGGTTTTATGTACGACATGGACGATGTATTTAAAACCTTACTGCTTTTTCCTATGCCAGTGATCGCTGCCATTAATGGTCATGCTTTTGGTAACGGTGCAATTTTAGCGTGCGCGTGTGACTTTAGATTTATGCGCGGCGATCGCGGCTTTTTTTGCTTCCCTGAAGTGGATTTATCAATCCCATTTTTACCTGGCATGATCGCCTTTGTGAAAAAAGCGATCCCTTACTATCGCTTTAACGAAATGAAACTGACAGGGCGTCGCGTTTCTGGATCAGAGCTTGCAATTGATCACGTTATAGAAAAAGCCTCAACAGACCAAGATAGCCTATTAGCGGACGCAATGGCGTTTGCCGCTGCATTTGATAAAAAGCGCGCCATTTTTGCTGAGCACAAAAAACGTTTACACAAAGAAATAATTCGTGTGATAGATGAAGAAAATAAACCATTTATAGATAATCTAGCCTTGATGGTTTGAGCTATAAGCTGCTCTCAATAACAATCTAAATAAAGATGCTTATTTAATTTTAAGGATAAAGGCGTAAATGAAAGCGAAACAAATAGAACAATTAGCATTAACAGCTGCTGAAACTAAGGAAGTTATTACGCCCTATGCATTTAAAATAGATCAAGCGTTATTGGGACTACCACTTGCTTCACCGACTCGCCGCGCGCTCGCGATGGTAATCGATGTAGCGCTAATTTTTCTCGCGGCTAAGATCAGTGCTGCTGTAATCGCATTTGTAGCTGCAATGGCTTTTTATAAAGGCACAGCGCAAAAATACTTACCAACAATGTCGACTGTTTGGCGAAGAGTATTAAAAATAACTGCTGCCAGTATATTATTTATAAGTTCACTCTCAGTGCTTGCAATCGCAATCGATTTTTTTGAGGATGATACTGCGATTCAAGGGATAAGAATTAAACGCGAAACACCATTAAATGCAGAGGAAAAACAACAGATAAATACTTATTTAATGCAAACAGCACCAAGTCAAAATTGCGATCAGGCTTGTCAAAGCAATGCGCTTGCTAATTTAGTTACTCAAGTGCCACAATTGGCTGAAATAGATGAATCTGATAACGATCAGGTTGCCCGATTATTATTGAAAGTAATGGTTGAAGCTGATGAGCAGACTTCTGCACCTGAAGACGCACCGGTTAAAGCTGCACCTGTGAATAGTATTTTACAGTGGGGCAAAGGAATCATTCAAGATTTAGGTCTTGGCTTTGGTTGGGCTGCTGTATATTTTACATTATTTTCGCTGCTTTGGCGTGGCCAAACACCGGGTAAAAAAGTATGCAATATCCGAGTTGTCGCACTTAGTGGCGAAGATTTAAGTTTATGGGATGCGTTTGGCCGATACGGTGGCTACGGCGCAGGGTTTGCAACTGGGTTACTAGGTTTTTTACAAGTTTATTGGGATCCGAACCGCCAAGCCATTCAAGATAAAATATCAGCAACTGTGGTTATTAAAGGCAGTATAAATCAGCTAATAAATGAAGAGACAGTTAAAGCGATTGTTAAATAGATAGTTAGACTCTAAGTAAGTTTTATAGAAAGGATTAATATACAGAGCATGCCCTATTTATGAAAAATAGGGCATTTAGTGAGGTTCACAGTCCTAAAAACTCTAAATAAGGCATAATAACATCGATATTTGATTTTATGAGTGCGCTAATGCCGGCAAAAAACAGCGCGAATAGTGTACACGCTGAAACATAGCTAACATGTTTATAAATCAGACGATAAAACTTGTCCAGAAAGTTCCACATCAAAAATAATGCGCCTATCCAAAACATGGTATCAAGTTTATATAACAGCGCAATTGTGACCACTGCTATTTCACTAATTAAACCGATAAGCTCAGCGCTAAAGCGTAGCCAAGGTTTTTCTTTTAATAAGAAAAAGCTAAGTTGGGAGATCCCTGAAAAATAAGCAAGTGGCAGTAACGTGAGCATACCAAGTTCAAAAGATTGTAGAGGCTGCCTTAGTTCGAGTAAAGGCGCGAACCAATCGGTATAAAATACTAACCAAGCTAATAGAGTTAACGTAAAACTAAGCGCAGTTAAATAAACAGATTGTGCAACGCGTTCATCTTGGCTGCCGACGGTTACTCTACCTGGAGCAACTAATATCATAAAACCAAAAGTTGATAACAAGGCTAATACACTGCAAAACCCAAAGATGCTGTTATCAAATATTAAGGCCAGCGCTGCGAATGTAATAGCTAATGGCCAACCTACCCATTTAGCTTCTTCTTTATCGTCACTAATGCGACTTAGCACCGAATAGCTAACAATGCTGCCTAAAGAGAATCCTGCAACCAGTAGCCAATATTCGTAGTGGAAAAAAATGAGCGAAATGATGGACGCGCCGTAAATCAAAAGTTCGTTGAGTAATGGTGGGAAATACGACATGATTTTGCCAATTAAGGCCAATAATAACAAAGCTGAAATAGCATATAGCGCGGTGGTGAAACTATCAATACGCTGCTCGGTGTCAGATATTGGTGAAGGTTGTTTGCTAATTTGATGGGCATTACCAATCGGTATGTCGGAGGTGTATGTTCCACTGTCTAAGTCAAAATGAAAGTTCGTTTGTGCTTGTTGATGTAAAAAAGTAGATTTTTCAGTAAACACATTCTCTGAAACAGCATTTTCAGCTTTTAACTCTAGTAATAACTGATATTGAGCTTGTAACTCATCCTTGGAACTGACTTCATATTGAGCGGCTAAACCCAAGGAGGGGATAGTAAGCATCAATACGAACAGAATAAAATGCCTGACTCTGGCCATGTGCTGTGTAATTGATTGTTTGCATAGGGTGTTAATCCATAACATACGACTTCCTTGTTATTATATTTACGACAATTGATGTAGATGAAATATATCAATTATGTGATTAATTTTAGTGAATATATTTAACGATGATTATCTTTATATTTAAATTTTACGATTAATGCTGCGATTGTAATGCTAAAAATAAATAACCACACAGGCAAGTTACCGTATTGACTATAGATGCTGTCGCCTTGGATTAGCTTGATATTAACTTTAAGGGTGTCGGCTTCAAATTGTGGCATGCTGACTTGAATTTGACTGATTGGGTCGTATACGCCGCTGATGCCATTGTTGGTCACACGAATAAGCGGGCGTTGCAATTCAAGGGCGCGCATACGGGCTATTTGCATGTGCTGGTGGGGGCCGTGGGAGGCACCAAACCAGGCATCATTACTTACAGTAAATAAAATATCCGAATCATTGTGGTAATTACCACGCACTAAATCAGCAAAAGCGATTTCGTAGCAAATGGCCGGTAATATATTTAAGCCATTAGCACGTAAGTTATTTTGAACTTGGTCGCCGCGAGAAAATGATGACATAGGTAAATCAAATAAAGGGGCGATAGGGCGCAATATATCTTCAAATGGCACAAATTCACCAATGGGAAGTAATTGGTGTTTTTGGTAACGGTTTTTACCTAAGTATTGATAATGACCATGTTCGTCACCCTGCTCTTTATTACCAAGTACAATTAATGTGTTGAAGATTGCTTTAGTGTCGCGCTGATAGTCAACAATACCCGTAATGAGTGCGGTATTGTTAAATGAGGCTGCGCTATCTAAGCCTGCTAAATAGCTATCTGCAAGTGCTTCTATTTCAGGCACTGCAGCTTCTGGCCAAACGATTAAGTCGGCATCCCAGTGCGGTCGAGTCATATCTTGGTACTTACTCATTGTGGTCCAAAATTCACTCGGGTCAAAGCGCAGATGCTGTTTGATATTACCTTGTACCAGTAAGGCGCTAATCGTTTTATCACTGTAACTGTTATTGCGCGTGTAGTGAGTAATAGCGAATAGTACAGCGATGCTAATTACAGTGGCTGCTGTGGCTTTAAAGTCTCTAATAAACAGCAGGCGATAGAGCGCAAAACCAATCGCGATACATACAAGGGTTAAGCCAAACTCACCAATTACTGGAGCGAGTAGATTAAGTGGGCTATCGGTTTGAGTATAACCAAAGCTTAGCCAAGGGAAGCCGGTGAGTACCACACCGCGTAAGTATTCGGTGACAGCAAAGCCTGAGAGTAATAATAAACCGTAGCTACTAGGGCCGCTGGCAAAGCGTGTGGCAAACATAAAGGCTAAAGCCGGGTAGATAGCTAAATAAGCACATAACAGCACCATCAGTAACACTGAGGCTACCAGTGGCATACCGCCGAAGGTGGCAATGGAGACATGCACCCAACTGATACCTGCGCCAAACCAACCGAGGCCAAATATAAAACCATATTTGGCGGCGCGTTTACTGGCTAGTTTGCCATATTGCTGCCCAGAATTATGTGTGTGGGTACTGTATATCGCTAATGCTAAACAGGCGAACGTGAGGGGCCAAATCTCAAAAGGGGCATAACACAAGGTTAAAAAGAGGCCCGCAACCAGTGCGAGCCATGCTTTTTTATCTTTTGCTAAATGCAGGCAGTTAGTCAGAAGTGTCTTCACTGTCGTTATCATCAGCCTTTGGCACTGTAACCTGTAATTGCAATAATCGACGATTATCGGCATTGGTTACTTTAAATTGTAAGCCATCTATATCAATTATTTCACCACGGCCAGGCATATGCCCAAAGGCGTGTAAAACAGTACCACCGATGGTATCAGCGTCTTGCGTGCTGTAGCCAGTTTTAAAATATTCGTTAAAATCATCAACAGGAGTAAGTGCTTGAACAACAAACACATGCTTTGCAAGTTGACGAATATCTAGTTGCTCTTCTTCGTCGTGTTCATCTTCAATTTCACCGACGATGAGCTCAAGAATATCTTCTATGGTTACTAAACCAGATACACCGCCGTATTCATCAATTACTAACGCCATATGGTAACGCTGTTGGCGAAACTCATTAAGTAGCGTATCAACACGCTTACTTTCAGGCACAACAACGGCTGGGCGTAAATAATCACGTAATGATGGCAGTAGATCATCTTTATTGAGGATCAGTGGTAATAGATCTTTTGCTAGTAAAATGCCTTCAATGTGGTCTTTATCTTCACACACCACTGGAAAACGTGAATGCGTTGAATCGACCATCATTGGAATGAGTTCTTCTAGTGGCGCTTCCACTTCGAGCGTGATCATTTGTGAGCGCGGGATCATAATATCTCGCACTTTTAACTCTGACACACCGAGCACACCTTCGATCATCTCTTTGGTTTCAGGATCAATGACATCCCGAACTTGCGCATCGGCAATTACTTCAGCCAGCTCTTCTCTATTCTGGGGTTCCCCTTGCAACATTTGGGTAATTCTACCCAACCAGGTCTTGCCAGAAGAACCCTGGCTAGTCTGCGAGTTATCGTCGCTCATTGCGTCTACTTGCTCCGTAAATTTAAATATCGTCCCGATATGGGTCTGCTATGCCTAATTCGGCAAGCAATTGCTTTTCAATGCTTTCCATTTCTGTCGCATCTTCATCCTTTATATGGTCAAATCCAAGTAAATGCAAGCATCCGTGGATCACCATATGGGCAAAATGGTCATGAAATGACTTTTCTTGCTCTATTGATTCAGCTAACACTATGGCTGGGCAAATAACTAAATCACCCACCAAAGGTAGCTCTATACCTGCTGGCGCTTCAAATTCAAACGACAACACATTGGTTGGTTTATCTTTACCACGGTAGTCATTATTGAGTTGTTGGCTTTGTTCTTCATCAGCAATAACAATACTCAGCTCTGATTCATCACGGTATTGACTAAGCACTTTATTAGCCCACAGCGCAAACTGCTCAAGACTAGGCAAGTTATCAAACTCGCAGGCTATTTGTAAATCAAGTTCAGTGTTCACGGCATCACTCTTTAGTCGAAGGTTGCGCTTGCTCTTGGTTTGCGAGCAAGTCTTTAGCACGTTGTTTTTCGGCGCGTTTGAGTCGTTCTGCTTCATCGTTACGTTCGTAGGCTTCAACAATGCGTGCCACGACAGGGTGGCGTACCACGTCCTGTGATTGGAAGAAGTTAAAGCTTATTTCGTCTACATCGCTAAGTACTTCAATGGCGTGACGAAGCCCTGAGCGCGCACCACGGGGTAAATCTACTTGGGTAATGTCGCCAGTGATCACTGCTTTTGAATTAAAACCAATTCGGGTTAAGAACATTTTCATTTGTTCAACCGTGGTATTTTGGCTTTCATCTAAAATAATAAAGGCATCGTTAAGTGTGCGACCACGCATAAAGGCAAGTGGAGCGACTTCAATGACATTTTGTTCCATCAGCTTTTCGACTTTTTCAAAGCCGAGCATTTCAAATAAGGCATCGTACAATGGGCGCAGGTATGGGTCGATTTTCTGACTTAAATCACCTGGTAAAAACCCCAGTTTTTCACCGGCTTCAACAGCAGGGCGGGTCAATAAAATACGCCGTATTTCTTGACGCTCTAAAGCATCAACTGCTGCGGCGACAGCTAGGTAGGTTTTACCTGTGCCAGCAGGCCCGATACCAAAGGTGATATCGTGACGAAATATATTCGATACATAATGACCTTGATTGTCGTTACGTGGTTTTATTACGCCACGACGAGTTTTGATCATCACCTCTTTGCCATATTCGTTTAGCTCATCTTGCTCTAATGCATTTGACTCACTAATGGCTAAATGTACGGTATTTGCTTCAATTTCAGTAATAACACCGCGTACTGGCTGAGTTTCGACATATAAGTCTTTGAGGATTTCCATCGCTGCAAACGCGCTGGTGGTTTTACCGGTGATTTTAAAATAGTTATCGCGATGAGTAATTTCAACACCTAAGCGGCGTTCAATGTGTTTGATGTTTTCGTCAAACGGGCCACATAAAGATGAAAGACGTTTGTTGTCGGAGGGTTCTAAATAAATCTCTAATTTTTTTAATTGATTACTCAAAATTGCTTCCTGTTTTGATGTGCCAGCGAGGCTGGCACAGTAAGTTTCGCCTAAGGAACGAAAGTTGCAACACCTAATTCATCAGGGGTGGCTTGCGGCTCTGGTTGTGCTGCTTTACTTAAAATATCAGCAGGAGCAACCGCACGGCGTAAGTTCATTTGGGATTCTGTACGAATTAAGTCACCGCGTAAAGAGTTTGGCAGTGCCTCAGTTATACGTACATCAACAAACTGACCGATCACTGTGTGTGGGCCAATAAAGTTTACTACGCGGTTGTTTTCAGTACGGCCACGTAGCTCCATCGGATTTTTCTTGGATGGACCTTCAACTAGGATGCGTTGTTCAGTATCAAACATTTGACGACTGATCTGTTGCGCCATTTGAGTAATACGGTTTTGTAGTAGGTATAAACGCTCTTTCTTTTCTTGCTCGCTGACATCATCAGGCAAATCAGCCGCTGGCGTACCCGGGCGTGCGCTGTAGATAAAGCTAAAGCTCATATCAAAACCAATATCATTGATAAGGTTCATCGTCGCTTCAAAGTCAGCGGCGCTTTCACCTGGGAAACCAATAATAAAATCTGACGACATACTTAAATTAGGGCGAATTTTACGTAATTTACGAATCGTTGATTTGTACTCAATAGCAGTGTGACCACGTTTCATTAAATTAAGAATACGATCCGAACCGCTTTGTACAGGTAAATGTAAGTGATCGACTAATTCAGGTACGTCGGCATAAGCGTCAATGATGTCTGGTGTAAACTCTACCGGGTGCGACGTGGTGTAGCGAATACGGTCAATCCCGTCGATAGCTGCAACATAACGAATTAAATCTGAGAAGTAACAAATTTCACCATCGTGAGTTTCGCCGCGATAAGCATTTACGTTTTGACCTAGTAGGTTTACTTCACGAACATTTTGCTCTGCAAGTTGAGCAATTTCTAATAATACATCATCAAGCGGGCGGCTGACTTCTTCACCGCGCGTGTAAGGTACTACGCAGAAGGTACAGTATTTAGAGCACCCTTCCATAATAGATACAAATGCAGAAGGACCGTCTGCTTTTGGCTCTGGTAAACGGTCAAACTTTTCAATCTCTGGGAATGAAATATCAACCACAGAGCTGCCTTTGTTACCTTGCACTTGTTTGATCATTTCAGGTAAACGGTGCAATGTTTGAGGGCCAAAAATAACGTCAACAAATGGTGCGCGTTGGCGAATTGAATCGCCCTCTTGTGACGCAACACAGCCACCAACACCGATGATCAGATCGGGTTTGTCATCTTTGAGTAATTTCCAACGGCCTAGTTGATGGAATACTTTTTCCTGCGCTTTTTCGCGAATTGAACAGGTATTGAGTAGGATAACATCTGCATCCCCAGCTTCATCAGTTAACTGGTAGCCGTTGGTTGCATCGAGAAGATCAGCCATTTTCTGAGAGTCGTATTCATTCATCTGACAACCCCAGGTTTTAATATGCAGCTTTTTACTCATTGAAATATAGCCTCGTTTTCAATTCGGTAGTGGCACGGTTGTGCGCTAAACAGGATAAGCGGCACTTTCGCTTACTTAAAGGACGCGTATTTTAGCTGGATACCCGTCTAGATCCAAGTATAGTTTTTATGTTTGTGAATTGAAGTCAAACAAAGTGCGTTTTATGGTTGATTAAGATGAAACTCACTCGCACTTGCAAACAGAAGTACGATACAATCAAGCGCACTGAAAATAACCAAATTAGTGACTAAAAATGATGAAAAACAAGGTTGTTGTTGTTGGCGGCGGCATGGTTGGTGCAGCCACAGCAGTTAAACTCGCTAAACAAGGATGCCAAGTAACAGTGATTGAGCAGCAGATAATTGATGCTGATGCTGTATTGGCAAGTGAAAAAGTTGATATTCGTGTATCTGCTATCAATCGTTTTTCAGAAAACTTATTAGATGACTTAGGCGCTATGCCTATTTTACGAGTGCATCGACATGCCCCATACCAACAGCTCGAAGCGTTTGAACGAACGGGCGATAACCTTTTGTTTGATTGTCACGATATTAATACCACTCATTTAGGCCACTTAATTGAAAATAATTTAATTCAAGCGAGTATCTGGCAACAGTTTGCACAGCACAATATCGAAGTGATTGAAACACCTCAATCATTGTCCGCAATTGAGCAAAGCGAACAGCAAGTGACATTGCATTATGGTGAGCAGCAATATACAGCTGATTTAGTTGTTGCTGCAGATGGTGGGCAATCGTTATTACGTCAACAGGCCGGTATTGGTGTTACGGGTTGGCAATATGGTCAGCATTGTATGGGAGTATTAATAAAACTAGACGCTGCGCAACAAGTAAAAACATGGCAGCAGTTTAAGCCCACAGGTCCGGTAGCTTTTTTACCTATGCAGGCGCCATACGCCAATTTAATTTGTTACCACGATGCAAAGCAGTTAAAGCAATGGCAGCAGCTCTCAGCAGGCGAATTAAAACAGCAACTGCTTGCACATTTCCCGCCCTTAGCTGGGGACTTTGATATCATAGAGCATGCTGTATTTCCGTTAGCCCGCCAACATGCCAACAGCTATTCAGATGGCCGTATCGTGCTGGTTGGTGATGCAGCGCATACGATTAATCCGCTCGCTGGGCAAGGGGTTAACTTAGGTTTTCAAGATGTCGTAGCACTTGCTGATATATTAAAAAATGCAGACGATATAGGTGCTGCACAATATCTTAAACAATATGAGCAAACTAGACGCAAAGCAAATTTGTTAATGATGAGTATGATGGACGCTTGTTATTTTGGTTTTTCTAATCAACTAACTCCATTGCAGTGGGCACGCAGTCAGTTTTTGAAAATGGCAAATAAAACCGGACCGGTAAAGCATTGGGTATTAAAATATGCGATTAGCGGTGAAATCAGTTAAGAATTCTCATTTTATTAAAAATATGATTATCATAGCGAATTATACCAATCGTGTTAAGTTACTGACCATTTATAGCGACAGATAAATACAGTGATAACAAGGCGTAAATTTTGACATGTAGTTGTTCTACTTGAAAAAATTATAACGCAGTTAGCGCTTTATTTAGCTCGCTAGAATAGTTAAATATTTAAGTCGATTGGTATCAAATAGCTAACTAATTTAATGTAATTGGTATTAATAGAATGGCTAGGGTGGGCGAAAGCTCACTCATATAATTTTTTGATAAAAGATAAAAGATAAAAGATAAAAGATAAAAGATAAAAGATAAAAGATAAAAGATAAAAGATAGAGAAGGGAGTTGATAAAATTGGCTGGGATACCAGGATTTGAACCTGGGAATGCCAGGATCAAAACCTGGTGCCTTACCGCTTGGCGATATCCCAACTTTAAATTTTATTAGTTTTAGTTCTAGGTAAGAACATGGTGCGGAAGGAGAGACTTGAACTCTCACATCCTAAGATACTGGAACCTAAATCCAGCGCGTCTACCAATTCCGCCACTCCCGCATCGATCATATACAGTATTAATGTATTGGAACCTAAATCCAGCGTCTAATTCAAGACAACTGCCAATTCCGCCACTCTCGCATAGTCTGTATAATTATATACGTTTTTGCTGTTTATACTCGTAGCTAGAGTTATTCTTTAACAACATTCTTTGGTAGAAGAATGTTGGCTGGGATACCAGGATTTGAACCTGGGAATGCCAGGATCAAAACCTGGTGCCTTACCGCTTGGCGATATCCCAACAAAGAAACAGTTGATAGTTTTAATTCTTATCAAGAAAATGGTGCGGAAGGAGAGACTTGAACTCTCACATCCTAAGATACTGGAACCTAAATCCAGCGCGTCTACCAATTCCGCCACTCCCGCATCGAGCATATACAGTATTAATGTATTGGAACCTAAATCCAGCGTCTAATTAAAGACAACTGTCAATTCCGCCACTCCCGCATAGTCCGTATAATTATATACGTTTTTGCTGTTTATACTCGTAGCTAGAGTTATTCTTTAACAACACTCTTTGGTAGAAGAAGTTGGCTGGGATACCAGGATTTGAACCTGGGAATGCCAGGATCAAAACCTGGTGCCTTACCGCTTGGCGATATCCCAACAAAGAATCAATTGATAGTTTTAGTTCTTATCAAGAACATGGTGCGGAAGGAGAGACTTGAACTCTCACATCCTAAGATACTGGAACCTAAATCCAGCGCGTCTACCAATTCCGCCACTCCCGCATTATCACTTTGAATTAATCAAAGAAATGGTAGTTATTTTAAACTCTTCATTGAGTTGCAATTTAACTCTTGCAGAGCCACTTCTAAAAAAGAAATGGTGGCTAAGACGGGATTTGAACCTGTGACCCCATCATTATGAGTGATGTGCTCTAACCAGCTGAGCTACTTAGCCATTGTTGGCTGGGATACCAGGATTTGAACCTGGGAATGCCAGGATCAAAACCTGGTGCCTTACCGCTTGGCGATATCCCAACAATAACAATTGATAATTTTAATTCTTATCAAGAACATGGTGCGGAAGGAGAGACTTGAACTCTCACATCCTAAGATACTGGAACCTAAATCCAGCGCGTCTACCAATTCCGCCACTCCCGCATACGTTGTGTAATAAAACACTAGGTAGTTATTTTAAACTCTTCATTGAGCAACAAAAAATAATGGTGGCTAAGACGGGATTTGAACCTGTGACCCCATCATTATGAGTGATGTGCTCTAACCAGCTGAGCTACTTAGCCATCTTTTTTGTTAGCACTTCATCGCTGAGTGCGGGGCGTATTATGCTGATATGACCCAAATCCGTCAACACCTTTTTTGCAAAAAAACACGTATCTTGGTTTGTTTGCGGGAAAAATAGGCTAACAGGCTAAATTTTAATAAAAATGGTGTTTTTTTAACTGCTTTATTGTGACTTATTCACAACAGCTGATATTTAATGATAGTGCAAAAATAAAAAAGGCTCGTAAAAACGAGCCTTTAAAAATCACTAAAGGTGATAGGTCACACTGGGATGGTGTTAAACATTGAACAAGAAGTTCATTACATCGCCATCTTTAACTATGTATTCTTTGCCTTCTTGGCGCATCTTACCTGCTTCTTTTGCACCACTTTCACCTTTATAGGCGATGTAGTCATCAAAAGCGATGGTCTGTGCACGGATAAAGCCACGCTCAAAGTCAGTGTGGATTTTACCTGCAGCTTGTGGCGCAGTTGCACCTACTGGGATTGTCCATGCACGTACTTCTTTTACACCTGCAGTAAAGTAGGTTTGTAAATGAAGTAACTCATAACCACCACGGATCACTAGATTCAAACCTGGCTCATCCAGACCAAGATCGGCCATAAACTCAAGTTTATCTTCTTCATCTAATTCCGAAAGCTCAGATTCAATCGCGGCGCATACAGGCACAACAACAGCATCTTCAGCAGCAGCAATTTCGCGTACACGGTCAAGATATGGGTTATTTTCAAAACCATCTTCAGCTACGTTAGCAATATACATAGTTGGTTTGATTGTTAAGAAGTTAACAGAGCTAATAGCCGCTTTTTCTTCTTTAGTTAATGCTAAAGAACGTAAAGTTAAGCCTTCATCAAGGTGTACTTTTACTTTTTCAAGTACGGCATTTTGTTCTTTTGCGTCTTTATCGCCACCTTTGGCTTTTTTCGCGTTACGGAAAAGGGCTTTTTCAGCGCTATCCATATCAGCAAGTACTAACTCGGTGTTGATCACATCAATATCATCAGCAGGATCAATGGTACCTGCAACGTGAATGATGTTGTCATCTTCAAAGCAGCGTACTACGTGGCCAATTGCATCGGTTTCACGAATGTTAGCTAAAAACTGGTTACCAAGACCTTCCCCTTTCGATGCGCCTTTTACAAGACCTGCAATATCCACAAATTCCATACTCGTTGTAAGAATACGTTGTGGTTTTACAATCTTTGCAAGTTCGTCTAGACGAGGATCTGGCACCGGTACCACGCCCGTATTTGGCTCGATGGTACAAAAAGGAAAGTTAGCGGCTTCAATACCCGCTTTGGTTAATGCATTGAAAAGTGTTGATTTACCAACATTAGGCAAACCGACGATGCCACATTTGAAACCCATAGTTAAGATACCTTGTTTAGATCCGCTTAACCAATTATGGCTTAAACGAATGTAGTCTGTTTTGTGCTTTTAACACACCGTCTTTTGCAAGTATTTCCATACAACGAACTGCTTCATCTACTGCGGCATCCATTTTCTCTTGGTCTTCTTTGGCTGCTTTTCCAAGCACCCATCCGGTCACCATTTCACGGTGTCCTGGATGACCTATGCCAACGCGCAAACGCATGAAATCTTTTTGATTTGCCATCTTTGCAATAATGTCTTTTAAACCATTATGGCCACCGTGTCCGCCACCTTTTTTTAATTTGGCAACACCGGGTTCTAAATCCATTTCGTCATGGGCAACTAGGATGCTCTCAACAGGAATTTTGAAAAAGTTGGCTAAACTACCGACAGCTTTACCACTTAAATTCATATAAGTAGTAGGGATCAGTAATTTGAATTCTTGACCTTGGATGATCACTTTGCCGGTAAGGCCGTGATACTTAGGATCGTGTTTTAGCGTACAGTTGTAGCGTGCAGCGAGTTGCTCGATGAACCAAGCACCTGCATTGTGGCGTGTGTTTGCGTATTCGGGGCCTGGATTAGCCAGGCCCACAAGCATTTGAATAGAATTCAAGGTGCAAACCTTAAAATTTATTCTGCAGCTTCGTCTTCAACTGGCGCAGCTTTGTTAGCTTTGATAGTTACGATAGACTGGTCGTGATCAGCACCTTTCGCTAAATCAACAGATGAAACACCTGCTGGAAGTTTAACGTCAGAGATGTGTATTGAGTCACCAGCAACTAGGCCAGCTACGTCAACTTCTACGAATTCAGGAAGTGACTTAGGAAGACACGTGATTTCGATTTCTGTTAATTGGTGAACTACAGTGTTACCCGCTTTAGTTACCGCTTCTTCACCGATGAAGTGAACTGGTACTTTAGTGTTAAGTTTGTGAGTAGCATCTACACGTTGGAAATCAAGGTGAGTGATTTTAGGCTTGAACGGGTGACGTTGGATATCTTTAAGGATAGCTTCAACTTTTTCACCAGCGATATCAAGAGTAAGGATGTGAGTGTAAAAACCTTCACTTTCTTGTGCTTTGATAATATCTTTGTGTTCAAAAGTAAGTGATGCAGCTTCTTTGTCAGCACCGTAAAGGATCGCAGGGATTTTATCTTCACGACGTAGGCGGCGGCTCGCACCTGTACCCGTAGCTGTGCGTAATTCTGCATTAAATGTATATGTTTCGTTAGACATGATGTCTCCAATAATTAAATAGTGTAGGGCCTTTGCGACCAAGGTCCCTAGCCAAAAGGCGCGCTATCATACCACCGCGACTAATTAAAAGAAACACGATACATAAAAAAAGCGCCAACGAGGCGCTTTATTACATCAGGATATTTTAACTAAACCAAGTTTAGTGTTCGAACATCGCTGAAATAGATTCTTCATTGCTGATACGGCGAATTGTTTCAGCTAGCATGTCTGCAAGTGTTAACACTTTAATTTTATCAATTGCTTTTAATTCAGCAGACAGTGGAATTGAGTCAGTTACAATCACTTCATCAATTACTGAGTTACGAATGTTTTCTAATGCTTGGCCAGAAAGTACAGGGTGAGTAGCGTAAGCGAATACTCGCTTAGCACCGTGTTCTTTAAGTGCTTCAGCTGCTTTACATAAGGTACCGCCAGTATCGATCATATCATCAACGATGATACAGTCACGGCCTTCAACGTCACCAATAATGTGCATTACTTGAGAAACATTCGCTTGTGGGCGACGCTTATCAATAATGGCAAGATCGGTATCGTTTAATAACTTAGCAATAGCACGGGCACGAACTACACCGCCGATATCAGGTGATACAACAACAACATCATCAAATTGACGCTCTTTCATATCTTCAAGTAGCACTGGGCTACCGAACACATTATCAACTGGTACATCAAAGAAGCCTTGGATTTGCTCAGCGTGTAAATCAACCGTTAGAACTCGGTCAACACCTACACTTGATAAGAAATCAGCAACAACTTTTGCTGTGATTGGTACGCGAGCAGAGCGCACGCGGCGATCTTGACGTGCATAACCAAAATAAGGAATGACGGCTGTTATACGACCTGCAGATGCACGACGTAAGGCATCAACCATTACAATAAGCTCCATCAAGTTATCGTTAGTAGGGGCACAGGTTGATTGCACAATAAAAACATCCGAGCCACGAACATTTTCATTAATTTGAACACTGATCTCACCGTCGCTAAAACGGCCAACAACAGCATCGCCAACTTCAATATATAAACGTTTTGCAACTTTTTGAGCTAACTCAGGTGTTGCGTTACCAGCGAAGAGCTTCATGTCAGGCACGGTAGGGTTCCTCAGGCACTGAATTTTTGGACTAATAAGCGATAAAAAAAGTATAGCTTATTAACTTAAACTTTATTTACTTGTACATTACTTCATTGCTTCAATGTATAGCGTCCAACTGCGTATGAGCAGGAGAGATATTAACGCTGCTGGCAATAAAACCGTCCCAGTTATGGGGGAGATTTTCAAGAACATGTTGCGCTTCTTTTTGCGTGGCAAATTCAACAAAACAGCATGAACCTGTGCCAGTCATCTTCGACGGAGCGTATTTTAGCAACCACTGGAGGGTCTTTTCAACCTCAGGGCAGAGCTTTTTAACTAAAGGCTCGCAATCGTTGGCTAATGTTTGTTGTTGCCAGTGGCCTTTTAGCTTCGGTGTATTGCGTTTTAAATCTGGGTGAGTAAAAATTTTCGCGGTGCTGACATGTTCACTTGGATGCACTACACAATACCATTTTGACGGCAGCTCTACATTCACTAACTTCTCGCCAATGCCTTGAGCTAGGGCGCTTTTGCCGTTAATGAACACCGGCACATCTGCGCCTAACTGCACGCCAAGCGCTGCTAATTCAGATAGTGATAACTGGCATTGCCATAATTTATTAAGCGCTAAAAGTGTGCTGGCCGCATCTGAAGAACCACCACCAACGCCGCCTCCCATTGGTAATATTTTAGTTAAATTTATTTTTGCGCCAAAAAGGGAATTTGTGTGTTTTTGTAATAAAACGGCCGCTTTATAGATCAAATTATCTTTTAGGGGGATATCGGTGGTGTCACCAGTGACTTCAATTTCAGTTGTTTCAGTCAAAGTAAATGTGAGTTGATCGCCATAATTTAAAAAAGTAAATAAGGTTTCCAGTTCATGATAGCCATCTTCACGACGGCCATTAATGTGTAAAAATAAATTGAGCTTGGCAGGAGCCAATAACGAAAATGAAGTCATAGTGTGCGTAGTCATGTTAGTTAAAGTGCCACTCGTAAAGTTGAATTTTTATTTTAATATCTTGGTGTTTTAACGTGAGCTTTTTAGGTAACCAAAATCCGGCGTATTGTTGGTAATCAGCGTAGCTTATTTGCCATTGATCGCCATCGGGTGCGTGCCAAGTTACATTTTTTGCTCGGCCTAGTTCATCAACTTGCAAACTTGGATCGTCAACAGTGCCTTTTAACCAATTATCGGCGCTGTCCATCGGTATATTAAAACCAGTGAGCCTAGCAAGCAGGCGCGATGCATTAATGTCATGGTAAATGTGATCATCGTATTCAAGTTCAGCGCCGTTAGTATTTTGTGTTAATGCTAAAACACGGGTACCGATAAAACTCGTTAGAATAAGTTGGTTTAACTGTTCTTGTTGTTGCCAATTTAAGTTTGCTGATTGGCGTTCATCTGGACTAATAAAAGCCAGTTTTCCTTCAACTTGCCAATTGGTTTGTTGTGATAATTGCGACTTCCAATCGTCATAAAGAGCTGTTTGAGGGCTAATTTGCTGCGCACAACCACTTAAAAATAAAAAAAATATGAGTAAAATCAAATATAGTCGAATCAAATGTCGTTCCTTACTTTCCATATTCCGCTGATTTTTGGTAAAATTATCGTCTTTCGAGCACGGCTTAGCAATATTTGGCACATATGACCATAGTAGCACTTGGTATTAATCATAAAACCGCATCTGTAGAATTACGCGAAAAGGTTGCCTTTTCGCCTGAGCAATTGTCAGAAGCATTACAGCAACTGAGCGATCACGATCAGTTTAATGAAGCGGTTATTGTGTCCACATGTAACCGAACAGAAATCTATTGTAGCCTCGCTCAGCAAAATTCCCAAATACTGTTGCAATGGTTAGCTAGTTTCCACGGTTTGGATGAATACGAACTGAGCAGTAATGTATATTGTCATCAAGATAATGATGCTATCAATCATTTAATGCGTGTGTCATGTGGCCTAGATTCTTTGGTGCTAGGTGAACCGCAAATTCTTGGTCAAATAAAGCAAGCTTATAATAGCGCCAAAAATCACAATTCGGTGAGTGTGGTATTTGACCGGTTATTTCAAAAAACCTTTTCGGTAGCAAAACAAGTAAGAACGGAAACCGATATAGGCGCCAGTGCGGTGTCTGTTGCTTATGCTGCGGTTAATTTAGCTAAACATATATATGGCAAGTTAGATAAAACCAAAGTGCTATTAATTGGTGCCGGGGAAACAATTGAGCTGGTAGCGAAACATTTATATCAAAATGAACCACAACAGATCACCGTGGCGAATCGCACCATAGAGCGTGCACGCCTTCTGGCAGAAGATGTTAATGCCGACGTTATTGCGTTAGCGCAGTTACCTGAACGCTTACATCAGGCGGATATAGTGATCAGTTCGACAGCAAGTACTTTGCCAATTATTGGTAAAGGGGTAGTTGAACAAGCGCTAAAACAACGCCGTAATAAGCCAATGTTATTTATTGATATTGCAGTACCGCGCGATATTGAAAGCCAAGTTGGTGAATTAGATGCGGCCTATTTGTATTCGGTTGATGACTTACAGGCAATAGTAAGCGAAAATATCGCTTCAAGAGAACAAGCCGCCGATGAAGCGCAAGTGATTATTACCCAGCGCTGTGCGGAATTTGTGATGTGGATGCGTTCACTCGACTCTGTCGATCTGATCCGCTCTTATCGCCAAGATGTACACGATATTAAGTCTGAGCTGGTTGATAAGGCAATAAGCCAATTAAACACTGGTAAAGACGCAGAAAAAATTATTTTAGAGCTGGCCAACAAGTTAACCAACCGCCTAATGCACGCGCCTACCCGTGCAATTCAAGATGCGGCTAAAAAAGGTGAAGTTGCTCAGTTAAGCCAATTAAAGAAAATGTTAGGTATTGATCAGGAATAGCAGTTACATGAAAGAGTCCGTTTATCGTAAGTTAGAAACCTTAGTAGAGCGTTATGAAGAAGTACAAGCGCTGCTAAGTGATCCGTCAGTTATTAGCGACCAAAATCGTTTTCGTGCGCTTTCAAAAGAATATTCTGAGTTGGAAGAAATTGTTAAAGCATTTTTAGGCTATCAGCAAACACAAGATGATGTTGCTACAGCAGAAGAAATGCTAAAGGATTCGGATCCTGATATGCGTGAGATGGCGCAAGAAGAATACAAAGAAGCCAAAGCGCAAATCCTTGCTATCGAAGATCAAATACAAGTGTTGATGCTACCAAAAGATCCGCGCGACAATAATAATGTGTTTTTAGAAGTACGTGCCGGCACGGGAGGCGATGAAGCAGCCATTTTTGCTGGTGATTTATTCCGTATGTATACCCGTTATGCTGAAACTAAAAAGTGGAAAGTAGAGATTGTGAGCACCAATGAAGGTGAGCACGGTGGTTACAAAGAAGTCATTGCTAACATTAGTGGTGAAGGCGTGTACGGGCAATTGAAGTTTGAATCTGGTGCTCACCGGGTACAACGTGTGCCAGAAACTGAATCGCAAGGACGAGTACATACCTCTGCGTGTACTGTTGCGGTAATGGCTGAAGTGCCAGATGCTGAAGCGATTCAAATTAATACCGCTGATATTAAAGTTGATACGTTCCGTGCCTCAGGTGCCGGTGGTCAGCACGTTAATAAAACTGACTCGGCAATTCGTATTACCCACTTACCAACAGGTGTAGTAGTTGAGTGTCAAGATGAACGTTCACAGCATAAAAATCGCGCGAAAGCGATGTCAGTGCTTGCTGCACGTTTACAACAAGCGGAAGATGAAAAACGCCACGCGGCTGAAGCATCAGAGCGTCGTAACTTAGTCGGTAGCGGTGACCGTTCGGAACGTATTCGTACTTATAACTATCCGCAAGGACGTATTACAGATCACCGTATCAATCTCACTTTATACCGTTTAAATGAGGTAGTTGCCGGCGACTTAGGTTGTGTGATTGAGCCGCTAATGCAAGAGCATCAGGCTGATTTACTAGCCGCTATGGGTGATGAGTAATCGTGACCGACACGATTGAAAGTGCTGTTTCGCGTGCTACTTTGCTGCTGCAAAGTAGCAGCGATAGTGCTAAATTAGACGCTCAAGTATTATTGCTCGACGTATTACAAAAACCACGTAGCTACTTATTTAGCTGGCCAGAACAAAAGTTAACACCGCAACAACAACAGCTATTTGAAAGTTATTGTCAACGTCGCTTAACAGGTGAGCCAGTGGCTCATATAACGGGCACGCGTGAATTTTGGAGTTTGCCACTGCAGGTTAATCCCACTACGCTGATCCCTCGCCCAGATACCGAAACACTGGTTGAATATACGCTCAGTTTGCCTTTACCTGTGGCCGCTAAAGTGCTTGATTTAGGCACTGGGACTGGTGCAATTGCGCTTGCACTTGCCAGCGAAATGCCACTTTGGCAAATCACAGGGGTTGATAGGGTTACTGATGCTGTAGCGCTTGCGAATACAAATAAGCAGCGGTTAGGCTTTATTAATGTAGACTTTGTGCAAAGTGATTGGTTTAGCCAAGTTACAGCACAACAGTTTGATCTAATAGTTAGTAATCCGCCGTATATCGAATATGATGATATTCACTTAAATCAAGGTGACGTACGTTTTGAACCACTTTCTGCGTTAGTTGCCGATGATGACGGTATGGCTGATATAAAGTATATTATTACTCAAGCACGCAATTTTTTAACGTCAAATGGTTACCTTGTCATTGAGCATGGATATCAACAAAGTACTAAAGTGCATAGTTTTTTTGCACAAATGGCGTATACAAATATACTTACAGTTAAAGATTTAGCAAATAACGATCGTGTAACGCTCGCACAGTGGCCGGGATAATTATAACAATTACAGTGCGAGAGCAAAATAAACGCCTTTGAGGACTCAGTATGATGGATGATTTTTTGTTTTCGGATGAACCACAAGATGTAGAAAGTGAAGTAGTTAAGGGGACATGGAAAGTCATCATTGTTGATGATGAGCCTGAGGTTCATGCTGTCACGAAATTGGCATTGAGTGATTTTGAGTTTCAAGACAAGCGTTTAGAGTTTATTAGTGCATACTCAGGGGCTGAGGCTAAAGTACAAATAGATAATAATCCCGATGCTGCAATTGTACTGCTTGATGTGGTGATGGAAACCGACGATGCAGGTTTGAAAGTCGCGCAATATATTCGTGAAGTCGCTAAAAATAATCATATCCGTATTATCCTTCGTACTGGTCAACCCGGCCAAGCGCCAGAGCGCCAAGTCATTGTTAGTTATGATATCAATGACTACAAATCAAAAACTGAACTTACCGCACAAAAACTATTTACTGTAGTGATGTCGAGCTTACGTTCTTATCGCGATATTTTATCGATTGAACAATCTCGTCAAGGGCTTGAAAAAATCATTAAAGCATCTCGAGATATTTTTTCAGCGCACTCACTTGATCATTTTATTGAAGGGGTGATGCAACAATTAACATCGTTGCTCGGCACTGTTGATCAAGCAATGTACGCCACCAGTTTAGTGGCAGGTAACCCACAAGATAATCAGCATAAATTAGTGGTGTTTTCTGGGCGAGGCGATTTTGAACGCAGCGAAGGTAAAGCAATTGAAGAGGTATTGAATACCGAGCAGCTATCAGCATGTAAACAAGCATTTAGAGATAAAAACATTGTTTATAAAGACAATTATTTGTTTGCATACTGTTGCAGCGAACACAATCATAATTCAATGCTTTTTATATCCGGTATTCCACACGACTTATCGGATACACAGCGCCATTTAATTGAAATATTTTCGCAAAATGTACAGTTAGCGTATGAGAACGTGCAATTACAATCCGAGGTCGAAGCAACTCAGCAAGAATTAGTGCTTCGTTTAAGCGAAGCTCTGGAGCAGCGTTCAACCGAAACGGGCAATCATGTTAAGCGGGTTTCGCATATATGTCATACTTTAGCACTGGCGTATGGTTTATCGAAACGTGAGGCTGACTTAGTTCGTTTAGCGTCGCCACTTCATGATGTTGGAAAAGTGGGTATTCCTGATGCTATTTTAAATAAGCCGGGTAAATTGACCTGCGAAGAGTGGGAAATCATGAAAACGCACACTCAAAAAGGTTACCTCATCTTACAAGATTCTCGTCGTGAAATCGTTAATGCAGGTGCTCAAATTGCACGTGATCACCATGAAAAATGGGATGGTTCAGGTTACCCACAAGGGATCCAAGGAGAAGACATTCATATTTTTGGCCGTATAGTGGCGATTGCCGATGTGTATGATGCGCTGCGCCATAAACGCTGTTACAAAGAAGCGTGGACGCTTGATGATGTCGTTAATGAAATCAATCAGCAAAAAGGCAAACACTTTGAGCCTAAACTGGTCGATGCATTTAACGACAACCTAGCGGAGCTTGAAGAAATTTTAATGCGTTTTCCAGATTAAAAAATAATACCCAGTGCATTGAACTGGTGAGTTATTTAACGCATTAGAATAGGCATGTTTAACAACATTGGTACAATTTCTTTTTTAACATTAATGAGTAGTTAGGGGCATATGGATTATTTAGCAGTCAAACACACACACATGGCAATTGCAGTTTTAAGCATTGTTCTATTTTATCTACGTTCATTTTCTCGCCTCGGCAGTGGTGCAATCGCTAAAAATAAATTGGTATTTATTGGTAGTCACGCAACCGATACGTTTTTACTTATTTCAGCCTTCGCGCTGATGGCTATTGCAAAAATTAATCCACTAGAACAAACCTGGCTGCTTGAAAAGATTATTCTTGTAGTGGCGTATATTGCACTGGGTATTATTGCCAGTAAACAGCAAAAAACCAGTATAAAAATTGTGTTTTTAGTTGTTACGACTGTGGTCATTGCCTTCATTGGTAAGCTAGCGGTTGCCAAAACAGCGTTTATTTTGTAACTAAAGGTGTTCAAAGGCTGCACTAAACAGTCTTTGAACGTTAATCTAACGTGCTACGTTGGTATCTGTGTAAAAAAATAGGTAAACTAGTCATTCATTTTCTATTAAAGATGTTGCCGTATTAATGACCACCCCTTGGTTTGAAGATCAAAATGAATCCTATCAAGATGAGGCTTTTGACACATTCGTTCCCCAAGCGTTGTATCGTTGTATAAGCGCTGAAGCGAAGTGGGATCCTCAAGCTGATTTAAGTGATAGCTTTGCCACACTGAGCGACTTTGAAAATCAAGTCACCGAACTATGCCAACAATACCCTGATATTCACGAACGGTTTGATGCGCTAGTTGATATGTTTTTTACTCAGTGGTTATTTAGCGTATCCAGTTTAAAAGTCCCAGAATACACCTTAAATAGCTTTAGCTATATGCTGAGTATGCGCAGTGGTTCTGAAACAACACTGGGTATTTTATTATGCCATTTGCTGAACCATGCAGGTTTTGATGCAAATGTAACGATTAATAATAGTGAAATAAATGTCCATGTTGCTATTAGCGATGAGGAAGGTTATTTACTTGAGCCGAGTTCAGGTCAACAAAGTTGGTATATTATTCCTGAAAACGCCAGTGAAGAAAATGGTGATGAGCAAGAGCCGCTTGAGCTCATTTTTGACGAAGAAGTGTATAAGCTTTATCTAGCACAACAAAAGTGGGCCTTTATTAGCAGTAATAAATTTGGTCATGCTTTGAGCTGTGTTGAGATGCTGATGGAGCTAATAGGCGATGACCCGTACGAAAGACGCGACAGAGGCTATTTACTTAACCAGCTTGATTGTCCGAAAATGGCACGTGACGACTTACAATTTTTTATCGATGAGTGTCCAGATGATCCTGCAATTGATATTATTCAGCATCAACTTGAAGAACTTGAAGATAATCACAAAACTCACCATTAACTTTTAAGGAATTTACATGGCTGACGCCCATACTGCCCTGATCACCAATGACGCGGTTGTCTTTGGTTTATTAGCAGTAATATTAGGCTTTATTTTTAAAACATCGAACAGTCAAAATAGCGCACTGAAAAAGTTTTACAAATATGTCCCAGCATTATTACTGTGCTATTTTTTACCTTCACTATTGAATACTTTTGGCATTGTTGATGGTCATTCATCTAATGTGTACTTTGTAGCATCACGTTACTTGCTTCCGGCGTGCTTAATTTTACTGACCATTAGTATTGATTTACGTGCCATTATTAATCTTGGTCCGAAAGCATTAATTATGTTTTTAACCGGTACTGCGGGTATTGTGATCGGCGGCCCGTTGGCCATTTTGATCATGAGCGCAGTGTATCCAGAAGCAGTCGGTGGTCATGGCCCTGATGCAGTATGGCGTGGCATGACCACGATTGCTGGAAGCTGGATTGGTGGTGGTGCAAACCAAGCATCGATGAAAGAAATGTTTGAAGTTGGCGGAGATATATTCTCAGCAATGGTTACGGTAGATGTGATTGTCGCTAATTTATGGATGGCAGTATTACTGTTAATGGCTGCCAACCATAAAGCCATTGATGCGAAAACAGGCGCGGATACTAGCGCGATTGAAGAGTTAAAAAATCGCGTTGAAAAATACCAAGCCGAGCACGCACGTCTGCCAACACTCAATGATTATATGCTGATCATTGCAATTGCATTTGGTATTACCGGTCTGGCGCATTTTTGTGCAGACTTTTTAGGACCTTACTTTGACGCTAACTTTCCATGGGCACAAGAATATAGCTTAAACAGTAAGTTCTTTTGGTTAATTGTTATTTCGACGACCATAGGTATTGCATTGTCGTTTACTAAAGTACGTCATATTGAAGCCTTTGGCGCATCTAAAGTAGCCTCCAGCTTTTTATATATTTTAGTGGCATCAATTGGCCTTCATATGAATATTACGGCTATATTTGAATCACCTATGTATTTCGTTATTGGCTTAATTTGGATGCTTACCCATGCCAGTTTAATGTTAATTGTGGCAAAAATAATTAAAGCGCCGCTATTTTATATGGCCGTTGGCTCGCAAGCGAATGTGGGCGGTGCGGCATCGGCACCAGTGGTTGCTTCGGCATTTCACCCATCGCTTGCGCCAGTTGGGGTATTATTAGCCGTTCTGGGCTATGGCGTAGGCACGTATATGGCATATATTTGTGGTTTAATGATGCAAGCAGTTGCACCTTAAGGAATAAAAATGAACAACCATTTAATTAAAATTAATGATATTGAACTGGCAAACGAAAAACCGTTTGTATTGTTCGGTGGCATGAATGTACTTGAGTCTCGTGATTTAGCAATGCGTATCGCTGAGCATTATGTAGAAGTGACCACTAAGCTTAATATTCCTTATGTGTTTAAAGCGTCATTCGATAAAGCAAACCGTTCATCAATTAATTCATACCGTGGTCCAGGCATGGAAGAAGGCTTAAGGATTTTTGAAGAAATCAAAAAAACGTTTAATGTTCCTTTGATCACTGACGTCCATGAGCCGCATCAAGCAGCGCCTGTGGCAGAAGTGGTTGATGTTATCCAATTACCAGCATTTTTGGCGCGCCAAACAGATTTAGTGGTCGCAATGGCGAAAACGGGCGCAATTATTAATGTTAAAAAGCCACAATTTTTAGCCCCGCACGAAATGCGCCACATCATTACTAAATTTAATGAAGCGGGTAATAACAATGTTGTATTGTGCGAGCGTGGCTCAAGCTTTGGTTATAACAACTTAGTCGTTGATATGCTGGGTATGGATGACATGAAACCAATGGCTCCGGTTATTTTTGATGCCACTCATGCTTTACAACGTCCAGGTGGGCGCAGTGATTCTGCCGATGGTCGTCGTGCACAAGCGGCAGAACTTGCTCGCAGCGGCATGGCATTAGGGTTAGCGGGTTTATTTATTGAAGCGCATCCTAATCCTAATGAAGCTAAATGTGATGGCCCATGTGCACTTGCATTAAGTAAGTTGGAAGGCTATTTAAGTCAAATGAAAGCCGTGGATGATTTAGTTAAAAGCTTTGGCCCATTGGATACCAGCGCCAGCGACTTGTAATCGCAAAGCGTGATAAGAAAAGCGACGAAAGTCGCTTTTTTTATGTCTTGAATATACACTTCCTTGGCATGTGTATATAATCTTATCCATAAGAAAAACTAATTCTAAGTTTGATCACTATGTCTCGACGTGTTCCGCCACTAAACGCATTAAAAGCATTTGAAGCTGCTGCTCGCCATTTGAGTTTTACTAAAGCGGCTGAAGAGTTATACGTCACACAGGCGGCGGTAAGTCATCAAATAAAAACTTTAGAAGAGCATCTTGGCTTAAAACTATTTTTGCGAAAAAACCGTTCTTTATTACTCACCGAAGAAGGCCAAGGTTACTTTTTAGATATTAAAGAAATATTTACTCAGCTAATTGATGCTACCGAAAAGCTATTAGCCCGTGGTGCAAAAGGCTCATTAACCGTGAGTTTAACGCCCAGCTTTGCTATTCAATGGTTAGTGCCACGCTTGAGCTTATTTAACGAACTGCACCCTGAGATAGATGTACGAATAAAAGCCCAAGATCAAGACGAAAACTCACTCACCGATGATGTTGATGTGGCTATTTATTATGGCCGTGGTCATTGGAGTGGCGTGCAAACGCATAAACTGCATACAGAATACCTAGTGCCTTTGTGTAGCCCTATGCTATTAACAGGGCCAAAGCCGCTGGATCAGCCAAGTGATTTGGCAAACCATACTTTATTACATGATACCACCCGTAAGAACTGGAAAACGTGGATGAAAACCGCCGGTGTACGTAATGTGCAAGTAAACCAAGGACCAATATTCAGTCACTCATCAATGGTGCTGCAAGCAGCTGTGCATGGTCAAGGCGTTGCTATTGGTAACAGTGTGCTTGCTAAACCTGATATTGATGCAGGACGTTTAGTTATTCCGTTTAACCACAGTTTAGAAAGTAAAAATGCGTACTATTTAGTAAGTCGTGAAACGCAATCTGAATTAGGCAAAATAGTATCGTTTAAGCAGTGGATGCTGAGTTTAGTTGAACAAGAGCAAGAGTATTAATATGACTATCGAGTGGATTAAAAGTGACCAACAACCCGCTTTGGCACAATTTATTTTTGCCCATGGTGCTGGAGCCGCTAGTGATTCAGAATTTATGCAGAAAATGGCAAGCTTGCTGGCAGAAAAAGGTATTGATGTAGGCTTATTTGACTTTGAATATATGCAAATAGCCAAGCAAAACAATAAGCGTCGCCCGCCAGATCGTGCGCCTAAATTACTGCAATACTTTGCACATATATTAACCTTTGTACAGCCAAGCTTACCGTTATTTATTGGTGGCAAGTCAATGGGCGGGCGGATGGCATCAATGCTTGTCAGTGAAGAGCGAGTAACAATGCCACCAATTTCAGGCGTATTGGCATTTGGCTATCCATTTCATCCACCAGGCAAGCCTGATAAATTACGCATTGATCATTTTGGTAAAATACCATGCCCGTTTATGGTGCTCCAAGGCGAGCGCGATACATTTGGTACCCGTGACGAATTAACACAGCTACAACTGGATAAACGCCCAGAGTTTGTGTGGCTAGCTGATGGCGATCATTCCTTAAAACCACGCAAACGCAGTGGCTTTACAGAGTTAGGTAATGTGCAAACTGCCGCTGAGCACGCTGCTAGTTTTATCAAACAGCATATTTAAAGGCATCTTTAGCAGGAAAAAAATCATGATTAAACTATTTTTAATGACTGGCAGTTTATTTTGCATGCTATCAGTGGTGTTGGGCGCCTTTGCGGCTCATGGTTTAAAAAGCCGTGTTTCTGAATATGCTATTGGCATATTTAAAACTGCGGCAGAGTATCAGATGGTGCATGGCCTTGCGTTAATTGCGATTGCCATTTTAATAAAATGGGGAATTAACCTCACATCGGCTGGTTGGTTTATTATTGCTGGTATTTTGTTGTTTAGTGGCAGTTTATATTTATTAGCAATCACCGGTTATAAGTGGCTTGGCCCCATCACACCCGTTGGTGGTTTATGTTTTATTATTGGTTGGACTATTTTATTAGTGCAAGTAGCACGGTTTAAATTTTAATAGAGAATATCGCTCAAAAGAGCAATTAAAGGGTTTTTATGTCAAGTGTAGTGATTTACTGCCGTAGTGGTTTTGAAAATGATGCCGCTGCAGAAATAACATTTCATGCCGCAGAGCAAGGTTTTGCTGGGTATGTAAAAGCAAAGCCAAATACCGGCTATGTTATTTACGAATGTTTTGAAGCGCAGCATAGTGATGAAATCATCAAAAAGGTTGATTTCAAAAATATGGTATTTGCCCGTCAGTGGTTTGCCGGCACTTTACTTGAAAACATGCCCGTCGAAGACCGTGTTGGCGAAATAGTAAAAGCAGCGGTCGATTTTCCACTTTGCTCAGAGCTACGGGTAGAAACCCCCGATACCAATGAAGGCAAAGAGTTGTTAACTTTCTGCAAAAAAATCTCTACCCCACTTAAAAAGGCTTTAGAGAAACAAAACACCGTGTTACGCGAACCTAAAGCCAATCGCCCCGTAATGCACATCATGTTTTTAACTAATAACACCGCGTTTGTCGGTCATTCATATAGTTATAATAATTCCCCATTTTTTATGGGAATATTACGACTAAGAATGCCAAGTGATGCACCGAGTCGCTCGACCTTAAAACTGGATGAAGCGTTTAATGTGTTTATTGCGGAAAAAGATCGTGAAGCGCGGGTTCAAGCCGGTATGCGCAGTGTTGACTTAGGTGCCTGCCCAGGTGGTTGGACGTATCAACTAGTGCGTCGCGGTATGTTTGTTAGCGCCATTGATAACGGCCCAATGAATGATGATTTAATGCAAACAGGTCAAGTTAAGCACTTCCGTGTTGATGGTTTTAAATACCGCCCTGAGAAAAGAAATATTACTTGGTTAGTATGCGATATGGTAGAAAAACCAACCAAAGTAACCAGTCTTATGATTGATTGGGCGGTCAACGCATACGCGAAAGAACTTATCTTTAACTTAAAGCTGCCAATGAAAAAGCGCTTTGACAGTGTGTATGAGTGCTTAACGATGATCAAAGAAGAGCTTAATAAATACGGTATAAGCTATGAATTACAAGCTAAGCATTTATATCATGACAGAGAAGAGATCACAGTACATCTGAACGTGACAAAAGTGCCGCAAAGCCTATATAGCTAATTAATTTTAGTGCGGCATGAATACTGGCTAAATAAAGGTAAAAATTGATGTATAAAAACCAAAAAGTAATCTTGCGATTACGCGCTAACATTCCATCGTTTGAATGTGTTGAAGGTTGTCATGATTGTTGCGGTCCAGTGACAACATCATCTGAAGAAATGTCTCGATTACCGGTAAAAAGCGATGCAGAGCACGAAGCGGCATTAAATGAATTTAATTGTGTACACTTAGGTCCAAAGGGATGCACTGTATATGATGAACGGCCATTAATTTGTCGTTTGTTTGGCACAACTCCAAGGATGCCATGCCCAAATGATCGCGCTCCAGAGCAGCCAGTTGATCCTAAAATTGAGCGCGAAGTGCATCATTTCATCGCTAATACACGGCAAGTTTTAGTGTAAATAGTGCTGCAAATAGGGGACTTAATAATGGCTTATATTGTCGTCCCCTCTGAGCGTTTTATTCGCGATACTTAGGGCGGTATTGATCAACCCACAAGCGAGTTGCGCCGCACACAGCGACTGGCATAACAATTAAATTCACGATAGGAATGGCTGTAAGCAACAATACGGCTAAGCCGAATCCATACGAGAGAGTTTGTTTTTGTTTTAAGTCTTCTTTCATTTCTTTAAAGCAAATTTTGTGATTATCAAACGGATAATCTTTGTATTGCACGGCATACATCCAACAGGTAAACATCACCCATAACACTTGGCCGATAACAGGTAATATCCACAGTAAGATAAAAAAGCCAATGGCACGTGGTAGGTAATAGCACAACTTAGTCCACTCACGGCCAAGCATTCGTGGCACATCTTTCACTATCTCCGCTAAGCCATCATCATTAATTTTTTGACCTGTTAAATACAGCTCTACTTTTTCACTGAGTAAGCCGTTAAAGGGCGCGGCGATGAAATTAGTGATCACCGAAAACAGCATACTGTAGCTAAATAAAATCACTAATACTGCAATAGGCCACATCAGCCACTCCAGCCAACTTAACCACGTTGGTAATAGATCATTTAAATAAGCAAACCCATCGGTAAGCCAGCCATATAAAAAGAATAATGAGCTACCAAAAAGCACGATATTGATTAATAAAGGAATAAATACAAATCGCTTCAAGCCTTTTTGGGTAATTAATTTGAAGCCCGAAAAAAAATATTCCATACCTTGTGTAAACTGCACGCTAAAACCTCTGATCATATCGACATTGCCCTCAGTATAAATTGCTCAGATATTTTGAACAGTATTTTTGCGTAACAAAGTGTTTAATATCTAATGAGCAATAGAGTGTATGGTCTAAAAAGCATTATCTTTATATTGATAGAAAAATCGGAGTTACTGATTGAATCGCAACAAACACTGGGATATGGTTTATATATCAACAATAATAAATTAAACGAGAGATGTTATCGGCTCGTTTATTACGCAGGAAGCTTTAAATGACTATGAAAAAGTTATATCTGTTTGCATTGTTACTAATGCCGCTGGTAAGTCAGGCTGATGTTACTGATTTGCAAAGTAAAATGATGCGTTTAGATACAGCACTTTTTGATTCTTTTAATCATTGTAATAACCCAGTACAACTTGCTAAGCACGCGAGCTACTTCGCGGAAGGTGTTGAGTTTTATCATGATAACGGTGGAGTTACCTGGGATCGCAATTCCATGATAGCTAATACTAAACAATATGCATGTGGCAAGTATACGCGGGAGTTGGTCAGCGGCACGTTTGAAGTGTTTACCATTAAAGATTTTGGTGTGATGACCAAAGGAACTCACATATTTTGTCAAAATGGCGGCAATAAATGTGACGGTAAAGCTGATTTTGTGATGCTTTGGCATGACTTAGGCGACAAATTAGAAATTACTCGAGTATTGAGTTATGGGCACCGTAGTAATATGGATAATAAATAAGGGAGCTTGCGGTTAAACTACCGCTTAACTATGTTGTTGCTCTGTGGGTGATGCTGTCATTTAGGTATATACTAGCAGCCTTTTAAAAATGAGTGACGTTAGATGTCTAAGATATTTATTATCGGTCTGCCTCGAACCGGCACCACGAGCATCAGTGTTGCGTTGTTAGAAATGGGCTTGTTGGTTGCGCATACCGCGTTTACTAAAAAAGCGTTTGAAATAGCTGATGCTATATCTGACGCACCGTGTTTTAGTGACTATATGCATTTAGACGGGTTATTTCCTGGTGCTAAGTTTATTTATTTAAACCGAGACCTAAAAGCATGGTTGCCATCCATCACGATGCTGCTTGAAAAAATGGCGCCACATCTTGATCTTAAAACAGGGCACTTTAGCCCGGTTCTAAAGCGCAGCTTTCATCAAACGTTTCCCTCTATTTACCCGTTGAGTGAGCGCGATTTGGCTGCTTGTTATACTAAACATCAGCAGGCGGTATTTAAGTATTTTAAAGATCGTGATGATTTTTTATCGCTTGATGTGAGCGAACCTGGCGGCCTGTTGAAGCTAAAACAGTTTTTGGGAATGTCGCCAGATGGCGATACTGACTTTGCGAAATTAAATGTTGGCCGTAATGTGGCAAACTGGCGTGAGTATAAACACCCTAATAAGGTGAATGCCAACTTAGCCGGAGCAGAGCACCGTAAGTTCTTTAATTACGGTTGATTTTCAGCTGATTGTGGCTCTTCACTATCTACTGAACTACGAATGTTGCCACTGCTGTAAAAGGTAAGATCACCGATTAATTCAGGAACTAGTCGCTCGCTATTATAATCATAAATTTTATTCATTTGTGTTACGTGGAATGCGCCTTCTATCCGAGCAATATTATTTATTGCCCATGCCTCAACTGAATCTGAGCGAGTAAACTGCTCGGGCATTTTTTCTTTATCATCAAGTAGTGTTTGCCATAATTCGTTTTGGATCTGTGCGGGACTCCCTGTGAATTGCTCTAGCGCATCGTTTATCCAGCCCATGCCAATGTCGTTATAGGCGTTTAGGATATTGTTATAAAGCTCACGTCTATTAGAGTCAGAGCTAATATTATCTTGCTGTGCAACAAACTTACCATTATCCATTTGGTAATACTGCTTATTGGCTTGATAATTAGTTTGCTGTGCAAGGTAACTAAATAAGTTAGGTTCTTGGTCTTTATCAACTTCATTGAGCATTGCCAATACATCATCCGTTTGGTGGTTTTTAACTAAGCTCATCATGTCGATGATACCACTGCTTTGTGTAAGCGTACTGTCAGATAAGTGGTCATTTAACTGCATAAGTTGATCTTCGCTGAGGTTTTTTTCTATTAATAAATTGGTGTAATCATTTGCCAATTCATATTTTGCACTGTTAGCCTTAAAGTTTGATTTAAACCAGTTTATGGCTTCAGGCATACTGATCATTTCGACTCTTTCATTACCATGCTCATTTTCACCTAATGGTGACATCGGCTTCTTATAATCATTCCCTTGTTGTAATAATTTATCCATTGTTGCAAGAGTACTGCTCAAGGCATCATCTGACAGTTTGCTTAAAGATGAAATTAACTGTGCACTGCTGTTGTTGTTTTCTGTGCCAAAGTGATAACTAGATGTTGTAACAACAAATTGACTAAATACAGCAAGCTCTTCATCACTCATTTTTTGCACCAAATCAAGTAGTTCTTGTGTTGGTTTTAGGTGTTGGAACATAAATTTATGTTCGCCTTCAAGCCGGTCTACTTGATCTAAAAAAGCATTTATATCATCGGGATCTGTAAAGTCACCATAGCGATAGGTCGGCTCTTTAATCGGTTCACCTATGTTAATGGTGGTGCTGGAGGTGACTCTATAACGGTTCATACCAATGTAAGAAGAGGGGGTGTAATCTTGATTAAGTTGGCGGCCTTTAAATGGATTATCAAGGGGTGTACTTGCTGCGTCTTCGAGTGTTGAAAGGTGATCGTGTGGTTCGACAAGAGATGCGGCGGCTTTAAACTCCGTGGCGCGATTAGCCGACACCGTTTGCAAAGCTATTTGCTGCGCTTGACCAAGATTGGGGAGTTTCATTGTTATTCCTTTAACGTTAACTTAGTTATTTATCGACGCAGGGCGTTAAAACTTTAGTCGTTAATCTATTTTTTAACCCGTACTTTATAAAAGGCGCTAACGTTTAACACCACAGCAAACTATTATTTTGACATACGACAAAGTTGTGACTAATAAGATAGCAAATAAATGAAAAATCCAAAGTTCTGGGTTGTTCATTTGCAACAATTCGGTATAGTTTGTTATCAAACAATAAATATAATTAGAGCTTTTATGCAGTTAGTCGACTTAACCCCTGATGATCCGGATGTGATTAATGTTTTTTCTGATATCGATAGGCTTATAAATTCTCTGTACCCAGTAGCCACGGCACAATCGCTGTCGGTGAGTGAGCTTGGTCAAGCTAATGTTTACGCCATTGGCTTAAAAAGCGAGGAGGGTATTGTTGCATGTGGTGCGATTGTCAGACAGTTTGACACAGTACCTTATGGTGAAATTCGCCGTCTGTATGTCAAACCAAGTCATCGTGGTAAAGGCTTGTCTCGGCGTATAATGCAAATTTTATTGCATCATGCTGGCGAAGAAGAGATCCCTTTGATCCGGTTAGAAACAGGCCCGAAACAGGCTGAATCGATTAGTCTGTATGAAAATTTAGGTTTTCAACGCTGTGCAAGTTTTGGTAATTATACCGATAATCCACATAGCTTGTTTATGGAGTTAGGGCTCAGTCAATAAGGCTAATTAGTGACTAGAAACTGCCTACGCTTTGTGTTTTAGTTTTTGAGTACTTCATCGATTTTATCTCCTACACAACTACGGCTTATACACGGATATAAGTCGTAAATGGACTTGGTCAGCGCCACTTTTATCATTGAGAGTCACGTTTTCGGCTAACTTTTTTATATATATTCCCTTTTAAGCCTTCTATTTTTTATACTAAATACGCCAGTGCCCAACAACTAAAAGGGCCGTTGTTATCGACACTAAAACTCACTCGTTACGAGCAAAAATACTTGTTGGACTTGATAAGCTATTTTTCCTTTAATGCGCGCAACAGCCGCAAGGCATTCATCAAATAAAAGAGAAAGATAAATGAAAGAGACAACATCACTAGAACAAGCTCGCACGAGTTACAATGTTCGTCATTGGAGCCAAGGTTTTTTTGGTATTAATGATCAAGGTGATGTGTATGTTGCGCCCAAGGCTGATGCCCCAGAGCAAACCATCGCACTTATTGATATTGCAAAACAACTTGAAGATAAAGGCTTGAGTTTACCTGCGTTGGTTCGTTTTCCACAAATTTTGCATCATCGCGTGCACAGCTTATGTGCTGCATTTAATACTGCGATTGAAAGCTATGGTTATCCAAAAGATTACTTGCTTGTTTATCCAATTAAAGTAAACCAACAGCGCGAAGTGGTCGAAGAAATTGTGGCAAGCCAAGCGAACGTAGAAAAGAAACAACTTGGTTTAGAGGCGGGCAGCAAGCCTGAGCTATTAACAGTATTGGCATTAGCTGAAAAAACCAGTGCAGTGATTGTCTGTAATGGCTACAAAGACAAAGAATATGTTCGCTTAGCATTAATTGGCGAAAAGTTAGGCCATAAAGTGTACATCGTACTTGAGAAACTCTCTGAGCTGGACATGGTACTTAGCCAAGCTAAAGAGCTGAACGTAAAACCGCGTATTGGTATTCGCGTGCGCTTAGCGTCGCAGGGTAAAGGAAAATGGCAAGCTAGCGGTGGTGAAAAATCAAAATTTGGTTTATCCGCTTCACAAGTATTACATGTTGTTAATCGTTTAAAAGAGACTGATCAACTTGATTTAGTTCAGTTGGTGCATTTTCACTTAGGCTCGCAAATGGCGAACATTCGCGATGTGCGTTTAGGTGTTAGCGAAGCGGCGCGTTTTTATTGTGAACTACGCAAACTCGGTGCACAAATTGAATGTTTAGATGTCGGTGGTGGTTTAGCGGTTGATTACGACGGCACTCGGAGCCAGTCTCACAACTCGATGAACTATAGCTTAGCTGAGTATGCAAATAATATTGTCTACACCATTGGTGATATTTGTAAGCAGTACGAGCAACCATTCCCGACTATTATTTCTGAGTCTGGACGTGCATTAACAGCGCATCATGCTGTGCTTATCTCTAATGTAATTGGCACTGAAAGCTATGAGCCGGAAGAAATTCAAGCGCCAGCAGATGACGCGCCATTATTGCTTAATAACATGTGGCTGTCGTGGCAGCAACTTCATGTGCTGACAGACGACCGTGCATTAATTGAGATATATCATGATAGCCAAGGTGATTTAGCTGAAGCACATAACCAGTTTGCGATGGGATTATTAGATTTAACTCAACGCGCCTGGGCTGAGCAAATAAATTTACGTGTGTGTTATGAGCTTAATAAACACATGGATAACAAAAACCGTTTTCATCGCCCGATAATAGATGAACTTAATGCCCGTTTGGCGGATAAGTTTTTTGTTAATTTCTCATTGTTTCAGTCATTGCCTGATGCGTGGGGGATCGACCAAGTGTTTCCTGTATTGCCATTAAGTGGCTTAACTGAGGCACCACAAAGACGCGCAGTATTGTTAGATATTACCTGTGACTCTGACGGTGCACTAGATCACTATGTAGATGGGCAAGGCATTGAGAGCACCTTACCAGTGCCGGCATTTAGTGCTGAAAAACCCTATTTAATGGGCTTTTTCCTAGTGGGTGCATACCAAGAAATTTTAGGTGACATGCATAACCTATTTGGCGACACCCACAGTGCAATGGTACACATGGATGAGCAAGGCGATGCAAGTATTGTAGAAATAAACCAAGGTGACACTGTAGCTGACATGATGCGCTATGTTCACCTTGATGTAGAAGGTTTTCAATCATCGTACGCACAGCTGGTGGCTGCAAAATTACCAGCAGACGAGCAGCAAAGTGTACTTGATGAATTGCAAGCAGGTTTAGACGGTTATACTTATTTAGAAGAGCTTTAATATGACCACTTTGTTTGATCATCCAGATCACTCATTGTATTCCAATGGCATGACGTTCTTACGTCAGCCAATGGTACAAAATATTACTGACATCAATGCTGATGTTGTGGTGTTAGGTTTGCCATTTGATATGGCAACCTCAGGACGTCCAGGTGCTCGTTTAGGCCCTGATGCGATTCGTCGTGCATCAGTGCATTTAGCATGGGAAGAAACAAAATACCCATGGACGTTCAAATTGTTCGAACGCCTAAAACTGGCTGATGCTGGAGACTTTACTTACCCTGTCGGTGACGCTGAATACTTTACCGCTAAGCTTGAACAAGCTGCTGCGGGTATTTTAAGCCAAGGTAAAGCAATTTTAGGTTTAGGGGGCGATCACTTTGTAACTTTACCGTTGTTACGTGCGCACGCTAAGCGCTTTGGTAAAATGGCGTTGGTGCATTTTGATGCCCATACTGATACTTATAGCAATGGCTCACGCTACGACCACGGCACCATGTTTTACCATGCGCCGATGGAAGGGCTGATTGATGTTGATCATAGTATCCAAATTGGTATTCGTACTGATTTTGATCAAAGCAAACACGAGTTTGCAGTGATTGATGCGATGGCGGCCAATGATTTATCGGCGCAAACGATTGCTGAGCAGATTAAAGCGAGAGTAGGTGATTTACCTGTGTATATCACTTTTGACATTGATTGCTTAGATCCGGCGTTTGCCCCAGGTACTGGAACACCGGTATGTGGTGGATTAACATCAGATAAAGTACTTAAGATATTACGTGCCCTTAAAGGCATTAATATGATTGGTATGGATGTTGTTGAAGTATCACCTTCGTACGACCAAAGTGAACTTACTGCGATTGCCGCAGCCACCATTGCCAGTGAGCTACTGCATTTGTGGACCTATAAAAATAAATACTGAGCAATAGCTCCAGTAGTAATCCCTCAAAACGTGCTCTAGGCACGTTTTTTATTTACCAGATCCTTATTATCCTCAATATTTTGCTTAAAGCTTAATTTATAATATAACGCGACTGATTAATTTGCTGAGTATGGTGTAACGATTACCGCTATTAACAGCATGTTAAGTAAGATAATGTGATAATTAGCTGCTACTATATTGATAGACACTGTCGCAAAAATTTTACTTGTGATGCTTTTTAGTTTGTTGTCAAAGTACATATAACAGGGGATTGATTATGCACCACGCTGTAGTTATTGGCGGCTTAGAATTTAGCCCGTTAGTGATTTATTTCCCAATGGCATTTATTTTAACCGCTTTGACTCGCTTTATTTTACATCGTTTGGATTGGCATGATCGCATCTGGAAAGTGGCCTGGTTTGAAGTGTCTTTATTTATGTGTTTTCTCGCCTTGAGTGTCTTTTTATTAAGTGGAAGATAAATAGAATGGTTAGATATTTACGTATTATGCTTACTATCGTCGTTATTATCGCGGCTATTTTTGCAGGCCGTTGGGTATGGACTGATTATATGCACACACCTTGGACACGCGATGGTCGCATTCGAGCTGATATTGTTACTATTGTGCCAGATGTATCAGGCTGGGTAACAAAATTAAATGTCAAAGATGGGCAGCAAGTTGCAAAAGGTGAACTGCTTTTTAGTGTTGACCAACAACGTTATCAGGCGGCTTATGATAAAAGTAAAGCAAATACTAACAATAGTTTATATAGCTGGGAACTGGCTAAACATAAGTATGAACGACGTAAAGCATTAAATACTCAACAAGCTATCAGTGAGGAAAGCTTAGAAGCGACCCGCATTAGTACTGAAATTGCCAAAGCAAATTACGACTTAGCGAAAGCGGATCAAACGGTGGCGCAATTAAATTTATCTCGCACGCAAGTTACGGCTCCAGTTGCCGGGCAAATTATTAATTTAAATCTACGCCAAGGCAATTATGTTGCACAGGGCATGCCTGTGTTCGCTATTGTTCAATCAGATTCATTTTATGTAACAGGCTATTTTGAGGAAACCAAAATCCCACTGATCCACACCAATCAAAAAGCGACAATAGAATTACTGAGCGATACAAAGCCATTAACCGGTCAGGTAGTGAGTATTGGTAAAGCAATCGCGAATATCAATACGCAAAGTAATAACCAACTTTTACCTCAAGTGCAGCAGACATTTAATTGGGTACGTTTATCGCAGCGTATTCCGGTTGATATTAAGCTAGATGCTTTGCCAGAAGGGATCCAGCTAAGCGCAGGTATGACAGCGACTATTCACCTTGCTACGGAATAGGTATTAGTTTTGCATCTTGTTTTAAATAATCTTCTATGCCCCAAAGAACAGGCTATCAAGTTTGCATTAAAAGGGGTGATTGCCATGGCAATGTCGTTGACAATTGCCATTTATTTAAATCTAGATCGACCTTATTGGGCACTTGTTTCTGCGGTGTTTTTACAGATCCGCCCTGAAAGTGGTCTCGTTATTGAAAAAGCGCTTTGTCAGATTGTAGGCACTTTGGTGGGTGGCCTATTTGGTATTTTAGTACTCACTCAGCTCAGTGCTTACCCTTATTTAGCGCTGGGTGGATTGGCTTTTTGGCTCGGTTTAAACTCTGCATTGTCAGCTATGGTGCGCCAAGCAAATTTTGTTTACGCATTTGCTATGGCCGGCGTAACGGCTGCTATCATTATTTTGTTAGTGATGGTAAACCCAGCAACGGTCAGTAGTGAAAGTATCTTCGCGGTGGCGCAATCACGAGTAAGTGAAATTATAGTCGGTTCGGTATGCGCAGGGTTAGTGAGCCATCTATTATGGCCTGTTAAGGTCAAGCAGCTCTTACAAACGCAGGCAAAGTCTGTCATTAATCAAACGTTACATTATTTGGTAACTGAGCTTGATAAAGCGGGCTCTTCTGAAAACCGTCATCAGCAAATAGATCGCATAATGGCAACGCTTGGCAGTATTAGTGAAGACTCAAGTGCAGTTCGCTACGAAGGGCCAAAAGGTCCAGGGCGTTCACGGGCTGCCAATCAAATCGCACAAAAAGTTTTATCTCTTCTTGCCTTAGTACAAATAATGGGGCGCTTACAGCGTAATCATCCTGAACAAATCACACCAAAGATTACTGAGTTAATCAAGCAATTAAAAGATATGTTTACGCTAATAGAAAAATCAGACTGCTTTGAATACTGTGCTAAAGAAGTCAAACAGTTGCGGCGCGCATTAACTGATCACCGGGCGCAACAAACCTGTGAGCTGCCATTTGAATCACACATTTTAAATGTCAGTTTAGATATCGCGAATGAATTAACAATTTTATTGCGGGCATATAAAGCATTAGAGCAACGAGATAAAACACTGCTTAATGCTCCGAGCATGTTGACATACCGAGATCCATTAGCAGGTATTATTGTTGGGTTTCGAACCAGCTTGGTATTTTCAATCGGGGCATTTATTTGGGTTAATACTGGATCATCCGCTGCATTATTGATCATGATTTTACCCGTTATTTTTTCGATTATGTTGGCCCGTATCCCGCTGGCAATTTTACAAATAGTTATGAAGCGATTGTTAGTTGGTGTTGTGGTAGCCTCGTTTGTGGCTATTTTTTATGCTTTAAACTTATTATCACAAAGTGGTGGGCAACTTGAAATATTATTGTTGGTGTTAGCTGGGCCATATTTTATTGGCTTATTGCTACTAGGCGATCAGCAAACGTTACCTTACGGGCTAGGGTTCTGTATTCCATTTACGATTTTAGTTAAGCCCAGTACTGACATGAGCCTTGCGTTTTCAATCAATTATACGCTCAGCTCAGCTTTGGCTATTTTTCTTGGAGTATGTATTTTATTTTGGATTTTCCAACTATTTACAGGTCCGAGTGTGCAGTTGTTAGTGCATCGCGTGTTTAAAGCAACCTATAAAGATTTATCAGAAATTCATCAACATAGCTCACCCGCTCTTTGGTATAACCGACGTATGGCTGATCGGTTACTGCGTTTAACCAATTATGATCAAGGCTCAGAATCACGTGCTATTACCGATCTTGCTTTAACTGGGCTTAATCTAGGTCATGCGTCGGTGCGTTTACACTCAATTTGCCAACAGGCAGTGGGTGATAATCAGCTTAAATATTTACAACGGTGGCAAAGCTCACTGGCTAGAGCCTTTTTGCTGGCTACAAAAGGCCAGTGCGATGATACGTTTACAATGGCTTGTGATGAGCTTTACAACGAACTGATGATACATGTGAGTGATACATATCAGCTTGAAGCCATTAAAGGTATGTTTATCCGTATTAATATGACTTTTGAACGCAGCGCAAACAGCATTAATTGATCCTGTGAGGTTTTTTCAAGTTCAGAACTCGATGTTAAATCTGCTATACTGTGCCCATCATTTTATGGGGCTGTTATGATTTCAAAAAACCAACTCAAGTTAATTCGTGCATTAGGTCAAAAAAAGTACCGAAAGCAACATAATCAATACCTTGTGCAAGGTGAAAAAAACGTACTTGAGTTATTGGCAAGTGGTTTAACAATTATTGATATATTTGCGACAGCAGCCTTTATTGCGCAGTTCCAGCAGCAGTTTACTCACGTAAACATGATTGAAGCCGATGAAGATGTGTTAACTAAAGCAAGTACTTTAGTGAGTAATAATGCAGCTATTGCGATAGTTGACATGCCAACAGCGAGTGCACCGCAGGCAAGCGGTTTAATCTTAGCCCTTGATGGCGTATCTGATCCAGGCAATTTAGGTACCATTATCAGAGTAGCTGATTGGTATGGGATCAAGCATATTGTCACCAGCACAGATAGTGCCGATGCTTATAACCCTAAAACTATTAGCGCCACTATGGGCTCGTTTGTTAGAGTCTCAGTGAGTCAAGTTGAGTTGCCTGCGTACTTAAGTGGTTTAAACTTACCTATTTATGGCGCTTTTTTAGATGGAAAAAGCGTGCATAAAACTCAATTTACAGGCCAAGGTGTTTTGTTAATGGGTAGTGAGTCTCATGGAATACGTCAAGCTTGCGCAGCATTGGTAACAGATAAAATAACCATCCCCGCTTTTGGTGGTGCAGAATCTCTCAATGTAGCCATGGCAACGGGTATTATTTTAGATAATTTTAAACGCCAAGCTTAATCCCTGTACTTACTTTTATCGTCAAGAACGGTTAAATTAAATACTCAAGCTATAACAATAACAATCGGTAAACCAATTAGATGCGTTTGAGCACCATAAAATTAGCGGGTTTTAAATCTTTTGTAGAGCCCACTAAAATTCCATTCCCAGATCAAATGACCTGTGTCGTTGGCCCAAACGGCTGCGGCAAGTCTAATGTCATCGATGCTGTGCGTTGGGTGCTTGGCGAAAGCTCTGCTAAAAATCTGCGTGGCGATGCCATGACCGATGTTATTTTTAATGGCTCAACCAATCGCAAACCTATTTCTCAAGCGTCGGTTGAGTTGATTTTTGATAATACCCAAGGGCACTTACCGAATACTTTTGCCGATCGAAATCAAGTGGCGATTAAACGTTTGGTAACACGCGACGGGCAATCGCTGTATTTTCTCAATGGCAGTAAATGCCGCAAACGAGATATTACCGATATATTTTTAGGCACAGGTCTTGGTCCGCGTAGTTATGCGATTATCGAGCAGGGCATGATCTCGCGTTTAATTGAGAGTAAACCGGCAGATTTACGGGTGTTTTTAGAAGAAGCAGCAGGCGTTTCAAAATACAAAGAGCGCCGTCGTGAAACGCAAACCCGGATCAAAAGTACCCGCGAAAACCTTGAACGCTTACTCGATGTTCGCCAAGAGCTGCAAGCACAAGTTGATAAACTGGCAGTACAGTCAGTTGAAGCAAAAAAATACCGCGAGTTAAAAACCCAAGAGCGCACTTTAAAAGGGCAACTAGCGGTCTTAAAATGGCAAAAGCTACATCAGCAACAAGTGACTAAAGCCGACACAATGGCCAAGCTGAATGAGCAAATTAGCTTTTTTAAAACTGCTCATTCAGGTCATGACGATGTACTAGCAAGCCTTGAAAACCAAGTGCAATTGCAACTTGAAAAACTCAATGATGCGCAGCAAGCCCAGCACCAAACGCACACTGAATTGACTCGTGCTGAGCAACAGCAAATAAACTTAAAACAACAACAACAAGCGTTTAGTCACAATCTGATCAAACAGCAACAGTTGCAGTTACAAAATCAGCAGCTGCAACAACAACAAAAAGACCATACTGATGAGCTACAAAATGCGTTACAAGAGGCAATTGAACATACTTTAATATGTACAGAACAAGTCACTGAGATGGCCGACGCGGTGGCACAGTTGCACAGTGCCAAGCAGCGCAGTGCTACTGATTGGCAACGAGTTAATGAACAGTTTCAGGCTATTAATACGCAATATAGCAAGCAACAAAATATAGCAGATCAACAGCTGCAAAATTTGCACTATATTAAAAACCAGCAAACGGCATTAGAAAGCGAATTAATAGAGCTGGCAGAAAACCCAATTGCTGAACAAGTAGCGCAGCAGCAGCAGTTAATGCAGTCACTAACGCAAGAGTTAGCAGCAAAACAAACTGCCTTAAACAAAGTAAATAGTAATCATCAACAAGCTCAAACCGTGTTACGCACCTGCCAAGATGCACATCAAACACTAGCACAACAACAAAACGAGAATAAAGCCAAAATAGCAGGCTTGAATACAATACTCGCAGATACTCCAGCGCAAGGTAGTGGCGATGTTTTGGCACAGTTAGTTGTACGTACTGGATTTGAGCATGTGGTTGAACAAGCATTACAAGGGCTTGAACAATTAAATGTGTCATCTATAGCAACACCTAACGGAGTATGGCCAACTACCGACACCGCACCGCAAAGCTCATTAGCGGTGTTTATAGAGCAAGGGGTTTACCCTGATTTATTACATCGTATTAAGTATAAAAATGATTTTGAATATAATGATTTAGCGGATGAGTATTGGCTTGCAGTGATAGATCGCCAAGGTAATATTCAGGGTCGCAATTGGTATCAACACGCCAGTAAAAGTGCAGAAAATTCGTTGCTGATCAAACATAAACAGTTGGCCGAAGCAACGCAGTTAGCATCTCAACTCAGTGACGAACTAGCTATACAAAGCAATAAGCTTACAGAACAACAGCGAGTCTGTGAGCAATTGAAGGCACAAAGCGAAGAGTTAAAAGCAGCGGTACATCAGCTTGCTCAACAAGTGGCCTCAGGAAGCACTCGTCGCGATATGCTCAAAGAGCAATTACAGCAGTTTCAGAATCAACAACATAAATTACAAGCAAAGCTACAGCAGTTAAACGTTGAACACACGAGCATAGAGAATAAAGTGGCTGAACAACAGCAACATATAGCAAGTGTGGCAAAACAGCGTGATGAAATAAGTGTTGCGCTTAATGATGCTCAAGTGCAGCAGCAACACACTGATGAGCAATATAAACAGGCAAACGCTCAGCTTGAACACTATAAAACGCTTGCCCATCAGGCGACACTAAGTGAGCAAAAAGCGCGCAGTGAATGCCAACTCAGTGACACTAAATTACAGCATGCAACGACCGCCAGCGAAACCGCCAGTGAAGCTGTCAGTGAGTTAACCGCGCAAATTGAAGAGTTGGTGATCCCATTAGAAGAGGTCGCAGAGCAAATAATATTATTGTTGGAGCAACATCAACAAAGTGACATTGAACTCAAAAATTTGCAAAGTGCATTGACGGAAGCTAAAACAGCTCTTGTAGATAAACAAACAACGCTTAAAGCGTCGCAGGGGGAGCTGGTACTTTTACAAGAACAATTACAACAACTTGCCCTCGAAGAGCAGAGCTTATTAATTAAAGCACAGGCAGCTCTTGAACCTCTGGGTGAGTTACAGCAAAACTTGAAAGAAGTATTGGCACAGCTCCCTGAAAACGCCAATATAAACACTTATCAAGGACAGCTTAATAAAGTAGGACAAAGTTTAAGTGACTTGGGCGCGGTGAACTTAGCGGCGATTGATGAGTTTGAACAAGCGCAGCAGCGTAGCCAGTATTTAGATCGTCAAGTCGAGGATTTAAGCAAAGCATTGACGACACTTGAAGGTGCAATTGGAAAAATTGATCGCGAAACCAAAACGCGTTTTAAAATGACTTTTGATCAAGTAAATCACGATTTTGGTCAGTTATTTCCTAAAGTATTTGGCGGCGGCAGTGCATATCTTGAATTAACCAGTGATGACTTACTGGAAAGTGGTGTTAGTATAATGGCACGCCCACCGGGCAAGAAAAATTCAACAATTCACCTTTTAAGTGGTGGAGAAAAAGCGCTGACCGCATTATCATTGGTATTTTCAATATTCAGGCTCAATCCAGCTCCGTTCTGTATGCTGGATGAAGTTGATGCACCATTGGATGATGCGAATGTTAGGCGATTTTGCCGATTAGTGGAAGAAATGTCACAATCGGTGCAATTTATTTATATCAGTCATAATAAAATTGCCATGGAAATGGCTGGCAGGTTGACGGGTGTAACAATGGCTGAACCGGGCGTTTCGCGTGTGGTCGCTGTAGATATTGAACAAGCGGTGCAAATGGCACATGCATAAATATTAATATTTGAGTAGATAAATAATAAAAGGTGAGGGGATGGCCGAACAATTAAGATGGGTTTTAATCATTATCAGTGTAATTGTCATTGGTGGATTATTAATACATGGCCTATGGTCAGTTCGTAAAAAAGATGCACCCGTTGCGACTAATGATGAGCGGGTTGAGCCTGCAGATCAAGCGCCTACTGAGCGTCAAAGCGTAGCTGAGCCAGCATCTCATACTGAGCGTGATGAACCGCAGTTTGGGGATTTAAGCTTCAGTGCTGATGAAAAGCAACCACACTCTTTTGCAGCGTCAGATGACGAACCTGCCGCTGAGGTTGATGATGTGACTACTGCAACAGATGCAAGCGTAGAGGATGAAGCTGAGCAACCGGCTGCAAGTGATTTTATCATTGTGCATATTCAAATGCCTGAAGGCTTGAGTATGGAAGGCAGCAAATTATTGCCAGCAGTAAACACACTTGGCTTTAAGTACTCTGAAGAAGGCTTTTTTAATCGCCATTTAGATCCTGCTGGTCATGGTCCAGTGCTGTTTCGGTTAGTGAACATGTACAACCCTGGTACTTTTGATATAGATAATATGGAACAATTTAGCACCGCTGGAATTAGCTTGTTTATGACCTTGCCGTGTGATGGTGACGGGCTTGCTGCATTTAATATGTTGCACAGTGCGGCTAAAAAGTTAGCAGATGAATTTGGCGCCGTTATTTTAGACTCACAACGAGAAGAAATGACCGTTGATAGTGTGCGCAATTATGTTGAAAAAGTGAGACGCTTTTCAGCTTAATCACCTGCAATATACAGTTAATTAATTAAGAATTTTATAAGCCACTTGGCGATAACTCGTTTAAGTGGCTTTTTTATGTTTTTTGAGGTCAGTATGTCCACTTTAGTGTTAGCGCAAATAACGCAACTTCGTCAGCAGTTAGAAGATCACAATCATAATTATTATGTACTTGATAACCCAAGCATTCCTGATGCAGAGTATGATCGTTTATTACAACAATTAAGTGCGCTTGAGGTAGCAAATCCTGAGTACTTGAGTACTGATTCACCGACCCAGAAAGTAGGCGGTGCGGCGCTTGCTAAGTTTGAGCAAGTCACTCATCAAGTGCCGATGTTGTCACTTGATAACGCCTTTAGTGAAGAAGAGTTCAGCGCTTTTAATCGCCGCATTAAAGAACGTTTGATGGATAACAATGAGCTGACCTTTTGCTGTGAACCAAAACTTGACGGTTTAGCGGTATCGATTTTATACCGTAATGGTGTGTTAGTGCAGGCGGCAACGCGTGGCGACGGGCACACCGGCGAAAATATTACCACTAACGTTAAAACGATTCGTAATGTACCGCTAAAATTACGTGGCGATGACTTTCCCGAGGAAATTGAAATTCGTGGTGAAGTGTTCATGGATAGCGCCGGATTTGACAAACTTAATGCTGAAGCCGAAAAGCGTGGCGACAAAGTATTTGTTAATCCACGTAATGCAGCCGCAGGCAGCTTGCGTCAACTCGATTCAAAAATCACCGCCAAGCGACCTTTGATGTTTTATGCCTACAGTATTGGCGTAGTAACAAATGGTGAATTACCAAGTGATCATTACCAGCAATTGGCTAAGCTAACTGACTGGGGGTTACCACTTTGCCCGGAAACAAAATTAGTCGAAGGCCAGCAAGCTGCTTTGGATTACTATCAAGATATACTTGAGCGCCGCAGCAGCTTAAAGTATGAAATTGATGGTGTGGTGATCAAAATAAATAACAAAGCACTACAAGAGCGGTTAGGTTTTGTAGCGCGAGCTCCGCGTTGGGCGATTGCGTATAAGTTTCCTGCGCAAGAAGAAATCACTCAGCTACTGGATGTTGAATTTCAGGTAGGGCGCACTGGCGCAATTACCCCTGTGGCTCGTTTAGAGCCGGTATTTGTTGGTGGTGTCACGGTTTCAAATGCAACGTTACACAATCGTGATGAAATAGAGCGTTTGGGGGTAAAAATTGGCGATACTGTGATCATTCGCCGTGCTGGTGATGTGATCCCACAAATTACTCAAGTGGTATTAGAGCGCCGTCCAACAGATGCCAAAGAGATTGAGTTTCCGGCTACTTGTCCAATTTGTGACTCCCATATTGAACGCATTGAAGGCGAAGCCGTAGCGCGCTGTACAGGAGGCCTGGTGTGCCAAGCACAGCGTAAAGAAGCGATCAAACACTTTGCTTCACGCAAAGCACTCGATATCGATGGCCTTGGCGATAAAATTGTTGAACAGCTGGTGGACAGAGAGCTCATTAAAACGCCAGCAGACTTATTCATACTTAAACAAGGACATTTTGAATCGCTTGAGCGCATGGGGCCAAAATCGGCGAAAAACCTAGTAGCAGCACTTGATGATGCAAAACAAACGACGTTGGCTAAGTTTTTATACTCATTAGGTATTCGTGAAGTCGGTGAAGCGACGGCGCAAAATTTAGCTAATCACTTTTTAACGCTAGATAAAGTAACTGCGGCAACAACTGAAGCGTTAGTCGAAGTTAGTGATGTTGGGGAAATTGTAGCCAAGCATGTGCGTGGTTTTTTTGCTGAGCAACATAATTTAGATGTCGTAACTGCCTTGCTGGAACAGGGTATTCATTGGCCAGAACTCACGCCGCCAAGTGAAGACTCACAACCGTTAGCAGGCTTAACCTATGTGTTAACGGGTACTTTGAACGAGCTTAATCGAAATGATGCAAAAGCACGCTTGCAGCAGTTAGGGGCGAAAGTTTCAGGTAGTGTATCAGCTAAAACCGATGCGTTAATAGCGGGTGAAAAAGCCGGTTCTAAGCTCACGAAAGCACAAGATTTAGGCATTGAAATACTGACCGAAGATGATTTAATTGCATTACTGGCGCAACATAATGGATAGCATTATTACGCTTTTTCAGGATTTAGCACTGACCTTTGGTCAGTGGCTAAAGCCTTACTTATATAATATCGCATTGTTACTGGTGGTGTGTTTGGTGTCTTTGTATGCAAATGAGATTATCAAAACCACGAAACGCTTTGTAGCAAGGCGCCACTTTATACTCAGAGTATGTGCATTTGTACTGGTAACCGGGTTTGGTTTTGGCTTGTTAGTAGTATTTGTCACTCCATTACTAAGCCAGTTACTGATGTTCTTTGGTGTGCGCTGGTTAGGTGTTACAGCCGTGGCAGCATTCATATTACTTGGCGTAGTAGCCGAGAGGAAAAACCAGTTATGAAGCGTTATGGACCAGAGTATTGGGACAAATATGGCACCTATCGCACTCCAATCGCGTTTCATTTGAGTTTACTGGTATTACTTCGTGCCTACTTTATTTGGATCATTGCGGCACTGAGCAGGCGTCCTGAGCTTGATTTAATGTCATTAGTGTTTAGATCTAAAGCTGACTTTTTCAGTGCATTGGCTATTGGTGCAATAGCCATTATTCCTGCCGTAATTTTTTGTTTGCGCAGGCCACAAAAAAGCGCAGACAGTGCAGCATGGTTAGCGCGAGTGTGGCGTTTTATGCGGTGGCCATTGTTAGCATGTGCAGCGATAGATTTAAGCTGGCTGATTATTCAAGCCGCTCATAGTTATTATCAGTTTTCGATGTTTTTAGCGCTGCAAATGGTGACGGTATTGTGGGTATTATTATATTTAGCAAAAAGTCGTTATTTAACGGTGTTTTTTAATGATTGGCCCGATCCTGAAACCGATGAAAAAAGTGCAAGTAAGTAATTTAGGTTAACGTTGCAAGGAGTCTTTGATGCGTAAAATTAATCAATTACTGGCGCTGATCGTCGGCTGTTTCGGTATCGTGTTATTATTGTTGAGTGTATTTACCATGTTATTTCAGCAAGCGTGGTTTGTATTGTTAATAGCTGTATGGCTATTTGTATTTAGCTCATGCTGTTATCGGCTAACACCACTATTTAAAGCACGTAATAGCCTAGATAAGTTTATTCGACGCGAACAACAGCACCTTTTGGTCTTTACCCTTTCAGGTTTTTTTGACCGTACTCACGGCCCACAATGGCTGCTTATTGATAGTATCAAGGAAATACAGTGCCATGATGACCAATTCTTAATTCTCTCCAGCGAACAGCGTCAATGCTCAATAGGCTTACCGGCAACTAAAGCAGAGCTAACACAATACTTTAATACACTATTGACTGAAAATGAAAAAAAATTAATTACCATTGTATGAAACTAAATAGTGATCAACAGGGTATATATAGTATGTAACAGCAAATAGGCTTAGTAAGAATCTGTCATTGGTGTACTGAAGCTATTTAGCTCACTAATAGGCGTTGAGTCTGTTGAGATGGCTGGTTTAACAGTGCAGATAAACGTAGCTAGTGAGTTTAAACATTCCCGTAGCCAGTACCAAAATTATTTTTCACCCCCTACAAAACCATTTTGTGCAGTGCGGATAAATCCAAGCTGACAATGTTATTAGCGCGATACCATGATAATGTGGATAGCAATAAATTAACCCATCTTACTCAATGAGGTCAGTTATGTTGAATTGGAATGATATTCTAAACTTTGCCAATAAAGGCAATCCAGAGCCGAGCCGTAAAGTAGTAAAAACCGAGCAGCAATGGCGTGAACAATTAACCGAAGAAGCCTTTTATGTGACTCGTAATAAAGGCACAGAGCGCCCACACAGCTCAGATAGCTGCACCTTGTTTGAACCTGGTAAGTACGCCTGTGTATGTTGTGATAACTTATTATTTGATGGTGATGAAAAATTTGATAGCGGCACTGGCTGGCCATCATTTACTCAACCCGCGCAACTAAACTCGATTGCTTACAATGGTGACAAGACCCACGGTATGCAAAGAATAGAAACTGTATGTAATGTATGTGATGCGCACTTAGGTCATGTATTCCCAGATGGACCAATGCCAAGTGGTCTGCGTTATTGTATAAACGCGGTCTCATTGAAGAAGGTGTAATTTATTAGCTCGTAATTGACAATAACCAATGCCTTACTGAATTTACATGATCCGATTCCAGTAAGGCTGGATTTTAAAAGTCATATCACCGCTTGTCAGCGATATTTTGAATTCCTCATTCTTATAAACAACACCTTATCTAAACTATTTATTATTCTATTTGGTTTTGCCTGGCTCTTCTAGATTAGCAAGTGTTAGCCCCATACTCGTTGCTTGTTGTACTATTTTATTAAAGCGTTGTTGCTGCTCGTTGTCTAATGTTGTCGTATTGAGTAACGCATAGCATTTTTTTGCCATCATTAGGTTTAACGTTTGGCCATTTTGCTTGGAACTATCAAATAGACACTGCAATAAATTTAAAGCAATACTTGGATTACGAGGCATTACTCTAAATGCTTGTGTGAATGCTTCAAGAGCGGTATTTAATTGACCACGGTTAAACTGTGTAACTGCATGGTTATTCAGCTCTTTAGGGCCCATTTTTATATCACGGCGTTCACTTTGTTGTTGTTGAATATAACGTAAATAAACAGCATCACTCACTGTTGGATGACGTTCACAATGACTAATAATTTGGTTAAATAATGACTGTGCTTTGTGGTGAAACCCCAGTTCATGAAATGCCTTTGCTTTATCAAGTGCGCCGTCTACAGAGCGAATGTGGCTATCGTCATCGTCGAGCTGCTCAATCAACATTTTCGCTTTTTGATGCTCATCTTTCAAATAGTGTAAACGGGCATTTAAAACATCTATTTGCGCCTGATTGTGACTATTTGGAAATTGGCTTTTTAAATCAGCTAAGTATTTATTGGTTTGTCTTGAAATACGTTGAATTTGATCGCTTTGATCTGTTGTTAATGCAAAATCAATACCCGCCCGTGCTGCATTTAAATATACGTCAGGGTGATCGTGAATCGAATGTTTGGCAAAGTTGGCGATGTCTTTTTGTGTAAGGTAATTTTTTTCATAATCATGATTTACCAGCGATACATGGCTAAGTGATTTTTGGCGCTCGATATTGCGTGGAGCTATATCAACGGCTTGGCTTAAAAAATCTTGCGCTAATTCAAATTGGTTTAATTTAATCTCCAGCTTACCAAGTAAATCGAGTGCGACTAATCGTGTTTCATGACGTAGCAGCATCGTTTTTAGCATTCTTTGCGCAAGAATATGCTCGTTATTCGCAATTAATGCTTCAACTAAACCTACCTTTGCCCATGTAAATTTTTGAATATCAAGAACTGATTTAAAGAAAGCTTTTGCGGTATCTGCTCGTTTTAAGCGAAGTAGGGCGTCACCTTTTAAACGCAATAATATTGCACTATAAGCATTGCCTTTTTCATCAAGCGCAGTATTGATTGCTTTTAGCGCTTTAGAGTCATTCCCATCGTCAATGAAATTATATATTGCTTGTAAATGATTTTTACGCAGCAAAATTCGTTCTATACGTGTTTTAAGATCATATATGGTGAATGGCTTGACTAAAAAGTCATCGGGTTGCAGTTCAAGCACGCTGTGTACCAAAGAACCACTGGTTTCAGCTGAAATAAAAATGAACCCAGTAGAGTTTTTTATTAAACGCTTAACGCGTAACTCTTCATATAGCTGATAGCCGTCTTGCTGCTTACTTAAATTAAAAGAGCAAACAATCAGATCAAACTGTTCACTGGTGCACTGCTCTTTAGCCGAATTTGCATGTTCAGCAAAGCGCAGCTGTCGAAAGCCAAGTTTTTCGAGCGACTGTTTCATATAGCTTTGAGCAAGAGGTTGCTCTTCAACTATAAGTATTTTTGCATTAGAAAAAATCTTTGCTGGCATTAGACTTGTGACCACATGAACGTATCAGAGACTATAATAAACAGTCTAGTCGCTGACAAGGGAATTTAAAATTTAATACCGCAGACTTCGTTTATTTGATCAGTTATGAATTTTCAAGCAGCTTGATTATCCAAATTTAGGTAGCGCTAGTTATTGCTTGAGGATTTTTATAGAGATAGGAGACCCTAGCTTTGTAAAGCGCCTAGGTTGATGCTTTTCAAACTTAATTATCCATCAAGGAACACATTAAAAGAGTTTCAGGTTTGGAAAAGAATTAGCGTATTTAGAGGCTTTTTGAATTTTATTTTTAACAGAATTACTAAGAGGTTTTATATGTGGTGGGTGATACTGGACTTGTACCAGTGACCCTCGCCATTATTTGTAAAGGGTGGCGATGCTTTTTTTTAAACTGAGCTAATTATCGATTAAAGAATATAACGTAAGGTTTGATTGATGATATTAAAAGGTTGTATATGTGGTGGGTGATACTGGACTTGAACCAGTGATCCTCGCCATTATTTGTGAAGGGTGGCGATGCTTCTTTTTTCAACTGAGATAATTATCGATTTAACGTGAGGTTTTATATGTGGTGGGTGATACTGGACTTGAACCAGTGATCCTCGCCATTATTTGTGAAGGGTGGCGATGCTCTTTTTTTCAACTGAGCTAATTATTAATTAAACGTGAGGTTTTATATGTGGTGGGTGATACTGGACTTGAACCAGTGACCCTCGCCTTGTAAGGGCGATGCTCTCCCAACTGAGCTAATCACCCACATATAATTTTGATTAAATGGTGGGTCGTACTGGACTTGAACCAGTGACCCTCGCCTTGTAAGGGCGATGCTCTCCCAACTGAGCTAACGACCCCAAATAATCAATTACTAAACTTTACGATAACCATTTTATAAATGGTGGGTCGTACTGGACTTGAACCAGTGACCCTCGCCTTGTAAGGGCGATGCTCTCCCAACTGAGCTAACGACCCGTAAAGTTTTATATCTAAATGGTGGGTGATACTGGACTTGAACCAGTGACCCTCGCCTTGTAAGGGCGATGCTCTCCCAACTGAGCTAATCACCCATTTAGATATCATGTAATATGCACCATTCTAAGAATGGTGGGTCGTACTGGACTTGAACCAGTGACCCTCGCCTTGTAAGGGCGATGCTCTCCCAACTGAGCTAACGACCCATATTACAAATTTAAAACGCTACTATTAAAATAAATAGTACTGGATTTTAACCAGTGAACCTCGCCGTTAGTTGTAAATAGCGGTGATGCTCTCTTTTCTTGTAACTGAGCTTGTGACCCATATTACAAATTTAAAACATGCAACTACTAATATAATAACAGGTTTTATATGTGGTGGGTGATACTGGACTTGAACCAGTGACCCTCGCCTTGTAAGGGCGATGCTCTCCCAACTGAGCTAATCACCCACATATAAATTAAAACGCTACTATTAAAATAAATAGTACTGGACTTTAACCAGTGAACTTCGCCGTTACTTGTAAATAGCGGTGATGCTCTCTTTTTTCCAACTGAGCTTGTGACTCATATTACAAATTTAAAACATGCAACTACTAATATAATAACAGGTTCTATATGTGGTGGGTGATACTGGACTTGAACCAGTGACCCTCGCCTTGTAAGGGCGATGCTCTCCCAACTGAGCTAATCACCCACATATAAATTAAAACGCTACTATTAAAATAAATAGTACTGGACTTTAACCAGTGAACCTCGCCGTTACTTGTAAATAGCGGTGATGCTCTCTTTTCTTAGAACTGAGCTAATCACTCACATCTAAACAACAACTCATTGCTGCGTTGTTGTGGGGCGCTATTATAGATAGAGTTGTAAATGTGTCAACACTTGAATGAGGAAAAATGTTTTAGATGCAGGTTTTATAATCAATGCAGTAAGATTGAGATTGTTTTATAGCCAATTTACTTACATTCAATCTATATGTGCAATCAATTTACTCATTATTTAATGCAACACTTCAATAGCTAGTGGTGCCTGTTAGTCAAAAGCGGATTTGTTTTTTAATCATGAAGGAGGAGGTTACAGTCAATCGCATTGCAAAATCCAAATACCGCTAGTTAAATACGATTGATATAAAACACCGACTGTAACTAATGGAGCCTCTGTGATCATATAAATAACTGACAATAGAGTGGGGGCGTTACAGTTAATTGCTCGTATGTTCATCTTAAATTCGTTTTACTTGGTGATGAAAACGTTGTTATGAAAAACAAGAAAACACTCCGACTTTATTTTGCATATAAATGTATACCTTATTGTTTTGATGTTTTAGAGTATATTTCACCTTAGTTAATCTAGATTGTGCGCCTTTCAATCCTAATTTTTGTTTTGAAACAGCTCCCTTGCATGTATTTTGAGCGTCACGGTTTATTCATTATTCAGTTTGTTGAAAATTAAACCGTTTAAAGAAAGTTACTGAAAAAAATGTTGACATTATTTTGGTGGCTGCATAGAATGCGCCCCGCACTCAGCGATACACAGCACGGTTTAACTGCGCAAGTGTTTAGCAAAATAAATTGGGGCTATAGCTCAGCTGGGAGAGCGCTTCGCTGGCAGTGAAGAGGTCTGCGGTTCGATCCCGCATAGCTCCACCAATTTATTAAAGTGTTTGTCCTAGGGTAGCAGTTTTCTGTGTCCCCATCGTCTAGAGGCCTAGGACACCGCCCTTTCACGGCGGTAACAGGGGTTCGAATCCCCTTGGGGACGCCACTTAACTTTTATAAGTTAAAGGCGGGTAAACCGAGAAAATAGCGAACAAGTTAAGCTCGAGTCTTAATTTGTACTTAATCGCAATTACCTTAATCAGCTCAGGATGTGAGCATAACTAATCAATTGTCCTAGTGATACATTTATGTGTCCCCATCGTCTAGAGGCCTAGGACACCGCCCTTTCACGGCGGTAACAGGGGTTCGAATCCCCTTGGGGACGCCACTTACTATTTCTATAGTAGGTGTAGTGTTATTAAGATAGCTCGCCTGAAACGAGTTAAACCATTCAGTTGTCCTAGTGACACATTTATGTGTCCCCATCGTCTAGAGGCCTAGGACACCGCCCTTTCACGGCGGTAACAGGGGTTCGAATCCCCTTGGGGACGCCACTTACTATTTTCATAGTCAGTGCAGTGTTATTAAGCAGCTCGCCTGAAACGAGTTAAACCATTCAGTTGTCCTAGTGACACATATTCTGTGTCCCCATCGTCTAGAGGCCTAGGACACCGCCCTTTCACGGCGGTAACAGGGGTTCGAATCCCCTTGGGGACGCCACTTACTATTTTCATAGTCAGTGCAGTGTTATGAAGCAGCTCGCCTGAAACGAGTTAAACTATTCAGTCGTCCTAGTGACACATATTCTGTGTCCCCATCGTCTAGAGGCCTAGGACACCGCCCTTTCACGGCGGTAACAGGGGTTCGAATCCCCTTGGGGACGCCACTTACTTATTTTAAGTAATGTATAAAGCAGTGTGACACCGCACTCTCTATGCACGACGTTAACAAGAGTACTAATCTCTTGGGGACGCCACTTACTTATTTTAAATAGGGAAGTGCAGTGTTATTAAGCAGCTCGCCTGAAACGAGTTAAACCATTCAGTTGTCCTAGTGACACATATTCTGTGTCCCCATCGTCTAGAGGCCTAGGACACCGCCCTTTCACGGCGGTAACAGGGGTTCGAATCCCCTTGGGGACGCCATTTACTTTTTTTAAGTAATGTGCAAGAAAGTGTGACACCGCACTTTCTATACACAACGTTAACAAGAGTACTAATCTCTTGGGACGAAACTTACTATTTATTAGTAAGATAGCTTTTATTAAAAAGCCTGTAACATCAGTTTAACTGCATTTCTATAGTTACTTCAGAATTATTCATCCAAGTTAAAATCTAAAAATTAAATCTTTTATATAATAATTCCTAAATTTTATTAGTATCTTTCCCTTTCTTATATTCAGCTTAAATAAACTTCATCTATGTTAGCGTACATATAAACGTCCAAATAAATAGGAGGTTATATGGCAAGTGGATGGGCACGAGAGGGTGCAATTCAAGATCAAATTGATGCCAGCGTTAATGATGCTGTGCAATATGCTAGAAGTAATTTAGTTTCTGGAGCTAGTGCCGAGCTATGTGAAGAATGTGATGAACCAATACTACAAGCACGAAGGCTCGCGTTACCTGGTGTGAAGTATTGTGTAAGTTGCCAAGCTGAACTAGAAGGTAAAGGCACGCTTTCTAAAGGGTTTAACCGACGTGGCAGTAAAGACAGTCAATTACGATAAAAAGGTGCATACAGCACCTTTTTTAATATCGTATCAGAGTTGAGCTTAAATAAATAAAAAGCGGATTAGCAAACCTATTACATATATTTGCTAAAATTTACTCATATTTTCTTTCTTCTGAATTAATTCAATTGAGTAGCCATCTGGATCTTTTACAAAAGCAATTTCTGTTGTGCCGCCTTTAACAGGTCCTGGCTCACGGCTAACATTGCCGCCAGCGGCCTTGATATCAGCACAGGCTTTATAGATATCATCAAACTCAATCGCGATATGACCATAGGCATTGCCTAAATCATAGCTGTCGGTATCCCAGTTATAGGTCAGCTCAAGTACTGCTGTGTCTTTTTCATCGCCATAGCCTACGAAGGCTAGGGTATAGCGATACTCTTCGTTATCAGCACGGCGTAACTCTTTCATGCCGAGTACTTGAGTATAAAACGCAATTGATTTATCTAGATCAGCAACCCGTAACATGGTGTGTAATAAACGCATTTAAACCCTCTTTAAAATTCACATAAATTTTTGATAACGCAGCTACTCTGTAACTACTGCTGCGCTGTTAAAATATCAATAATCCGATTATAAATTATTTCTGTGAGCAACACAGTATCATTGCCATTAGTATTTATAAACTGCACAACGACTGTATCGATATCTTTATAATAACGAGCAATGCTTGAATACCCTAATACCCAACCTGTGTGTTCATACTTATAAAGTGATGCATACAAAGCTTGCTCTTGTTCGTCGAAAAAAGTGCCTTTGTTTAAAGCAAAAACAAAGTCGCCCACATCTTGTGCGGTTGCCACATAGCCTTGATCGAGCGCTTTAAAGTCATTCTCATAACCTACGTAATAGCCACTCATCAAATCTACTAAATTGATTTCATGTACAGATGAAAACGTATGCGTTAGGCCCAGTGGCGTTAAAATTTCATCTTTAATATATTGGTTATGATCATAACCCAGCACGTTAGACATAATTTTTCGCAGCAACAAATAATTGGTATTAGAATAGCCATAGTCAGCATCAGGGCTAAAATCAGCGGGTTTATCGAGTACTAATGCAAGTGGGTCAGGGTAGGTGATTGACCAATCGAAATTATCAGTGTCTGTGTAATTGGGTATGCCACTTTTGTGTTTTACCATCATTCGTAGTGTTATTTTATCTGCGTTTTCAATGCGTCCAATTAATGATGGAAGATAATCAGCCAGTGTTTTATCTACATCAATACGTCCAGCGGCTGAAAGTTTAGTTAAAGCTGCTGCATCATATAACTTTCGAATGCTGCCAATTTTAAAAAGTGCACTAGGGTAAGCGGGTATTTTGTGCTCTCTATTATGCCAACCATTTGCAAAATATTCAGGTTGCTGTCCTTGTTTATGAATATACACAATAATGCCATCGACTCCTTGTTCAATAGCCTCTTGTGTTTGTGCTTGAACGTTAGCGGGCAGTGGGTGAAAGTAATATAAAGCAAACTGCCAAGGGGCAAAAATGTATATGCTAGTAAGAGTAACAATGAGAGCTGCAATCCGCAGAAGTGTAAGCGCTTTTTTGTTCTTCAATTGTATCATTGCATTCTGGCTTCATTTATTTTTGGAGTGTGAGGATCAGCTTTTTACTCTACTAAACAGCAATATCATGTGATATTGCTGTTTAGTTATGAGGAGTTCGACTGTATTAAAGTATATCTTTACTTATTAACTTTGCCCTTAAGAACATAGATTTCACCATCAAAACTCCCTTGAATCGTCAAACCTTGTCCTGCTAGCTCTTTAAGGTACTCTATGTGTTCCTCTGTAATATGCTGGCCAGGCACCAAAAGCGGAATACCTGGCGGATAGGGGGTAACTAAACCGGCACAAATACGGTTGTTACTTTTACCGATAGGCACAGATTCGCGCTCGCCATAAAAAGCATCACTTGGAATACACGCAAGGTCTATGGCTGGTAGATTCTCAGGCAAGCGAGATCGTCGCGTCGATTTTGACAACTTCACTTTACCGCTGTCGAGTTTTTTGAGCGCATTGTAAAGACGAATTATTTTTGAGCGCGTGCCACCAAGGGTGAGTAATACCAAAATGGTACTGTGGGTGTATTTTTCTATTTCTAGGCCAATTTCATCCAGCAGGTATTTATGAATATCCTTTAACGAATAAGGTAATTCGCTAATATCGATGAGAATTTTTAGCGGATCGTGACCCATGTTATCACCACTAAAGTGCGGAAATATTTCCATAAAGTCTTGCTTACCTAGCACTTTAATTTGCTTAAGTGAAGCCATCTGTTGTTTAAATTCTTCCACATGGTTCAACAAAGCATTGAGTAACTTATAGCCTTCCATCTCTAATTGCTTTTGGCACACATCAAGCGACGCGATAAGCTGATATTTTGGCGATGTACTGGCGTAAATACTGTAAATCTCACGAAAGAAATCAGCATCGAAATCAGGGTCGTTAACATGAATATAAGACGCTTGAGAAAACGCCGATACCACTTTATGCGCCGAATGAGTGACGTAGTCAGCGCCAGCATGAATGGCGGAATAGTATCGTAGGCTTGGATGAAACAGCGAGTAAGCAAACCATGCCTCGTCAATAAATACTTTAATACCATGTTGATGGGCAAAATCGACCACCTGTTTCAGATCGCTCAGTAGGCCATCGTAAGTACAACCGGTGAGAACCAGCAATTTTGCATCGGTATTTTGTTCTATCGCTTGTTTTATATCGGCCAACGACGGCGGCGCAAAAATGCCATATTTAGGATTTAAAATACTCGACAAATAAACAGGTAAACTCGCTGATTGCAAAATGCCATAGTGCACAGATTTATGACAATTGCGGTCGATGATCACTTTATCGCCCTTACGCAGCAATGTCTGCAAGATGATTTTATTTGAGGTAGACGACCCATTGGTAACGAAATAGGTATGCTTGACTTCAAACGTCGCCGCTGCTGACTCTTGCGCACGGCCAATGGTATTGGTGCTATCTGATAATGATCCTAACGAATCAACAGAAACCGACAGATCGCCCACGAACACATTACGACCATAAAACTGATAAAAATCTTTAATATAAGGAGAATTTCTAAAGCTCGAGCCGCCACTGTGACCTGGTGTATGCCAAGAATCGTTTGCTTCGCTAACATAACGGCGATACGCAGTCCAAAATGGGGTTTCTGAGCGGTCATCGAAATCGTTGATCATATAGCCTAAAATTGCTTCAGGATCAGAAATTACCTCATCTTTAAAAAAGAAAGACTCAATCTCCTCCGACTCATTAACGATTTCTAGCCCCTTCGTATCATCGCCAATAACATAAACAGGCAGCTCAAGGCGGATCCCTTTTAACTGCTCGATAAAGCGACTATAAGTGCGTTCGCCAACCTTATTTTGCAAATCCCAGCTAAGCACTACAGCCTGAATATCACCATCTTCCTCTACAATGTCCAACGCTTGTTTTAGCTCAAGACGCTCAATAATATCGATATGAATATCATCTCGCTCAAAATTGACAATGGTCTTCGATAGATTCGTTGAAAGCTCTTGTAAGGTGACTGGATCTTGCTCAATTAACAAGATACGAAGTATTGGTAGCATAGGAATTCTCGTTATAAAATTTCATAATGCTCAACAGCATAACTAAAGGATTGACGCTTGTGAAATTAATACTTTGAAAATGTTCTAAAAATTACGCCAAATCACGAATAAACAGATTTTATTTAAATTGATTTATAAGGTATGGAAAATGAAAGGTGCCAAAGTTAGGCACCTACTTTAATAAACAGAAAAAAAGACTGGAATGCGAATTAATCACTGAGCTTATTCTTATAAGCCTGATAATTGAGGTTTAAAATTAATAATCGTTTAAAATGAAGGTGTTTTATCTACAGGATCTAATCTGTTTTATCTTTAAACTCACACAAGTCTTCAATAATACAACTGCCACATTTTGGTTTACGTGCTACGCAAGTATAACGCCCGTGAAGAATGAGCCAATGGTGTATATCAAGTTTAAATTCTGCTGGTACAACTTTTAAAAGTTTTTGTTCAACCGCAACAACACCTTTACCCATGGCAAGCTTAGTACGGTTTGATACACGGTCTATGTGGGTATCTACAGCAATGGTTGGCCAACTTAAATATAAGGAAGGAATATGTAACTAGCTTTCAAAATGTTGGTAGTTGAAATCCTAAAGAGCAAAGATCATGTGTTTGCATTAGGCTTCATCGGAACTTTTAGTTACAAAGTTAATTTGGTAACTCATATTAACTGTGTTGTAGTTAATATAATTACAGCACGAGATAGGGAATTATGTATGAAAGAGGATATTGATGAGCTAAAAAGTGAATTTCAAGCAAAACTTCTATCTTGGAATAATATAAAAAGTAAAAAAATTAAAGTTACATTTATATTCATATTTTTCGGTTTGATTGGATTAAAGGTTTTTACTACTATCTTAACTGTTGATTGGCTTGCAGGGTTAATATGATGATCACTTTTCGCCCACTTAACAAACATGATTTTAACTATTCAAAAGTTATAGACCTTTTTTTCGAAGCTTTTCCAAAAGTTCACAGACTACCAGAATGGCTTGTTAAATACAGAATGAGGAATGGAAAAAATGGCTTTGATGTTATTTATGATCATAATAAATGGGTTGGTTTTCTCTACACTAAAGAATATAAACAAATTATCTGTGTAAAGTTTTTTGCTATATCTGAATTGCTCCGCTCAAGTGGTTACGGAAGCAAAGTAATGGATTCTATGAATGAAAAGCATTCAAATAAAAGAATAGTACTCACTATTGAGGAGCTTGATGAAAAGACAGAAAACTATCAACAAAGAGTTAAGCGCAAAGCGTTTTATGAAAAAAATGGGTTCAGTTCTACCGGGTTTATCATAAAAGAGCCAGCTGAGCGGCAAGAAGTCCTTATACGTGGTGGAACTATATCTCAAGAAGAAATAGAAGCTATGTACAAGCATTTTTTAGGAAATTTATTGTTTTCTTTACTTAAAATCGAAGTACTAAAAATTGAATAAGAATACCGTCATTTTAATGTAATTAGTTAGTCGTTAGCAGTTAAATAATGCATGCAAACAGCAGCAAAGATAAAAACTTAAAGTTTACTTATTGGCTCAAAAAAGAATAAACATTATTCAGTTTTATCCTTGAACTCACACAAGTCTTCAATAATACAGCTGCCACATTTTGGTTTGCGGGCTGTACAAACATAACGACCATGTAAAATAAGCCAGTGATGTACATCTACTTTAAACTCTGCTGGTACAACTTTTAATAGCTTTTTTTCTACTTCAACAACGTTCTTACCCATAGCAAATTTAGTGCGGTTTGATACGCGGTCTATGTGGGTATCTACCGCGATTGTCGGCCAACCGAATGATAATTATCGTAGATAGGCATTAAGACTTACATACGTATTCATGTTAATAGTTTGTTGAAAATAATTTCACTACATCGCATATTGTTAAAACTTAATCGTTTAAGGGGCTTTATAAATGAAAAACCTTTCAATAATATTACTATTTTTAGGGCTGTGTGCCTGCACTAATATAAGTAAAAAAACTAAGACAACAAATATTTCCTCTAATTATGTTCCACAAGAATATGTGAAGTTAACGCATCCTCAGTGGAGTAAGAACGCAAGTTTTTATCAAATTAATACGCGACAGTTCACACCTGAAGGAACATTTGCAGCCGCTGAGCATCAACTACCACGATTAAAAGAACTTGGCGTCGATATTCTTTGGTTAATGCCGATTCATCCGATTGGCGAAGAAAACAGAAAAGGGTCGCTGGGTAGCCCTTATTCAGTAAAAGATTACTACGGTGTTAATCCTGAGTTTGGTACCTTAGATGACTTAAAAAGCTTTGTTAACGCTGCTCACGAATTAGGTATGTACGTTATTCTAGATTGGGTAGCAAATCATAGTGCTTGGGATAATGAATTAAGACATAAGCATCCAAATTGGTATACAAAAAATTCGCAAGGTAATTTTCAACCTACGCCGTGGTGGGATTGGTCAGACATAATCGACTTTGATTATAACGTACCAGAAATGCGTGAATACATGACTGATGCAATGAAGTATTGGGTCAAAGAAGTAAATATTGATGGTTATCGATGTGATGTAGCTGGTTTTGTTCCTCTCGATTTTTGGGAAAACGTTAGGGCGGAGCTAGACGCGATCAAGCCCGTTTTTATGTTAGCTGAATGGGAAATGCGTGATTTACATGCTAAAGCTTTTGATGCTACTTATGCATGGTCTTGGCAGGAAGCTATTCATGATATTTTAAGTGGTCACGCTGATTTAAATAGATTGTTTGTATACTATTCATGGAATGAGGGAGCGTATCCGAAAAATAGCTATCGGATGACGTATGTTTCAAATCACGATGCTAATTCATGGGAAGGAACCGTGTTTGAGCGTTATGGTAGCGAAGAAAAAGTAGCGACAGCAATCGTATTGTCTATTGTCGGTGAAGGTATGCCATTAATTTATAATGGACTTGAAGCTGGGAATATTAAGCGGCTTGAGTTTTTTGAAAAAGATCCTATCGAATGGAAAGAACATAAATTTAAGCCATTGATTCAGAAGCTCTTAGCTTTGCAGAAACAAAATAGTGCGTTGTGGCATGGTAAATATGGCGCGACAATGGAGCGTATTTATAATACTAATCCGACAGAGGTGTTTAGTTTTATCCGCGAAAATACCAAAGATAAAGTGTTTGTTGTGATTAATTTTTCTGATAAAGAGCAAGATATTCAATTTATGGGTCCACAAACAGCTGGAGTATATACAGAGCTATTTAGCAAACAAAAGGCAACGCTTACTGAAGACGCAAGCCTTAAGTTGGCGCCTTGGGAGTATAGAGTTTATGTCCGGTAATGTTTAAAGGTTAAGCGTTTATTTGAGGTTTTCAAATTAAGATAATCATACGTAGGGCACATATCGTATGATTATCTTAATATTTCAATTAAAAATTAGTTACTCAGTCTTTTCTTTAAACTCACATAAATCTTCAATTATACAGCTGCCACACTTTGGCTTACGCGCCACACAGGTATAACGTCCATGTAAAATGAGCCAGTGATGTACATCTACTTTAAACTCTGCTGGTACAACTTTTAATAGCTTTTTTTCTACTTCAACAACGTTCTTACCCATAGCAAATTTAGTGCGGTTTGATACGCGGTCTATGTGGGTATCTACCGCGATTGTCGGCCAGCCGAAGGCGGTGTTGAGTACCACATTGGCAGTTTTACGGCCAACGCCGGGTAGGGCTTCTAGGGCTTCACGATTCTCAGGCACTTCGCTGTTGTGCTTATCAACTAAAATTTGGCACATTTTGTACACATTGGCAGCTTTAGAATTAAACAAACCGATGGTTTTAATGTAATCGCGAAGTTTATCGTGGCCTAAATCTAAAATTGCTTGCGGCGTATTGGCGACGGGAAAGAGCTTACGGGTGGCTTTATTTACCCCAACGTCAGTTGCTTGTGCTGATAGCGTTACCGCAACTAACAGTTCAAACGGGCTTGAATATTCAAGCTCGGTTTCTGGATGTGGGTTTTGCTCGCGCAAGCGAGAGAGTATTTCGTATCGTTTTTCTTTATTCATGCAACTTAAACGCACAGTAAATACTGTGCGCTTCCCCTTAAGTTAAACTGGTGACCCTTGCTCGTGGGCCTTTTTCGGCCACTGGTGGTGCTACTTGTTTTGCTTTTATTTGCGCATCAATGACATTTTTAGCAGCAATCAGTAAGCCCAAACCTAAAAATGCACCGGGTGGTAAAATAGCGAGCAAAAATTGATTATCAAAACTAAATACTTCAATGCGTAAAACCGATGCCCATGGGCCCAGTAGTAAATCGGCGCCATCAAATAAGGTACCTTGGCCGATCAACTCACGCATTGCGCCAAGCACAACCAGTACTACCATAAAGCCAGAGCCCATCATTAAACCGTCAAACGCTGATAAATGAATCGGATTCTTAGAGGCATACGCTTCAGCGCGGCCGATAATAGCGCAGTTAGTAACTATCAGTGGAATAAATATTCCTAGCGATTGATATAAGCCAAACGTATAGGCATTCATTAATAGCTGCACTATGGTTACAAAGCCTGCGATAAACATCACAAATACAGGAATGCGGATATCTTTTGGCACGAAATTACGCACCGCAGAAATTGTGACGTTCGAGCCAACTAATACCAGCAGAGTGGCTAAACCGAGGCCCATCGCATTGGTTATCGTTGATGTGACGGCCAGTAGTGGGCACAAACCGAGTAATTGCACGAGGGCAGGGTTGTTTTTCCACATTCCTTCGTTAAACAGTTCTTTTAATTGGCTCATGGCTCACCTACTTGGCATGCGTTATCAGCACTAAATACCGCATCGAAATTGTTTTTTGAGAATAACACAGCGTGTTTTACTGAGCCAACCACGGCACGTGGTGTAATGGTAGCGCCAGTGAATTGATCAAAGTCTCCGCCATCTTTTTTTACTGCCCAGCGAGTATCGTCGTCATCAAGTACAGTTTTATCTTTAAATGAAGTGATCCAAAGAGATTTTTTCATTTCTACTTTATCACCAAGACCAGGCGTTTCTTCGTGTTTAGTAACACGTACTCCGGCAACGTCCCCGTTTGCAAATACGGCAGTTAATAAACTTATATCGCCGCTATAACCTTTTGGCGTCACGTGGCGCATTACTAAAGCAACAGGTTGGCCACCCTTGCGAGCACGATAAACGGTTTGTGGTTTATTACCAAGTAGTGGATCATCAATGATGGCACAATCTTGATAAAGAGTATTATCGTAAAAATTAGGGGCGAGTACATCTTGCAGCTGTAATGAAAGTTGTTTGCGCTCTTGCTCTGCAATACTGTCAGCCGTGAGGTTATGGATAATACCAACAGCGCCGGTAGTGAGCAGGGCAAACAGGGCTAAAATAGCGCCATTTTTTGTCATTGATGAAATAATCATTTATTCACCCCATGGCCATAAGTACGTGGTTGAGTGTAATAGTCTATCAGTGGCACGGCCATATTGAGTAGTAACACAGCAAACGCCATGGCATCTGGGTAACCGCCAAAAGTACGGATCAAATAAACTAATAAACCAATCAATGCGCCGTAAATTAACCGGCCGCGATTAGTGGTAGCTGCCGAAACCGGATCCGTGGCTATGAAAAAGGCCCCTAACATGGTTGCGCCACTAAATAAATGAAATACCATACCAGGCTCAGTACCAGGTGCTGCGATATAACCAATTGCGCTGCACACAGCAATTGATGCAAGTACACCAACTGGGATATGCCAATTTATAACTTTGGCTTTAATAAGGTATAAGCCACCGATTAAAAAGCCAAGATTTACCCAGCCCCAACCTTGTCCTAACCAACTATTAAAAATAGCGGCTTGCATGCTTTCAGATACGGTTAAACCATGAGCGATATCAGTCTTGATGGTATCCAAAGGTGTGGCCATTGTTACGCCATCAACCCCAACTCTAAGTTGATCAACACTAAAACCTGCACTGGTAAAGCCATTAAAAATAACGCTAAGCTGTTGAGTAAGACTAATTGGGTTTGCCAGTAAGTCACTAACTGGCATCCAAGTGGTCATTTGCACAGGGAACGAAATAAGCAATAACACGTATGCAGCCATGGCAGGGTTAAATAAATTGAAACCAAGGCCACCATAGAGCTGTTTAACAATGACGATGGCAAAAAAGCTACCGATCACAATAACCCACCATGGGGCGAGTGGCGGAATACTTAATGCTAATAAGACCGCAGTAAGCCATGCACTGCCATCTCCAAGCGCAGGCCATACAGGGCGCTTGCGAATAAGCATAATAATGGCTTCACTGATACTAACCGTGACTAACGCTAAAATTAGCTGGATCAATACACCCGTACCAAAAAAATACAGTTGTGCGATAAGTCCAGGAATACAGGCTAAGATCACTGTTTGCATCAACCTGCTAAGTGATTTATGACTGTGGCTATGCGGCGAACTGGCCATCGTTAGCTTCATTACTTATCACTTCCTTCTTGTTGTAATTTTTTAGCCTTTGCACGGGCAATCGCAGCGGCAACAGCGGCCTTTTTCTTATCTTGTGCGGTCTGTTCTGGTTTATCTTCAGCGATTTCAGCTTCGTTTATCGCTGTAGCCGAAGTTTCATTTTCAGCATCGTCGTTTTCTTCGCTAGCCGCTTGTTCAGCTTTTGCAGCCTTTTTCGCTTTCGCGCGGGCAATGGCGGCAGCGACAGCGGCTTTTTTATCATCGGCAGGTGAGGCTGTAGCGACTTCACTTTCAGAATTGTCGTTTTCTACGCTTGCTGCTTGTGCTGCCTTTTTCGCTTTTGCACGAGCAATAGCAGCAGCGACAGAGGCTTTTTTATCATCGGCAGGTGAGGCTGTAGCGACTTCACTTTCAGAGTTGTCGTTTTCTACGCTTGCTGTTTGTGCTGCCTTTTTCGCTTTTGCACGAGCAATAGCAGCAGCGACAGCGGCTTTTTTATCATCGGCAGGTGAGGTTGAAGTAACTTCACTTTCAGAACTGTCGTTTTCTACGCTTGCTGCTTGTGCTGCCTTTTTCGCTTTTGCACGGGCAATTGCAGCAGCGACAGCGGTTTTTTTATCATCGGCAGGTGAGGCTGTAGCGACTTCACTTTCAGAGTTGTCGTTTTCTACGCTTGCTGCTGGTTCAGCCTGTGCTGCCTTTTTTGCTTTAGCACGAGCAATTGCAGCGGCTACAGCGGCTTTTTTATCATCAGTAGGTGCAGCAGTCGTGTTATCGCTTTCATCTTCTGATGCCGCCGCTTTTTTCGCTTTAGCGCGGGCAATCGCAGCGGCCACGGCTGACTTTTTATCATCCGGATCAGCAGCTGTACTGCTTGCGGCTTTTTGCTCTTTGTATTTGCGAGCTTGCTCTTTGCGCGCTGCGCGCTCTAATGCTACGTCACTGTTATCTGGTTCAAGCGTTGCTTCTTGATTTTGTTTTTTAGCTTTGGCGCGAGCAATTGCAGCGGCCACAGCTGATTTGTCGTCATCTTTTGCTGGTTTGTTTTTAACGCGTGCTAGAGCATCGGCAATTTTTTGTTTTTCGTCAGCCGATTTTTCAGCAGCTGGTTTGCGTTTATGGCGATTTTGTCGTGCTTCTTGCTCCCGCTCTAGGCGTTGTTTTCGAAGTTCAAAGCGCTCTTTCGCACGTTCAGCTTTAACTTGCTCAGCTTGCTGTTCTTTTATTTCAACTTTAGCCACACGGTAATACTGCACCAGCGGAATTTCACTTGGGCACACATACGCGCAAGCACCGCATTCAATACAATCAAACAGGTTATGCTCTTTCAGTTTGTCGTATTCTTTTGATTTAGCAAACCATTGTAATTGCTGAGGCAACAGTGAAGCAGGGCAGGCATCAGCACAAGCACTACAACGAATACAGGCTTTTTCAGGGCCGGGCTCTGCCAGCTCATCATGATCTGGGGCTAAAATACAGTTAGTGGTTTTTACCACGCCGATACGCACCGTTGGCAAAGTAAAGCCCATCATAGGGCCGCCCATTACAACGCGTTGCTGTGGCACTGGTGAAAAGCCTTGGCAATCAAGTAGATGTTTTATTTCAGTGCCTAATAAAGCCCATACATTACCCGGATTATGAATTGTATTACCTGTTACCGTAATAACACGTTCAATTAGTGGCTTACCTTCATAGACAGCTTGATGAACAGCAAATAAAGTGCCGACGTTTTGTACTAACACACCGATATCTGCTGGAATTCCCCCACTAGGGACTTCTTTATTGGTAAGTAGCTTAATTAATTGCTTTTCACCACCAGAAGGATAAACAGTAGGAACTGTTTGAATGATTATTTTGTCATTATACTCAGCCGCTGCCTGCATGGCTGCGATGGCCTCTGGTTTGTTATCTTCTATACCAACGATAGTAAGTGTTGGTGTAAGCAATTGCTGCATGATCTCTATGCCAGCAATAATGCCTGCAGCATGCTCACGCATTAGTACATCATCAGCAGTAATATAGGGCTCACATTCCACTGCATTAACAATAAAATACTCAATTGCTTTGCGACTATCTGCTTTAATATAAGTTGGGAATCCTGCACCGCCCATACCGGCAATACCACGGTCATGAATAATATCGATAAGTTGCTCGTGAGAAAGCTGGCTTGGTGTTGTCACCGGTGCTAACGCACACCAGCTATCTTGGCCATCGGGCTCAATAATTACACACAATTCAGGCAATGCCGATGGATGCGCAGACGGCATTTGGCAAATATCAGTAATAGTACCAGAAGTCGGGGCGTGTATTGGCACCGACCAATTCGCAACAGGCTTTGTAAGTGCTTGCCCTTTAAGTACCTGTTGGCCTTTTTCGACGATCAGTTGACCGTTAGCACCAATATGTTGTTTTAATGGCACAACGAGTTTGTCAGGCAAAGGTAAACGGGCGATTGCTTGACTGTTGGAAATTGTTTTTTGTCCCGGTGGATGAATGCCACCTGGAAACGGCCACACTTTACCTTGTTTTATCTGTGAGATTAGCTTTTCCATAGGGAGCCCTTAATCAATCTGTGTTACTGGAATTGCATCTAGTTGCCATTTCCACGTTTGCTTAGTGGTTTCTACAGGCAGCATATCAATACAGTCAACAGGACAAGGTTCAACACATAAGTCACAACCCGTACATTCATCAATTAAAACAGTATGCATTTGGCGCGTGGCACCAACAATGGCATCGACAGGACAAGCTTGAATACATTTGGTACAACCAATACATTCATCTTCACGTATATAGGCAACGGTTTTTATCGGTTCAGCTTGTTCGCCACCGGCAAGGGGTTTAGCTTCAACACCCATTAAGTCAGCTAATTTTTTTACTGTCGCATCGCCACCTGGTGGGCATTTATTAATTTCATCGCCATTGGCGATGGCTTCTGCATAAGGGCGACAACCCGGATAGCCACACTGGCCGCACTGTGTTTGCGGTAATATAGTATCGATCTGTTCAACAATCGGATTACTTTGCACTCGATAGCGCACAGCAGCAAATCCTAAGATCAAACCAAAAATGAGTGCTAGGGTTCCCAGCGCAATCAAGGCATAAAACAAGGTCATGTTAAAACTTCACTAATCCTGTAAAGCCCATAAAGGCCATCGACATTAAGCCTGCGGTGATCATCGCAATCGATGCGCCTTTAAAGGGGGTAGGTACGTCAGCAGCGGTTAAGCGTTCACGAAGAGCTGCAAATAAAACCAGTACCATAGAAAAACCAACAGCAGCGCCAAAGCCATATACTGCAGATTGTAAAAACGTATGATCCTCTTTGACATTTAGTAACGCAACACCTAAGACCGCACAGTTTGTGGTGATCAAAGGTAAAAATATACCGAGTAAGCGATACAGCGTTGGGCTGGTTTTTCTGACTACCATTTCGGTAAACTGAACCACCACCGCAATCACAAGAATAAAGCTTAGAGTACGTAAATACGTGATATCAAGTGGGATCAAAATATATTGATTAACTAGATAGCTTGTTACAGAGGCAAGTGTTAACACAAAAGTGGTCGCAAGTGACATGCCTATAGCTGTATCCAGTTTGCCAGATACCCCCATAAACGGGCATAGACCTAAAAATTGTACTAACACAAAGTTATTAACCAGTACTGTGCCGATCAACAGCAATACATATTCTGTCATGTTCGCCTCAAGCTATAATAAACGCCGACATTATCCTTTTTTATTGGCTGTTTAACAACACGTAGAAGGTAAATAAACGGCTCATTTAATAATGATAGTGAATTGCATTTAGAAATTTATAGCATGATAAATAAAGATTAACTGTTCATTAACCTAGTTACTGACATTTGGAATGATAAAGCAGATCAGGGGAGGGGGAAATAAACTACTAGAAAACTAAAAAGGTGCTCAAAGCACCCTTTAGATTGATTAAATATCTTTTGGCTTTTCGATGTAATAACCTTGCACACCATCAAGACATAAAGTTTCAATAATGTGTTTTTCTTCTTGGCTTTCAACACCCTCAGCAAAAACACTAACACCAATTCGATGCGCGAGGTCGACCATTAAACGCATAAAGTATTGGTTATTTTTATCTTCTTCAAGGCCGCGAGTATAGCTTGCATCCATCTTGATAAAGTCAGGTTTTAAATCGCGGAAAAACTTAAACGAGGTTAAACCAACACCAAATCGTTCTACCGTGATCCGAGCACCAACACGGTGGATCATATCTATAAAGCGTTTACTGGCTTTAATATTTTGCTGTAAGCCAAATTCACTCACTTCGAATACCAGTTTTGAGGCAATATTTGTGTCTTTTAATAAACGTCGCTCTAGCCAAATTACAAACTGATCATTGTGTGCGCTTGAGGCGGTAACATTCAAACCAAAGAATTTTTCAGAGAAATTACGGCTCTTAATTTTTTCCAGTGATGAATTAATGATTAACTGATCAATTTCCATCGCCATATCAAGCTTTTCAGCCATAGCTAAAAATGAAGCGGTAGGCAATACTTGGTTTTCTGTTGTTTTAAAGCGCACTTGAATTTCAGCGTAGGCCTTCATGCTTTTACCAATTGGCATAATGTTTTGCATTACCAGATGTACACGCTCAGCTTCAATGACTTCATTAATCACTTTACGCCAGTTTTGATTGCCAAATCCTGCACTTACATTATTAACTAAATCAGTTTCGCGTTGTATATGCCAGGCGTTAGCTTGTTTTGATTGGGCCATGCTCATAGCATTGTCTACTATCGAAAGTAGCTCACCTAAGGGTTTGCCTTTTTCATAAGCGACGATCCCAGTATTTGCTACTGAGCTTAATTCTTGGTTTTGCTGATATTGAGTAAATCGAGATTGTAAGTTATCACCAAAACGTTCAGATTCCTTTAGAGGAGTGTTAGGCAGCACAATCGCGAAATCTGAGCTATTCAAACGAAAAACTTTACTGCCTGTATATGTGCCGCTGATATGTTTAATAATATCAGCCACAGCTTTGACATACTCGTCACCTTTTTGGTAACCACGAGTTTGGTTGATTGCTTGTAATTCACTACAACGAACCATCGCCAAAGAGCCAAAGGTGCTTTTTTCACTGCTTTCAATGTACTTCTCATAATATTCAACAAACATATTACGGTTGCCAAGTTCAGTAACTACATCTTTATAAGCTTCTTGCTTGATAGAATGTGCGGCATTTTGAATATCATCATGCTTACTTTGTAAAAAGTGCGACAGGCGATTAAAGCTCGGCACTAGGTCAACGCCCAGTTGTTTTATTTTGCTGCTATTAATTGCTGTTTCAAGACCGTTGTTGACTTGATTTTGATTGATATAAACATCAATTATCTCAGCCACTGTCATGCTTATATTTCTATTTAGCTTACTAAACATGGTTTTCATAAACACAATGGGAATAATTGCCATTAAACCTGACACTAAAATAACAACAAATAACGCTTGTTGTAGTATCAACCCAAGGTTATTGGCATTAATAGTAAATTCAACTTTGATATCAGACGCTTGATTAACAGCAAACTGCGGGCGAATAGAGTTAAAGCTAGAATCTACTAATTGTGCAATGGCTGGTAATGAAGTAGGGGATTGAATATTTATTAGTTCTTTACCTTGCTGATCACGCAAAATAAATGAAGAAAAAGTATTACCATCAGCAAGCACTTGCTGAAGTTTATCTGGTGCTATTTCAGCAATAGAATGCTTGCTAATATAATTATTCACCACTGATTGCGTTTTGTACTGCGCATCGCTTACTGCGTTATCAAACGCTGACGCAACAAAATAGCCACCAATACTTGCAAACAACAGCCAAGATATTAATTGAATAAATATGAGTTTTTTGAAACCAGCCATGTCTTATTCTTTTTAGTAGATCAAAGGGAAGGAATCAGATCCTTGATTAATCAAATTATTTTACACTTATTAAATGTGTATTAAAAAGAAATATTTTGATTGTAGTAGAGTAGTGGAATTGTTTAGGAAAGTCTAATTGATTCTTTAAGTTGGCTCCCCCTCCCCGACTCGAACGGGGGACCTGCGGATTAACAGTCCGTCGCTCTAACCAACTGAGCTAAGGGGGAACTACAATACTTAAATTTTATATGATTTGGCTCCCCCTCCCCGACTCGAACGGGGGACCTGCGGATTAACAGTCCGTCGCTCTAACCAACTGAGCTAAGGGGGAACAATAATCATATTACATAAACTTGGCTCCCCCTCCCCGACTCGAACGGGGGACCTGCGGATTAACAGTCCGTCGCTCTAACCAACTGAGCTAAGGGGGAATCGTTTATGGCTGAAAAGACTGGCTCCCCCTCCCCGACTCGAACGGGGGACCTGCGGATTAACAGTCCGTCGCTCTAACCAACTGAGCTAAGGGGGAAGCGTATGTGCCTTTCAACGGGGCGAAATATTAATGACCGCGCTGCAAAGTGTCAACACATAAAACCGGATAAACAAAAAAAAGCAGTCTGTTCGATGTTTTTATGTTCGATCTGGCTGTTTTGTGGCTTTTTTTCTCCCTATTTGAGTCGTGTAGATCGAGATGCGGGATAAAATCTCGGTTTTCAACGACTAAAAAACAAACAAGTTAACCGCCAGACAAATTATAAAAGTGATCATTTATCTAGTTTTGTACGAATAAATTTATGAAATGTACTTTTTTAACGTTAGCTAATAAAAGCGCAAATTCGCAATAATTAAATTTACTTATGCATTTAATTAGTCGTTAACGAAAAATGCCGAGAAAAAAATGACATACAGATCTGAACCCTTAGTTTAGCGACTTAATACCCATGAGAATAGCAAGGAAATATATATATATTGTTCTATTTCAATTGGTTATATTTATTCTTTCATATTGAATGGGCGTTTAAATAAATGTGACAGGTCATTGGTACAGGGGTTAAGTATGTTTTATGAGCTATTGTAACTAACAGATCTAAATGATAACTAGGGAATAGATAAGAATAGATGGGAAAACGCGGGATAAATAAGGGTTTAAGCGCTGTTTTATAAAAATAAAGCGCGAAAAGACAAACCGCGAATTAATGATAAATAAAAGTACGAAACCGTGATAAAAACGGTGTTCATTGATAAATTAAAAGCTAAGCTCAGCTTTCACAACTTTTCCTAATAAACCGAGTGTTTTTAGAATGTAATGAGATTCGGTTTCACCACCTTCAATTGCAAAGCTCAAGTCTTTACGAGTAGGGTGATCAAACAACAAATGAAGCTTAGAATTTGTAAGCTTTAACTTGGCAGCAAAATAACCACCATTCATTGGGTTTAAAAACCCATAAATCGAATCAGCATCAATAGTTTTATTGCTAGTATCTATAGAAACTAATGCACCTGCTGGAATAAGCGTGTGTGACTCTTCACTTAGTTGAACTTGTAACTTATCAGTATGATTTTCGTCACTCAGTTGGCTCTGAGTATGGGCCACAGGCGTTGGTGTTAAAGAGTCTAACGCACGATCAATTGCATTTGGTGAAGCTTTAGAATCATCCAGGCGTTTTAATAAAACATTGATAAATGGCTCACCAACTAAAGCTGAAAACTCCACTAAATAATCGAAAGGGGGATCGCGACTATCCTCATATTTTGATTGAGTGTTTCTATGCACGCCAGTTCGTTCGGCTACTGTTCCGATATCTAAGAACTTACGTTCTCTTAACGTTTTTAAGTACTCATTGAATGCAGGCATTAACTTTATCAATAGTTATGATCGTGGACATGACAGTATTTAATCACACAAGCGAGTGCATACAAAATAAAAATTGAAAATCTGCTTTTCTTCGAAGTGCGATCTCTTCGCACTTCAAAGCGCGAAGCGCGATCCAGCCAAGCAAAAAACTAAAAAATTAATTTCACATATAAATCAATGCCTTAATTGTAATGCACTCAATCGTGTGCAAATAATGCTTGTATGCACAACTTTGTGTGTATATATTTGTGTGCATGAATACAAAATACACACGAAAGGGTGCATAAAATGGAACATGCAAATCGTCCAGGTTGGACGGTAACAGAAATAAAGGCAGCCTTAGAAGTTGAGGGTTGGTCTTGTCGTCAACTTTCATTTAGTCGTGGCTATACATCAAACGCTGTGCAAACCGCTTTACATCGGCCTTACCCCGTAGTTGAAAAAATAATTGCCGAAGTAATTGGCGTCAGCGCCTTTGAAATATGGCCTGAGCGCTATGGGGTAGATGGTAAACCAAATCGTAAAGCAGGCCGCCGTAAATTAATGAGGGTTGAATAATGGAACTATTAACAGCTCACCAGATAGCTGCATTCTTGTTAGTAAGTAAGCGCAGTATTCAATTAAAAGCTAAGGCTGAGGCATGGCCCTATACAGAAGTAAAAGGCCGAGGCGGAAAAGTTCGCAAGTATGCACTTGTTGAACTTCCTGCACACATTTGTGTGCAAGTGCAACAAGCAATGATTCAAGATAATCAATCGCCAGCAGCTCAAAGTGGCAAAGGATACCTTGCTGTGAACGAGCAAAGTGATCGTTTAAACCAACAACTAGCAACAGAACTTAAGCATCAAAACTTAAAGCAACTCGCAGGGCTTGAGAATATTCCACCCAAAGCAAGTGCGAAAATCTATTTATTAAACGCAGCCAAAGAGTTTGTAAGTGCGAACAGTCTACCTAAAGTTTTAGGGTTTGATCTATTTAGTGAGCGCTATAACCAAGGCTTGTTAGATATACCAGCAGAGCACAAAAGCTTAATCCCATCCGTTTCGCGTATTACCTTATTGCGCTGGCAAAAAACGGTAGATCAAAAAGGCATTGCAGGACTTGCTGTAAAAATTAAGCGCTCAGGCAAATCAATCATCGACTCTGATCCAGAGCTTAGTGATTTTTGCATCGCTATGATTTACCAATACCCACACGTAAAAGCCACGCAAGTAAAAGAAGGTTTAATAGCCCGTTTTTACAGCCAGGGCAAAGCAATCCCAGCAGAGACCACAATCCGTGAATGGCTAACACGTTGGAAGCGCGACAACAGCGCACTTTATACCAAAATGGCAAACCCTGATGCTTGGAAAAATAAGTATATGAGCGCCATGGGTAAAATGGACGAAAACATTAAACGTATTAATCAGTTATGGGAGTTCGATTCAACCCCGTCTGACGTAATGCTCGTTGATGGCCGTCATTCGCTGATTGGTATTATCGACGTATTTACACGCCGTTCTAAAGTTGTGATCCACCCAACCAGCGACAGCACCGGTATTTGTTTAGTTATCCGTAAAGCCATACTTGATTGGGGTATCCCTGAAATTGCTCGTACTGATAACGGCAAAGACTACACATCAATTCAAATTACTAGTGTGTTTGATGCACTCGATATAAAGCACGAAACGACACGCCCATTTAGCGGTGAAGAAAAGCCATATATCGAGCGTTTTTTCAAAACGTTCTCACATGATTTAGCCGAGCTACTAACAGGCTATATCGGCCATAACGTATCAGAACGTCAAGCAATCGAAGCGCGCAAAACATTTGCACAACGCTTATTAGCAAAGCAGGGCGGCGATAAATCAGCAATCGAAATCAACATGACAGCCCAGCAGCTGCAAGAGTTCGTAGATAACTGGATCGACAACCGTTACCACCACAAACCACACAGCAACATAGGCAACAAAACACCATTTGAATTATTCGCAGCAAGTCGCGACCAAATCAAAGTGATCAAAGACGAGCGCCTACTCGACGTAATGCTGCAACCTGTGCCATCAAACAGAGGCTTACGCATTATTGGTAAAGAAGGTATCAAGCTAAGTGGCGGTTTCTATATTGCGCCTGAGCTTGGTGCAATAGTAGGCGATGAAGTGCTGTGCAAATGGGACCCTAAAAACGTAGGCCGTATTTACGTATTTAATCGCATGAATAACGAGTTTATTTGTGTCGCGGTAGATCACGAAATTCAATCAGCAGGTATGACACGTCAAGACGTAGCAAACCACGCTAAACGCAGCCAAGCAGCAGAAACATCACGCAAGCTAAAAGAGCTTAAAAAGACCGCTAAATCAGTGAATGTATCAGATATAGCAAACGAAGTACTCAGCCATTACAGCGAGCAAAATAAAGCCCTTGCAACGTTACCTAAACAAAGTGTTGAACACACTAACGTAATTACTCAATCAGCAATTAAAGCACTTGATAGCAAGCCTGTTACAACCTACAGCGACGAACAGCTAAGCGAGTTTGAGAGACGCCGTAAGCAGTTAAGTGATGAAACAGCGGCGGCAAATATCAACCCAGTACCGTTATTTAATAACCCACAAGACAAAGCCATGTACCACAAAAAGCAGCGCTTAAATAACCAATTAAGTGATGTAGATGCGCTTTGGCTGAATACGTGGGAGCAGCAAAACCGTGCCTTATCAGCACGACTAGATGACCTATTAACAGAAATGAACGCAGCACCAGCTGCACTAACTCAATTGCATAAACAGTAAAGGAATAAACCATGAAAACTAAAATAGCGATCGTAAGTAACGTAGTAGCCACTCAAATGATGGTTGAAGCACTAACTCAGCGTGCGCATGGCGTGCCAGGCATCGGCTTAATTTACGGTGATCCAGGCTTAGGTAAAACTACCGCAACTGCATGGTTAGTAAACCGCTGCGACGGTATCTATATCCGTGCTACATCAGGTATGAGTTTAACCCAGTTACTGCGCCAAATAGTTAAAGAGTTAAGCGGTCCTGATATTTATACCCGTGAAGCCATGCTTAATTACATCATTGAGCACATGGCTATCTCTAATCGCACTTTATTTATTGATGAAGCCGACTACCTATTAAACGACAAAAACACCCTAGAAATCGTGCGAGACATTCACGACCTAACCTACTGCCCAGTAGTATTAATTGGCATGGAATCAGTACGCCGTAAATTACAGCGTCATCGTCAATTCTATAACCGTATTTCAGAATGGTTAGAGTTCAAGCCAACCCAGTTTGAAGACTTACAAATCATCGTTAACGCAGTAATCGAGCCTGTTTTAACTATTCAAGATGATTTACTCAAACAGCTACTTAGTGATACTGACGGCGAAGTACGCCGCATCATCACTGGCCTATCAAAAATAGAGGCATTCGCACTTGCTAACGGCTTAACAAGTATCGACCTGCAACAGTGGGGCTCAAAAGAATTTTTCCTTAAAAAAGCGTAGGGGAAAACCAGTGAGCCGCCAAAAATTACAAGACGCATGGCAAGCAATGAAAATCCTAAAACGGTTTTCATTGCAACAAGTGCGCGACGCAATCGAACACACCACATTAGATAGCTTAAAAGCCTTTGCAAAGCGCCTAGTCGCAGCAAACGCGATTGCTGAACATGCTGATCATGACGACATTTACTACAGCATTTTAAATGCCAGTTATAACCCGTTTGAACAGCCTGTAAACAGTGGTGTAACTAATAGAAATTCAGGGAGACAACGCATGTGGCAATCAATGCGCATCCTAAACGAGTTTGATGCAGGCCAAGTGGCAAGTACCGCTAATGTGTCGCTGTCATCAGCTCGCTCATATATCTCAATACTTAAAAAAGTGGGGTACATATTTGTTGTAAAAAATGCCCCGCGTTCAGGCTCATTAATAGAGCGAGCAGGGGAGACAACTATTTACCGCATGCTTAAAAATACCGGGCCAAAACGGCCGATCCCCAAAACTAAAGGCGTGTTTGATGCCAATACTAACAAGCTCGTTAAGTTCAAAGAAGTAAAGCGCAAAACAGTGCAAATAGCTCCCGTTACCTTAGGAGAGGCGCATGACTACAACTAACTGGTTGCAAGTACTTGCTGATGAAACAAAAGCGCAAGGGATGCGCCTTGTAGCCCAAAAATTAGGGGTTAGTAAAGCAACTGTAAGCCAAGTAATAAACGGTAAATACAAGGCAAACACCAAAGTCATTCAGCAACGTGTCGAAGGCGTTTTTATGGCAAGCACTGTTGATTGCCCAATCCTTGATGTGATCCCAATTAACGTATGCCTAGAGCATCAAGCTAAAAAATTTGCAGCAACCAATCATGTACGCGTTGCCCTTTATCGGGCGTGTCGTAATGGCTGCCCTCACTCAAAAATTTGCGAGAGTAAATAACCATGGAACTACGCGACACATTAATAGAACTGCAAAAAAGAGGGCTGCGAGTTATCAGCTCACATAAAGGCTTTAGCCGCCACATCATCGAAGTGGCAGGCAAAGCCCCAGCACATTTACCAGTAATAACCGAAACCAAAAACGGGCAAACGCGCCAAATTCGCCCAGCAAAATTACACGGCCAAATCATCATGTTTATAGAAGGATAAACCACCATGCCACAAGATTTTTTAGTTAATCATAAAGGCCATCAAGTGCCACTTAAAGGCATTCGCCCAGCCGATATTATTCGCCATGAGTTTGTGCAGTCAGCGATTGAACTAGCCAAGGCGCAAAGTAGCGCCCTTGCTGAATTTAAAAAGCAGCAAATGAGCGAGTTTGACGCATTCATGGGCTTACTTGCCCAAGAGTACGCAGTAGAAATGGGCGGCAAAAAAGGCAACGTCACACTACGCAGTTTTGATCACAAGCAAAAAATCACCCTGCAAGTACAAGAGAGCATCGAGCTTGGCCCCGAGCTACTAATAGCAAAAGAGTTAATAGACGAATGCCTAAACGAATGGAGCGAGGGCGCAAACGAAAACCTAAAGCTCATTATTGAGCAAACCTTTGCCACCGATAAAAAAGGCAAAGTCAGCGTGCAAAAAGTACTGGGGTTGCGCCGCCTGAAAATCACCGACGAAAGCGGCAAGTGGCAGCGTGCAATGGACATCATAGCCGATGCAATCCAAGTCATAGACTCAACCCGCTTTATTCGTTTTTACGAAACCGTAGGCGAGCAAGAGCGCGCAATCTCACTTGATATAGCAAAGCTATAAAGGAGCACTAATCATGGAAGTTAAATCAACAATTCAAGTAAACGAATACAGCGATTTACAAAGCGTTGTAACGCTTGTAGCTAAGAGCAAAGAGCCCGTGAATATCAACTTTGTATTTCAAAACATCACCTTTGTAGTGCAAAGCCAGCTGGTCGGCATCAACCCACCAGTGCAAAAAGGCATAACACAACCCATTTAAGTAACCCAAAAGCGCGCAAGGATGCGGCTTTTTATCAAAGCTTTTTCAATTAGCAAGAGCTTTGATAAACAGCAAACATAGGAGGTTTTATGACTACCCCAAATACACAAGTAACGCCAAGCCTACAACTCAAAGAGCTGGCCGCATTGGTTAAGTTTTTAGAGCTATCACACACTTTTGCAATTGATAGCAGCGTGTTTACACAGCAAGAAGGCGCAGACATTTGCCAAAGCTATTTAAGCCTACGCGAGCAGTTAGAAGAGTTTAAACGCCATGACTAAGCAAAAACTTATACAGCTAATTCACATAGCTAAAAGCCAGCTATGGTTAGACGACGACACCTACCGCGCTGCACTTTTTGGCTCAGCGGGCAAAACATCGTGTAGTCAAATGAGCTTGTCAGAGTTAAACCAAGTGTTAGAGCACTTTAAAAAAGCAGGGTTTAAAACTAAAGCTAAACGCCGTTTAAGCCCAAAGTCATCACCAAAGCAACATGGCGAAATAAACAAAATCCGCGCTATCTGGATCACCATGCACAAACAGGGTTTTGTACGCGATGGTTCAGAAACCGCCTTAGATGCTTACGTAAACCGTATGCTAAACCGTGCAAAAGTTGGGGCAAACGTCAGTTACCACACGCACTTTTTAACTCAACAGCAAGCTATACAAGTGCTTGAACCATTAAAGAAATGGTATCGGCGCGAATTACTAAAAGAGCAACAAGGTGATAATAATGGCTAATCATACAGAGCAGCAAACAGAGCTATTTGGTAGTAGTGTTGAAGAGCTGCAACATTGTCTAACTAAGCTATCACCAGATGATGCCGCAGCCGTTCGCAAGCGCTGGCCTAGCAACTTACAATCTTTAGCCTTACTCATAGAGGCCGAACTTACTAAAGCTAAAATTAATGATCCGCGCATAGTAGGTGAGGCAATAACCTTGGCAATAGGCCATTACTTTGGTGGTCGCGATGTATATATACCAACAGATCAACGCTTAAAAGCAGCACTGCGTGACATCCAAATATGGCAAGAGTTTAACGGCTATAACATGGAAAACTTAGCAATTAAGTTTGGGCTAACTCAGAGGCGTGTTGCTGAGGTAATTCAGCAACAGCGAAATGTTGAAGTTCAGAGGAGGCAAAGGAGTTTGTTTTAGTTAAGTAACAAATGTACTATATAAAGAAAAATAGGGAAATATAATGAGTTTTTTATATAGTGATCAACACTTTGAACAAAAAATGCTTGAGCTTAAGGAAAACGATCTTACTAAAAGAATTTTGATACCGCTTTTTAAGAATCTCCATAACGGAAAAATTGAATTTGTTGGAGGTGGCCCTGAAAAAGGAAAGGATATCCTATTTACTGTTGAAAATGCTTATGGTGATCTTGAATTAACTGCCGTCCAAGTAAAAAAAGTTAAGCCTAATGCAGATGCGTCCTCAACAAATAGTATGCAGAATATTATAACCCAGTTACATCAGTGCAAAAGTGAAGATGCTATTTTGGATGATGGTTCAGAACAAACTGTCGATCACTTAATTTTTATCACTCCCTATATTATTACTCAACGAGTTTTAGATATTCATAAAGGTGCGATAAGCGAAGCTGTTGAGAGAAATGTACGAATAATTGATGGTGATAGAATAATCAGGTTAGCTAATAAAAAGTGCCCTAATCTTTTTGACTGTCTTTTTGAACAAGCACCAGCCGTAGTTAAAAATCTGGAACCTTTGCTTAGTAGCGATGAAGTTTATAGGGCTCTTAATCTAAGTTCAAAAAAAGATCTTTGTGATATTTATTGTTCTGTAGATACCGTTATAGGAAATACAAGTAAAGCTTCACTTTTAAATACCGTTATCACCCCAATTGAGAAACAAGTAAAAGTTAAGGTAGGAATAACTGAGTATGCTTTCTTTTACAAAGAGCGTGAAGAAAAGTATAGCTCACTTTTTAAATCTAGTTTTTTAGTTAACAAAAATGTTATAGAAGAACACGATGCTGCTAAAAGAACTTTAGAGAATGAAATATTTATATCTCTAGCGCGTGCAAAAAACGCAAGATACGAAATTGAAAAAAGGGTGTATGAGTCTGTATTCAGAGATAAACTAAAAAATATTAATCATCCAGCTACCTATAAAAAAATTTTTGATGATGAAAGCAAAAAGCTGGAAGAGTTAGAAAATAATGGGGAGCTTAAGCTTGAACACACAAAATATAAAGCATTTTTGGATTCAATCATAAATGATGTTAATCAATGGAATGTAAACTCAATTACCATAGAAGATGCTAAGAAGCAATTAAACAGAACGGATCTTGAACTACAACTCTCTATTGAAACGGTATGCTATGACCACGCTAAATTAATCAGTGAAATTAGAGAAGCATATTTAAAAAAAGAGGTCTCAGCATGTTTGCTACTTTTAGAAAAAATGAAATTAGTTTCAGAATTATTACAGAAGTTTGAGTCCTATATTAATTTACAAAATTCTCAGCCAAGTTGTTCAACAATTATTGATCTTAAATTTAATATCGAAGACTTAATCATGTCTGGAAAAAATATTATTTTATTGGGTGAGGCTGGTTCAGGAAAAACAACGAATCTTAAAAATTTTACAAAAAGAAAACTAGACAATGTAAACGAAAAATTGGTTCTTTTTACATCGTTAGCGAAGTTATATAAAGACTTTAAGGATGATGATTCACTTAGTGAGAAACTAGTGTCATTTATTCTCTCATTAGGTTCAAATGCAGAAAGAAGGAAAATTGAAGATAAACTTAATGTTGAAGGAACAACTATTTTTCTAGACAGTATTGATGAAGCAATACCAAATTATCCAACAGTAATAAATGACATAAAAAACTTTTCTATAAAATTTCCTTTTGTTCAAATTATTACCTCTTCAAGGTTTACTATTGAAGATGTGAGTAGCTTAGGCTTTAGCCAAATTTCTTTACTTAAATTTAATAGAGCACAAAAAAATAGCTTTTTTAATAACTGGTTTGTAAATGAGCCTGAAAAAGCTACACGAATTATGGAGCACTTAGACGCTAACTTAAAATTGGCTCAGGTAGTATCGAATCCATTAGCTGCAACTATCTTAGCTAGTTTATGCGAAAAAAATGTTCCTCTACCTTCTAACGAAGCTCAGCTTTATAGAAAACGTTTCGAATTATTATGTGGTTCATTCGATGATGTGAAGGGTATAAAGAGAACGCAAACTGACCCAGATGATTTAATGAATGCCTCACAACTAATAGCATTTCATTTACATCAAAAAAAGGAAAGGGCTATTTCTAAGGCTTCGTCAATAGATTTACTCGAAGAATCTAGCTTTCAGCCCAAAGGGGTCACTATACCTAAAGTTGTAGAAGAGCTAATATTTCCAGCAGAAATATTAACTGTTGATCTAGACGGGAATTATGACTTTGGGCACCTGAGGTATCAAGAATATTTAGCTTCTAGGGAATTACAGCACAGAACAGATTTGGTTCTTCATAAAATTGTATGTGATAAATGGTGGTTTGATTCTTTACTATTGCTATCTCAGGATACAAGAGATATCAAGAGGTTTGTATATGACGCCCAAAAGCACGGTTACGTCAGAAATGCACCTGTAATAAAGGAAATGTTAAAAAACAGGAATGGTAAAGAGTATACTCATCTTAAGCAAATCATTGAAATCGCTATTAGTGATGAGCATGATGAAGAAATATTTTAATTCCCGAAACCCCGCACGGCCATTAATACGGGTTAACTAACCACAATACCGAAAAACAACAAGGTTTTTCGGTATGATCCCAACTCTAAATTTCTTTAAACAATCGCCAGAAATACAAGCGGCGCTTGCCCCGTACTCGCTTAAATTTGCCCAGTGCATATTAACTATTTTGTATTTAGAGGGCGGTTTACGCCGTGACGGCGGGTTAAACGATATAGCCTCAGACCGTGGCGGCCTTACAAAGTACGGCATTAGTCAGCGTGCATACCCAAACCTAGACATTAAAAATCTAACTCTTGCCCACGCAGTTCGCCTTTATCATCGTGATTATTGGCGTGCAATGTACTGCGAGCAAGTCCCCGCAGGGATTGATTTTATGCTTTTGGATGGCGCAGTACAGCACGGCTCACCCGCCATGACCCAATTAACCCAGCGACTAGTGAACTCAAAGCCTGATGGCCGCATGGGACCAAAAACCTTAGCCGCTATCCTACAGCTCCCAGCGCTTAGCCTGACTGTATTATTCAGCGTAAACCGTGGTCGTAAGTACGCCCGTATTTGCGCGAATGACCCAAGCCAAAAACCAAACTTAGAGGGCTGGTATAACCGCTTGGCTCACGCCTCTGAATACGCTGTTAAACAGCTGTTAGAGGTGAATTAAATGGGCAGCAATTGGGAGTGGTCATATCGCAAAGGCCGCGATGACCGTATGAAACAAGAGGTTGATGCACGTATGCACAACATGCCATTCGATCCGAGCAAAATCCCCCTGCATAGCCACTGCGGCACTATGCAAAGCAACTTTAACAAAGGCTGGCAATCAGTTAGAGCCATCGATGTTCAGCTGCGTGTAGATGGTCAGCAAAGTTACAACAATGCCCGTGCAGCGCTTAAGCAACGTTTTGGAGAATCCAATGGCAATTAGCAACTGGTTTAACGTGGTCGAGCCTGTCACCAACTTAATTGATGATCTGTTTACCAGCGACGAAGAACGCCAAACCGTTACCAACGAACTTAAGCGAATTGAAAACACAGCGCAAAGCCAAGTACTAGAGCTTGAGGGCAAAATAGTAGAGCTACAAGGCAAAGTGCTAGAGGCGCAATCGCAAATTATTACAGCCGAGGCCAAAGGCGAAAGCTGGTTACAGCGTAATTGGCGGCCTATTACCATGCTGACTTTTTTGATTTTGATTTGCCTTGATTCCTTTGGTGTGCTGGCGTTTCGCTTATCTGAGCAAGCTTGGGACTTACTGCAATTAGGCATCGGTGGCTATGTCATTGGCCGCAGCGTTGAAAAAGCTGCACCAGGCGTTAAGCAAGGCATTAAAAACGTTATCGAAAAAGTAAGGAAACCAAATTGAGCAAATTTGACGACGCGCAAAGAATAGAACAACACCTGCTAGATGCTGCGCTATCCATGCATCGAGAAAAATCAAACAAACCAGGTGCAGAGTTTATGCACTGCCAAGAGTGCGGCATTGACATACCCGCAGCACGGCGTAAAGCGGTTAAAAACTGTAGTACCTGTGTTGAGTGCCAATCACTTATTGAAATACAACAACAGCATTACAGGGCTTAGCATGGATTTTATTTTGGAGTGGTACAAAGCCATTTTAACGGTAGGTATTGCCATAGTTGGGGCCGCTGCATTGGCTTGGCTGCGCAGTACCTTTGTTACTAAGAAAGCACATGAAGATATTTCAAAAGCGTTAGAAACCCGTTTAAGCGCTGTCGAGAAAACCATCGAAGACTTGCCCAACTCAGAAGATCTACACGAGCTAGATAAACGCTTGATCGAAGTCAGCGGCAAAATTGACGGCTTAAATCCACAGCTAACCGACCTAAAACGCCTAACTGATCTACTAATGGAAAACGAACTTAGAGGCGCGCGCAGCAGCGATAGCTAAGCCAACAATAATTTACTACAGGAAAAAACCATCATGGCAATGTTACAAGTTCAAGCCGAACATCAACGAATTAGCATTTTAATTGCCCTTAAAGAATCCGCCGATTACGGCGCTAACAGCAGTATGTTAGCTGATGTGCTACAGCGCTATGCGTTGGGTTGTAGTCGTGATCAGCTTAAAACCTTACTTAATTGGTTAGAGCAAAATGGCTATATAACACTCGATAAACTCACAGAAAACACATGGGTTGCCCGTATTACGCAATCAGGCATAGACGTAGCTGAGGGTATAAGTGTAGTGCCAGGCATTAAACGCCCAGGGCCACGAGGTTAACTATGAGTGAGTCAATCCGTAGAGGCCAACCCAGCAAAGTTGATTTACTGCCCGAGGATATTAAAAAGCAGCTCGATTCAATGCTGCGCGACAAACGCTTTAGCCAAGGCGAAATTCTTGACGCGGTAAATACCTTGATCATCGAGTCAGGCTTAGACGAGGGCGCAACCATTAGCCGCAGTGGCCTTAGTCGCCACGCCCAAAAAACCGAAGCCATAGGCCAAAAGCTACGCGATTTACGCGAGTCAACCAAAGCACTTACCGCCGAGCTTGGCGATAAGCCCACAGGCGATACCACCAAGCTTATTTTAGAAATGGGCCGTTCTCAGCTGTTCCGCGCTATGCAGCAGCAAATGATGAACCCCGACGAAGATGCAGCGGTAGACATCGACACCATAAAAGACGCCATGCTCGCAGCTCAGCGCCTAGAGCAAACCGCTATGGCCGCCCACAAACGCCAGCAAGAAATAGAAAAAGCCTATGCGCAAAAGCTCGCTAAAGACCTAGACCAAAAGGTTAAAAACGAAAACTTACCGCAAACCGCAGACGACATGCTGGCCTTTTTCAAACGCGATATATTAGGGCTAAAGCATGACTAGCACCGCGCAAAGTATTACCCAAACTAACGAACTACCGCTTAGCAAAGTCGCAGGTTCTTTAGCGGTTGCCATGGGCACAGACATACTTTTTGGTTATCAAAAAGCATGGATGGAAGACGATGCAATAGTAAAAATTGCCGAAAAGTCTCGCCGTACTGGGTTAACCTTTGCCGAAGCGCTAGACGACGTATTAAGCGCAGCTGCACCCGCAAACGCACAAAACACCTATTACCTTGGCTCAGATAAAGAAATGGCTAAGGAGTTTATAGATGCCTGTGCATTTTGGGCGCAAAAGCTCAACATGGTTATGGGGGAAGTCGAAGAGGGCATATTTGAAGAAAAAGACCCAGACGGCACCAAGCGATCAATCAACACCTTTGAAATTAAATTCCCAAGTACCGGTAAAAAAATAGTAGCGCTAAGCTCAAACCCGCGCAACTTACGTGGTCGCCAAGGTAACGTAGTAATAGACGAAGCCGCATTCCACGACAAGCTAGATGAAGTACTAAAAGCCGCGATGGCGCTTACAATGTGGGGCGGGCGAGTACGTATTATTTCGACCCATAACGGCGTAGATAACCTATTTAACACCCTAATAACCCAAGCTCGGCGCGGTCTTAAAAAGTATTCCGTGCATCATATTCCTATTGATAAAGCGCTTAGGCATGGGCTTTATAAACGTATTTGTTTAGTGAGTGGGCAAGAGTGGACGCAAGCAAAAGAAGACGCATGGCTCGCTAATCAAGTTGATTTTTACCCAACCCAAGATGCCGCTAACGAGGAGCTTTACTGTGTACCAAGCCAAGGCGCAGGCCAATACCTAAGCCGCCGTCTGCGCGAACGTGCCTTAAGTGATGACTGCAAAGTACTACGTTATGAAGCGCCCACCGACTTTGAAAGCTGGACCGAAGAGCAGCGCGTAAAAGACGTAGCGACTTGGTGTAAGCAAAATATTGATGATTTAATCAGTGGGTTAAACCCTGATCTAACCCACGCATTTGGTGAGGATTTCGCCCGTAAAGGCGATTTAACCGTGTTCAGCATCGGTGAGATAAACCAAGACACCAGCCTAACCGTGCCGTTTATAGTAGAGCTGCGTAACGTTACTTACGAACAGCAAAAGCAAATCATGCTGTATATTTGTGACCGTTTACCAAAATTACGTGGCCTTGCCTTTGACGCCACAGGTAACGGTGGTTACTTAGCGGAAGCTGCCAGCCTTAAATACGGCACAGAGTTAGTTGATAGCGTGCATTTATCACAAGCCTGGTATCGCGAGTGGATGCCAAAACTAAAAGACTATTTTGAAACCGACAATATAACGCTACCAAAAGACCAGGACGTATTAGACGACTTAGGCCAAATCAAACTTAAAAATGGTATTGCTCAAGTTGATAAAGGTAAAAACACCGGTAGCGATGGCAATAAACGCCACGGCGATAGCGCGGTATCAATCGCTATGCTAATACGCGCCGCTGAAATGGACGGCAGCGCAATCGAATTTACACCACTACCCAGCAAAGCTGAGCAAAGCGTAAATTGCATGCGGCCAGACCACAGCAGTGATACAGCAAGCGCGCGTAAAGCAGCATGGTAGCGCAGCGCTTTAGGGTGTTTTATCAAGAGATATTCACCGCCCAAACACAGCAATTAGATATAACTGCCGCCAGTTTAGCCAAGGCCCACCAACACACATTAACGCTTGATATATATGTACTAAGCATTAAGCCCATCATTACAGTTAGAGTAAAACCATGACCCAAATAGTAGATATTCACGGCAACCCGATTAAATCAACCGACTTTAAGCAAACTCAAACCGAGCAAGATAGCCGCGTGGGCATGCTAATGCGTCAATTTGCGGAGCATCCAAGCGAGGCGCTCACCCCAGCAAAGTTAGCGCAATTACTAAAAGATGCCGACGCAGGTAACTTAGCGGCCATGGCCGACTTAGCCAAAGACATGGAAGACAAAGACGGCCACTTGTTCAGTGAGCTTACCAAACGCCGCCGAGGCTGGCTTAAATACGATTGGTCAGTAGAACCGCCACGCAATGCTACTGAGCAAGAAGAAAAAGACGCCGCTGCAATCCAAGAAATATTAGAAGATGCCACTTGGTTAGAGGATCTACTTTTTGATTGTAGCGACGCAATACTAAAATCGTTTTCGTGTAATGAGCTGAGTTGGGCGTTTGATGGCGGCGAGCATATTATTACCGGTTATGAATTTCGTGATCAAAACCTTTTCCAAACTCATCCAGATAACCGAAACCAGTTAATGCTGCGCGACAACAGCTACACAGGCCAAGCACTAAACCCGTTTGGCTGGTGCGCGCATATTCACCGCAGTAAATCGGGTTATATTCACCGCACTGGGTTAACCTCAACGGTGGCATGGCCGTACTTATTTAAAAACTATTCAATCCGTGACCTTGCTGAGTTCCTAGAGATTTACGGCTTACCACTGCGTTTAGGTAAGTACCCCAATGGCGCAAGTGATGATGAAAAAGCCACATTGTTACGTGCTGTGCTTAGCATCGGCCATAACGCAGGCGGCATTATCCCGAAGGGCATGGAGATTGAATTTCAAAATGCCGCTAATGGTCAATCAGATCCATTTGAAGCTATGATCAAGTGGTGCGAGACCACTCAAAGCAAAGCGGTATTAGGCGCAACGCTTACCAGCCAAGCGGACGGTAAAACCAGTACAAACGCGCTTGGTAACGTACACATGGACGTACTAAATGACATAACCGAAAGCGATTTAAAGCAAGTAGCGAACACCATTACGCGCGATATAATTTACCCAATGCACGCGCTTAACTCTAAAAGTTACTCAGGCGCACGCCGTATACCGCGCTTTAAATTCGACACCAGCGAAGCCGAAGACATTGCCCAGTTAGCCCCAGCTCTTAAAATACTCACCGAAGTTAATTACCCAATTCCTGCAAAATGGGTGAGCGAAAAAACCCAAATCCCACTCCCTGAAAAGGGAGAGGCGATACTCAGCCTTACCCCAACTGAACCACAAACCGCTTTAAAAGGCTTTGCCGCACTCAAATCAGTACCGCAAAAAGACAACGCCGACTTAGTGGCCGAGCAGCTTGCCGCACAAGCACAAACACACTTAAATAGCATGAGCGATGCGGTAACTGAGCTGGTCAAAAATGCCAGCAGCTTAGAAGAAATACGCGACGGCATACTTGAATTAGAGCCACAAATAAGCACAGAGGGCCTTACTGAGATAATGGCAAAGGCAATGGCAGCAAGTGAGTTGTTAGGCGCACTAGAAGTGGATGAGGGCCGTTAGATGGCTGTTAGATATGGCTCACTGCCATTTGACGATGGCATAAACTTTTTTCGGCAAAAGCTAAACACACCTAGCAGCAGCTGGGATGATGTATGGCAAAGCGCTCACAACCGCGCGTTTATGGTTGCAGGCGTAACCAAAGCCGACATGCTAAATGACTTTTACACCTCGGTTGATAAAGCCATAAGCGAAGGTAAAAGCCTGGGCTGGTTTCAAAAAGAGTTTGATAATATCAAAGCGCGTTACGGTTGGGAGCACAACGGCCAGAGCGCATGGCGTAGCCAATTAATATACGAAACCAATATACGCCAAGCTTACAACGCAGGGCGTGAAGGGCAAATTCAAGCGCTTAAAGCCACACGCCCTTATGCGTTATACAAGCACGGCGATAGCGAAACCCCGCGCATAATACATTTAAAATGGAATAACATGGTGCTACCGGTTGATGATCCATGGTGGGACACCCACAGCCCCAGTAATGGCTGGGGCTGCAAATGTAAAAAATACAGCTTAAGCGAGCGGGAGCTAAAACGCCGAGGCCTAACCGTAGGCACAGCGCCCGATAACGGTAGTTACAGCTGGACTAATAAAAAAACGGGTGAAGAGTTTGAGCTACCATTGGGAATTGATCCAGGCTTTGACTACACCCCCAAGAATACCGCCCAACTTACCAGCCAAGTTAAAAAACAAGTAGCCGAAAAGCCACCGCTTGCTAAGCGTATAGAGGATTACCAAGTAACCCGCATTGTACCATCGGCTTATAGCAGTGCTAAAAACGTCACAGCGCTAAAGCTTGATCCGCTATTAGCCCAGTTAGACAGTGAAGTACTCGAAGGCTTAAACAGCTTTTTAACAGCCAAACAAACCAAAACCGTATTTGTCAATCAAACCCAAATGAGCGCAGGCTCTAAAGCAAATGCAGCAATTCGTAGCGAAGTGGGGGAGTACTTAGGCGTAGATGAATTTTACGCGCGCATGCAATACAGCATTCGTGGCGCTAAAAACTGCGGGGGTTTTACTTCTGTAGGGTATGAGCACATAGTTGTAAAAGTGAAAAGCGCCCAAAACTTAGCTAAAGTTGATATGCAAGCGCTAAAAGACAGTGCTGCACTTACCGTGCAGCGCTCAGCAAACAACAAAGGTGAATACCCGTATAATTGGCACGGTGAAACAATAAAACGTGATCACACTATTTCGCATAATGCAGATTCACTAGATAAACACCAAGCACATAGTTTAGTGTCAACTTGGCTGCACGAACTCGGCCACCAAGTACACTATTACGCAGGCGCACCAGAGCTATTAAAAAATGCGTTGCCTGTTACCTATTACGGTGCAGTGAATAAGTACGAGCAATTTGCGGAGGCATTCACCGCCTGGGCGCTTGCTCGTAAAGAGCTTAAAAAATGGCAACCAGAGCTTGTAAGCTGGATAGACCAACTAGTAAAAGATGCCGCTAAATCACAGGATAAAAGACGATGACATTATTAACCCAAGCACAGCAGCTGCTACAGCAAACCCCGTACACACTACAAACATGCCGTGAATTTGCAAAGCTAGAGCAACAAGCAAAAGGGCAAGAGGCTAACCAAATTGCTGATCTACTGCCCGCACTAATTGCAGGGCTGGACCAGCAAACTCACATGCAAGCATTTGACGAAGGGCTAGTGTAATGGCTGGTGCGCGTATTGAAATAAGCACAGAGGGCGCAACCGCTGTAAGCGATGTGCTCACCCAGTTGGTAAAGAACCTAGATAACTTAGCCCCCGCACTTGGCAATGTAGGCGAACATTTAATGTTGACCCATCGTGATCACTTTGATGAGCAACGCAGCCCAGATGGCGACCCGTGGCAGCCACTAAGCCCAGACTACGCCAAGAGTAAAAAAAAGAACAAAGATAAAATACTCAGGCTAAATGACATATTACGCGACACGCTCGCTTATAACGTAGGTGACGAATCGTTAGAATTTGGTACAAACATGGAATACGGCGCTATTCATCAATTTGGCGGCACTAGCGATATGATCCCGCGTTTAGCTGCTATACCCGCAAGACCGTTTTTGGGATTGTCGGGGGATGATGAAAAAGAAGTGATTGAGATATTAGGTGAATTTTTAATTATTTAGAGTATATATTTGTGTAGAATGAAAAAGTATTTATAGGTTATTTGGAAGGGAATCATGTTAGTAGAAGAAGCTTTTGAAATAATAAAATCAATTAATAAAAACTTTTCTGAAATAAAAGAAGGGCTTAATGAAATAGAGGCTTACGATAAATTAGGAAAAGGGACAAAGCTAATAGCCCAGATTGAAGATTGTTTGAGGGATATTGATATTGAAGTTTCTGAGTTAATCAACGCTATAGGGGACTCATTTTTAACTCAGTATGAAGTGGGCACTTATCGCACTGAAAATTCTTTAATTCAGCCTGATTTAGGCTTATCTAAAATTTCTAACTGTTTTCATAATTTAGATGTTATTTATGAAGATTTTTTTCACTATTACCAGAGTTTTCCTGAAATATCTAAGCGGGATAAAAAGCTTGTTGAATTAGTTTATAAAGAGATAGCTATACTTATTAAGGCTTTCAATTCAACACATGTAGAACTGATTAAGTCTGGTGACCCAGAGACATCTAATTACTCTAAATTACAAAAAAAACTAATAACAGAATCCATGAACATTATTGGTAAAAAATTGGATTCCCAACTAAGTGAACATAAAAAAGTTGTAGATAAATCATTTTTACAATTTGAAAAGGATATGAACAATGTAGATGCCGCAGCTGAGCGTGAATTTAAAGAGTTAAACGCTAAGCTTCAAACTATTAAAAAATCATACGAAGACACTTTAGCTTACCTTGAAGAAAAGAAAGAGCAAATGGATGAAGTTCTAGGACAGACAGCCAATAGAGTAATGGCTCAAGATTATGATTTAAGCGCAGTTGCTGAAAAAAAGGCTGCTAATTGGTTACGGGGGGGCTCTATAACGTGCATGGCTATTATTGTGAGTATTGTTTGCTATTCATTTTATGACTCAACTCACTCTGGCTTTGATTGGGAAAGCTCAATTTTCAGAACAGTGCTAGTGTTTATTCTATCAATACCAGCTGCATACCTTTCCAGAGAATCCACAAAACACCGCGAACAGCAATATAACTATCACCACACAGCGTTAGATTTAAAAGCAATTACACCTTACATTGCATCGCTCCCCGAAACAGATCAAAATCGTATTAAAATTTCAATTGCAGAGAGAATTTTTGCTTCAAGGCAAACCAATGTATCCCGGCAAGAAAGCTTCCCATTAAATACGCAAGACTTGATGATGGAATTAATTAAAAAAGTGAATATTAGCTCTAAAGATGAAGAGCAATCGAAATCAAAAGGTCAAAACTAAATGTTAAGAAAAATAGATAAATATTTAGATGATGTTGTCTCTCCATATTGGGAGTTTCTTCTTTATTTGTTGTTAGGGCTTTTCATGGTTACAGGGCTGATTGTTATTTTCTTTTGTGATAAATCGTTAGCAGATAAGTTTTCTAGTTTTGGAAGCTTTGCAGGTTTATTTGTCGCAACAGCTGCTTTCATATATGCAAGAAGAGAATACTTAAGACAAAGGGGTTTGAATGAGCGAATAGGAATGCAAACAGCATCTCTACCAAAGTTAAGGAATTATTTGGCGAGTAACTTTGTTATGATTGCATCAAACTATCACTCAGTTACAACAGGGTTTAAGGACGAAAATGGTAAGCTATCAGGAGGCCTCAATGAATTGGATGAGTTAGAAAAAAGTGAAATAAGATTTGAAAATGATAGATTAGAAAAAGAATTAGATGAAATCTGGCAAGAATTTGTGGCTCAAAGAGAAAAAGCCTTTTTTCATGAAGCTAAATTCAAATCTAGTTTTGCAGATAAAAACAAAGAACTAGAGAATTTGATATCCAGTCTCCAAGAAGTTTTATTCTTAATTACTTTCAAACTCAAGAAATTGAAATATCGGAGTAACCAAACTGAACTTTTAGCTGAACGTTTAATTGAAAATACATATTATAAGTTATTCATTGAAGATAAATTCAATGTTTGGAGCCAGTTAGATAAATCAGATTATGATACACTACAGATAAATCTCCGTACTATTGTTAATGACGTTATAGAGGCTCTTAAATTTTAGTCATCCTCTTGGTCAAGGCTCTTCTGAAAAGCCTTTAAAGCCGTTTTTAAACAGCGTTTAAACAGAGTTTCATTGCTAATATTGACTCGTGTTTTACTGTGATAAACCAAAATCCTCATTTTAAACTGTAAATACCCCTTATAAATTCCCGAAACACCGCACGGCCAACAATTCCAAATCTAAATTCATACTGAGCACAGATTATTCAAACTGTGCTCAGCCATGAAAAAACCATTTACCAAACAAAGCTTACTTGAAACCACCATAGGATTAGCTGTTTTATCAGCAAACCAGCCGGCTGATTTAGGTTTTGCTGCGTGCCGCTTTGCAAGCGAAATAAACGAGCAGGGTATCAGTGAACGCGTAATGGTGATGCCAGATGGTTATTTTAAATCACACGATGGCCGCCCATTCGATGTGCCAGCCAATGCCTGGTTACTTGACCAAGCCGCATTTGAGCTACTTAAAAGTACAGCCAGCACCCGCACTAACGATTACCATTTTGATTACGAGCACCAAACCCTACACGCCGAAGAAAACGGCAAGCCAGCCCCAGCCAGCGGTTGGTTTAATCCTGCTGATTTAGAGTATGTACCAGGCGAGGGGCTTTATGCTCTTAACGTTCGTTGGACACCCAACGCACGCGCACACCTAAAAAGCGACGAATATCGATTTATCAGCCCTGTTTTTCATTACGACAAACAAACAGGCCGCCCAACCAAATTACGCCATTTTGCCCTTACCAACGACCCAGCGGTAGACGGTATGGACAAAGTAGCCGTTTTGAAGACTTCTAAAACCCATGTTAACAATGGAGATACACCCATGAACGCAGCTCAAAAATTGCTGAGCTTGCTAGGTGTCACTGTGGATGGTGATAACGTCACCGATGCAGATTACACCCAAGCAACAACAGCACTCGCCGCTTTAAAGGCCAAGGCCGACGAAGCCGACACGCTCACCACCCAATTAAGTAACGCTAATGACGCCGTTGCAGCACTTAAAGCCAATAGCCCTAATGCTGAGGTTAATTTAGCTAAGTACGTGCCTGTAGAAACTTACAACGCTTTGCACACTGAAATGGTGGCTCTTAAAAGCAGCAGCGCCACGCAATCGGTTGAACAAGAAGTAAATAAAGCCAAGCAAGACGGCCGCATTATTGCGTCAGAAGTTGAATATTTAACATCGTTAGGTAATCAGCAGGGCGTTGCAGCGTTAAAAGCGGTGTTAGATGCGCGTTCACCCATTGCCAGCCTTACAGCTCAGCAAACCACCAATACACCTAAGCCAGAGCAAGACAAAGACGGCTTAGCAGCACTCACAGCAGAAGATAAGTATGCAGCAGACCAATTAGGTCTAAGCCATGCTGCCTTTGCAAAAGCTAAACAGGAGCAAAACTAATGGCTTTAGTGACCCCAGCAATTTTACAAGCGTTATTTACTGGTTATAAAAAAGAATTTGAAGACGGTAAATCAGAAGCCGAGCCGCAGTATCAAAAAATAGCAACTGTGATCCCCTCAACCTCAGCAAGCAATACCTATGGCTGGTTGGGTAAGTTTCCAACCTTAGCGAAATGGGTTGGTGATCGTAACGTACAAAGTATGAAATCACATGTTTACACCATCACCAATGACGATTACGAGTCAACCGTAGGGGTTGAACGTAACGATATTGAAGACGATAACCTCGGTGTATATGCACCTATTTTTAAAGAGATGGGCAGTGCGGCCGAGATTCACCCCGATGAAATGTGCTTTCCACTGTTAGCTGCGGGATTCACTACCCCATGTTATGACGGCCAATATTTCTTTGATACCGACCACCCAGTTGCAGAAAATGCAGACGGCACTGGTGCAGTCGAATCAGTTTCAAACATGACAGAAGATGCAGGCTACACAGGTGAGGCTTGGTATGTACTTGATTGCAAAAAGGCCCTCAAGCCTCTTATTTTCCAAGTACGCAAAAAGCCAACTCTAGTCGCTATGACCAAGATTGACGATGAGGCCGTGTTTACCCGTAAAGAATATCGCTACGGTGTTGATTGTCGTGATGCAGCTGGCTTTGGTTTCTGGCAGTTAGCTTATGGCAATAAGCGTGAACTTAATGCAGACAATCTATGGGACAGCATTGAAAAAATGCGTGGTTTTAAAGCCGATGGTGGCCGTAAGCTTGGTGTGAAACCTACTTTACTAGTTGTTCCTAGCGGTATGGAAAAGAAAGCTACTCGCTTGTTAGAGCGTGAGCTTGACGCGAATAGTACAAACGAACTTAAAGGCCGCGTAGAGCTGTTAGTCGCTGATTACCTTTAATCCCATCAATAGTTAAACCCTACTAAGTATGGGGCGTTATAGCCCCATACTTTGAAACCAGGAGTAATAATGAAATGGCTAAAACGCTTAAACTCAGCCTTATCTCTGCTGTCATTGTCAGTTGCATGCAGCCAACAGGCTACCGCCGAGCTGGTCTCAGTTTCAACCAAGGTAAAAATGAAATCCCCGCCGATGGTCTTGATCAAGAGCAGCTTGATGCAATTGAAAATGATCCACGCTTATCGGTGCAAGCTATACCGCTCGATGCGAGTACTACGCCGCAATCACAGCTGGACGCAAATAACCTGGGTGCAGATTTAGACAAACCTTTGCTCTATGCAAACGTTGATTACACCCAAGCCCCAATTGAGCTACAACCCGTTATTGCATTGATGATTGATGCACAAATGGAACGTATCCCCGCTTGTATTGACTTGACCTACGAAGCGCCAGGCGAAAACGAAGGTGAAGTTATTAAGGTTAAGGTATCAGCTGCTGATCGTGATGCTGCTTGGTATTGGTTACAAGATGAATTAGCCAAAGCAGGCGAGGGCGAGTAAATGGCTTACGCAACAATAACCGCAATGCAACAGCGCTTTGGCGAGCGTGATCTTATCTATTTAAGTGAGCGCGAAGATGGCCCCGTTGGTGTAATTAATACCGCAGTTATTGAGCAGGCTATAAACGATGCAAGCGACGTGATTAATGGCTATTTAGCTGGGCGTTATGAGCTGCCGCTTGTCACCGTTCCGAACCTACTTGAGCAGTTTTGTTGTGATATTGCTCGCTACAAGCTCGGCACTAACGATGTACCTGAGCATGTAGAAACCCGTTACAAGGACGCAATTAAATTTTTAATGTCAGTAGCAAAAGGTGAGCTAAGTATAGGCGTTGACGCACTAGGCCAAGACGCCAAAGTGCAAGACACCGCCACAATACAAAGTGCTGGCTCAGTATTTGCGCGTGAAAAAACAAAGGGATTTATCTGATGTTTGAAATTACCACTGACTACTTTGCAGCTCAGCACCCGCTTAAACAGGCGCTTGAACAAGTGCCAGGCATTAAGCGCGTTTACTTGAGTGATGAACTAGCAGACATCAAGGAAGACCGCCAAACAACACCCAGCCTTCACTTAATGTATTACGGCGATAATTTACCAGAGAGTAAAAACGCCGGCTATTTAATGAAGCTAACGCAAACATGGATAGTTGTATTAGTTGTTCGTAAGCAAGATAACGCAGGCGAGCACTTAACAAATATTATTCGCGCTATGGCGGGCAAAGTACTTAACGGTACGGGGCCATGGCTTAGAGTAAACACCCCAGCTAAACCTCAATTCACCAGTGGCCACGCGTACTACCCGCTGGCTTTTACATGTCAAATGACTCTTAAAGGAGCGCTTTAATATGAGCGACGGTATTTTATTAGCGGGCAATATTTTTGTTGATCGCTTAAACGAACAAGGCGTAAGCACAGGCCAAATTTTTGGCCCAATTAACACCACTAAGCTTGGTATTAAAACTGAGGCTGATTCAGTAGTCCGTACATCAAATAAAAAGGCCAGCAAAGGCCAAGTGCTAGACAATGTGACAATTGCAAAGCCAGCGGCCATTACATGGGAGTTTGATGATCAACCAGCCGAAATGGTGGCTTTAGCACTAATGGGCGAAGTTGCAGCTATTAACGATGCGGCGGGTACGTTAACAGATAAAGAAGTGATATTACCTGATAATCAGTCGTGGGTTGCCGTTGGTGGTAAAAACTTTACTAATGACGTAGTTGTTAAGCAAGCCACTGAAACCAAAGTCGCAGGCGTTGATTACGAGTTTAATTATGCCCTTGGCATGATCCGTTCAATCAAAGGTGGTTCATTAGCCGCTGGTGGCAGTATTACCATTACGGGCAGTTATAACGCGCGCAGTGGTAAGCGCATTAAAGGCGGTACTAAGTCACAAACACGTTTACGTATTTTTGGTGAAGGCACCAACTTAGCCAATGGTAAGCAAGTCAATTTTGAAATTTACGACACCTCAATGATGCCAACTAAAGAGCTTGATTTAGCCGGCAGTGAGTTTGTAAGTGCCGCACTTGAAGGCACAGCAAAGCTTGTAAATGGCAAAGACGAACCATTTTACATTGACGAGCTAGACGCTTAATCAATTACCTCGTACCAAAAGGCTCAGCCCCTGAGCCTTTTATCCCCCATTTAAACACTGTTTAAACTGAGTTGAACCCATGGCAGATAAAAACCTCGAACTAGCCCTACGCATCGTTGCTGAAGCCACAGGCAAGCAAAATATTGAGCAGCTGGTAACAGAGCTTAAAAATATTGAGCAAAGCGCCGATGCCGCTAATCCTGCTGCTGATAAACTCAGTGAATCACTAGACCAAACCGATAACAGCGCCAAGAAAACCAGCCAAACCGCTGGCAAGCTTGCCAACGAATTAGACGGGTTAGCTAATCAAGCTGATCTAATACGTGCATTTGAGCAGTCAAAACAAAAACTAGAACAACAAGAAATAGCCACAGCGGCGGCAGCTCAAGCCCTCGAGCAATTACAAACCGAAGCCAAAAACACTGATAAGCCATTTGTGCAACTCGCGCGCTCATTAGAAGCCGCTGAGAAAGATTTAACCCAAATGCGCACCGGGCTTACCCAGCAAACCAGTAAGCACGCAGCACTACAAACAGCCCTTAAACGCTCTGATGTTGATACTAATAACCTACGTGCGGCCAAGCGTGATTTAGCAGCCCAGTTTGATAAATCTGGCCGCTCTGTCGATAAGTTTAGTAATGAGCTGCGCACTGGCACTACAGTACAACGCGCTCAAGCACAAAGCCTTGACGGCGTAATTGGCAAAGTTACCGCACTGGCTGCCGCTTATGTGGGGTTTGATCGGGTAGCCCAAGCAGTAAGCCAAGTATTTAGCACCGGTGATAAATTTGAAAAGCTTGGCGTGCAAATGCAGGCGCTTATGGGCGGCATTGCAGGCGGTGAAAAAGCCACAGCATGGGTAAAAGAATTTACTAAAAACACCCCGTTACAAATGGGTGAAGTAAGCCAGGCGTTTGTAAAACTCAAAGCTTTTGGCCTTGATCCAATGGATGGCACCATGCAGGCCATTACCGACCAAGCATTAAAGCTCGGCGGCGGGTTTCAAGAGGTTGAAGGTATCAGCCTGGCGCTCGGCCAAGCGTGGGCAAAACAAAAGCTCCAGGGCGAAGAAATCCTACAAATGGTGGAGCGCGGTATACCTGTGTGGGATTTACTTGAAAAAGTCACGGGTAAAAACACCGTTGAGCTGCAAAAGCTATCAAGCGCAGGTAAGTTAGGCCGTGATGTAATTAAAGGCTTAATAGATGAAATGGGCCGCGCAAGTGCTGGCTCTGCTGCTGCACAAATGGCGCTTTTTAGCGGTCAAGTGTCTAACGCTAAAGACAATATGGAGCAGTTTTATAACCTTATAGCGCAAAGCGGCGCTATGGATTGGTTAAAAGCCAATATTACCGCGCTTAATACTGAATTTGCAGCAATGGCGAAAGATGGCCGTTTGCAAGAGTGGGCGCAAAAAATTAGTGACACAATCGTAAGCACAGGTAATGCAATTAAAGGCGCAGCCACCACGCTTTATGAATACCGCGAAGAAATAGCCACTGTTGCTAAAGTGTGGCTGGCGCTTAAAGTGGGTAACTATTTTAGTAGTGTGATCAGCGGCGCAACCACGGCCATTGCATCATTAAGAACCTACACCGCAGCTATTGGCTCTACCACAGTTGCAACTAACGCCGCAGGCATTGCAGCAACTAAATGGAGTACTGCACTTAAAGCCGTGGGTAAAGCAGGTTTATATACTTGGCTAATTACCGAGTTAATCGACGTTGGTTTACTGTATAAAGATTTACTCGTGGCTGAGGAATCACTCAGGAAGTCGCAACAAGCAAGTGCAATACAAGCCAAAGCATTAGCAGATGAATTACAAATGCTGGCTAACTCAACGGGTTTGATCATCCGTAATTCAGCCGAATTAGACGCATTGATAGAAAGCGGTAAGCTAGTTTGGGACGAAGCCACCCAGCGCTATATAAACCTAGACTACCAACAACGTAAATTAGCCGAATCCACAGCAGCTGCAACAGAGGCCGAGCGCCAGCGCCAAGAACTGCTTACGCTCTCACTGCCCGAAGCTCTTAAAACGATTCAATCATTAGAGCAGCAGGCCACAAGCTTAGATGGTGTAAAAGTCGGCGTTGATGGCTTTATTCAAAGCATAGAATCTGCCCGTGTTGCAATTGCCGGCGCTGGTGAACAGTACCAGGGCCAGTTAGCCATTTTAGATGCGCTAAAAGTAAAGTTTGAAGAACACGGCGCATTACTCGAGCGTCAAAAAATATTTGCTGGTGATGTAGAAAAAGCCTATGCCGAACTAGGCTTAACATCATCAAAAGCGCTCGATGATACCGCTAATAAGTTACGTGCAGCCTATGAGCTAATGCAAGAATCAGAGCAACCATTAGCCGTACAACGCCAAGCCTATTTAAAATGGGCTGAGGCTGCCATTGCCGCCGCAGACGCAACAGATCAAACTGTGCCCTCAAGCATTCAAGCCGCCGCTGCTGCACTGGGTTTAACTAAAGAACTCGATAAACTCATTGAAAAAGCAAATGCTTTAAAGCCAGTTACTGACACAAACAGTGACGCAGTAAACCGCTTTACCCGCGAGTTAGAGAAAACCCGCGACGCAATAAAAACCAATCAGCAAGTAATGGCGAGCAGTACCGCCACCGCTGAGCAAAAAGCCCAAGCGCAAGCCGCGCTGAACATTCAACAACAGCGCTTAACTAACCAAACAAGTGATTTAACATGCGTTCAGCAGCTAGAGCTTGCAAGCTTAGGTGAATTACAACGCGAACATAGCCGTTTAACAGATGAACTTGAGCGCTTAAATGATCGCTATCAAGCAGGCAATTTAACAGCGCAGCAATACAACTATGAAAAGCAACGCTTAGGCGATGTGTTAAGTGTTGTAAATAATCTACTAGGTGATTTTAAAGGCGCACAAGATGCGGCCACTGCTTCCACTCGAGCTGGTACGCAAGCCACTAATGATCAAGTTAAAGCGAACGAATCAGCATCAAAAAGCCTACGTGAGCAAAAAGAAGAATTAGAACGTGTTGCAGCCTCTGCAAATCGCGCATCAAGCAGTGTAAATAAATACAATCAATCGCAACGTGCCAGCGTAAGTGACGTAGTAGATTATCAGGAAGAGAACGGCCGCAGCCCTTACGATTTAGACTCAAAAGAGATCAACGAAGAGCGCGAACGCCGCGCTTATGCTGACACCCAAAATACCCAATTTAATAAGTTTAGCGGCCAAATTGATAACGCCAGCAGTAGCAAAGCGCTGACTGAGTTATACAACAAAATCAATAAGCAGCTTACATACCTAACCCGTGAGCAAAAGAGCACATTAAACGCAGCTATTAGCGCACAACAGCAAGCGATAAAAGCGCAAAGCACAACTCAAAAAGCTGTTGAACAAGTGCAGACGTATACGCCTGCATCAACGCCAAGTTATACGCCGTCAACAAACAATTATACGCCCAGTAATAACGCATCTAACGCCGATTTAAACAGCCTTACAGCTGCTGTGCGTGAATTGATCACCGTGCTTAAAAGCCAGCAGACTTTTACTAGTAACACCAATGGCAAAACCGTCCGGTTAGAACTTGCATTGCCTGGCGGCCAATCCGCCAATTTATTAGCTCAGTTTGAAGAGCAATTTTTACAAAAACTTGAACAGTTGAGTAACACCCAATGATTTTAATAAATGCACAAAGCCTGGATAACTTTGTTTGGCTCAATGAGTTTGATTATTTGCCAGTAGCCGAGCAAACCGAACGCGCATTAAACGGCGCTCAGCACATTGAAAAAACACCGATACCCGCAGGCCGCCCAATCTATTTATACAGTGATTTTGAAGACGCTAGCATATTTACACCATTGCATGAGCATGCACAAACAACCCTTACAGCGTTTGAAATAACCATACGCGGCACTGTGTTTAATGTGGTGTGGGACCACAGCCAAAAAGCCGTAGAAGCCGTGCCGCATACGCATTTTGCAGATGCCGGCCCAGCCCACTTTCAAAACATTAATTTACGTTTAAAAACCGTTTAAAGGTCCGATAATGAAAAGAACCGATTTAAAAATATTTGAACCGCAGCGCATTGGCAACGAGCCACACGCAGGCGGCCACCGCACAAGCAATGCAATTGTTAGCGGTAAATTAAACGCTGTGTTTAGCTCAATCAGTGACATTGACCATGCGCGATCATCATTTGATCTCGTTAAATTATATCCAGCGCTTAGCACAGACGATTCAAGCCGCTTGCAAGACGCGCATATATTTCTAAGCGATCAACCAGATGACCCGCTTGTAAACGTGCTACTGGTAGAAGCTAAAGACCTAAAAGACACCGACACAGTTGCAGAAATGCTGCCGTATTTGGGGCTTGCTAGCACTAAATTTCACGGCACTAGCTTAATGACTGGTGCAGTTGACGCACAAGGGCAAGAGCTAACAGTAGAGTCAATCACACGTACGCTAACGCCAAGTATTACCACAGTTAATACAAAGATAGGACTTAAACCAGATTCAGAGCCATTTAGTATTTACCGTACCCAGCGCATTTTAAGCTACGGTGAAATTACAGAAATAAACCTGAGCGTTGAGGACTTCTTAGAAGCTGAGCCTACATTTTATGGTGAGTATCAATACACCTGGTATTACGATACAAGCTACTTGGATCAGCCAAGCAACGTGATAAGAGGTGTTAAAACACTTAAAATTAATGCTGGCACTGGCGAACTTAATTCACTGCTTTATAAAAATGGTACATTCTCTTGTGCAAAATTGAACCCCGCCGTGGCTAAAGACCAATACTTCACGCTTTACTATGTATCAAATCAAGATTTTAGGTTTCATTCATTTACAACGAGTACAGTAATCACCTTGGGCGCTGGTGAAACCGTTTTAAAAGGCTCGGCTAAGCTCAAAAAAACGGGTGACGAAACAGTCTATAAAGACGATAGCCAAGGCCGTTTTATCTCAGGCGGTTATGTGTTTGCGACAATTGATTATGATACTGGCGTAATCACAGAAATTGATAGCGTTGATTATAACGGCACAGTAACCGAAAACCTTGGCGCATTAATTCAAAAAGGTGCGTTAACAATCAATGCTAAGCGCTGGCAGTTACCGAGCAGTAACTTTGCGCGTGACTCGGTTTATATTACGTTTGAAACCGCAGCGGGTGCCACGTTCTCAGCGTCTAGCGATTTAAGTGGTAATATCACAGGCACTAACTGCACGGGTACAGTAAGCGCAACGGGCTATGTAGATTTAGCATTTAGTGAAGATGTTAAGCCAGACTCAATTCGCTTTGACTATGACGAAATTGAAGTAACCACAGTACCCGCGCCGCCGGGTGGCTTTGATACATCAACGCTACCGAATAACGGCACGGTGCGTATATTCCATACGTTCAACCCAATCAGCGTACAAAACCGCGAGCGCACAGCCGTTGCAACGTTATCAAGCGGCCAAACGATTAACGTTTTAGCTGATGCTGATTTTATCGATATTGTTGACAGCTTAGGTGCTAGTTTGTGGTCTGTAACTGATGATAACTACAGCTACGATGCTGCAACAGGTGACATCACAATAAACGCGGGAATAAGCGCATTTTCACCGCCGTTTATTATCACTGCAATACAATCAGAATTAGCGCTAATTGACGCAATCGACAGCAACACATTAAGCCTACTAACACCGTTAAACCGCGCTTATCCCGCAGGCGCAACGGTTAGCAGTGTGCAAGTGCTTGGTGACTTTCAAGCCCAAACCAAAGACGAGCGCACATTAGCCGCTTGGCAAAACAATTTTGGTGATTTTGGCGCAGCTGCATCAAGCGCAATAAACACCACTCAATACCCAATCGAGCTTACAAATATTGGCGCAATAGCCCAGCGTTGGGCAATCGTTTTTACGTCAACCACTGCGTATAACGTGATCGGCGAATCAGTCGGTAACATTTACAGCGGCGACACGCTAAACGACTGTGCGCCGATTAACTCATTCGCAGGCGCGCCGTATTTTATATTACGCGCCGATGCGTTTGGCGCAGGACTAAACCCGGGTGAAGCGTTTTTATTCGAGACTCTAGCGGCTAGTAAACCAACCATGGTTACACGCTCAGTATCACCTGGTCACTCTGAAATAGTGCGTGACAATTCAACACTCAGTTTTCGTGGAAATAAGGACTAAATAATGGCAACACCAGTAACAGTATATCGTTGGGATGATGTGGGCGCACCGCAAATAGTCGATGGCAAACCTAGTGAATACATGAATGTATTAAAAAAATGCTTAGTTGAAGGTTACGGCACGAAAGCAGGGCTTGGTTGGAGTGTAGTTGAGGAAGTTGCCAGCCCACCATATTTGGCTGTAAAAAATGACATTAATGTTGGCAGCGGTGGTGTTGCTATATTATCTGCATCCAATGATGCCGCTGGTCAAAGCACAAAAGTATATGGGGTTCAAGATTACATTGATCAAAATACACAATATAGAAGCAGCCCATTTTCAGGATTTGACCGTAATTCGACTAGCATATATATGATAAATAAATGGATCTTAATTGGTACCGGCAGAGCGTTTTACTTTTTTGTATATTCAGAATATACAATGGGTTCAAACGCAACGGGTGCACGTTCTGTAATCTCATTTTTTATGGGGGATTTTGATTCATTATACCCTAATGATCCCGCTACATTTACTCATATTGCAGGGGCAATAGATTCAACATCGAACCAGTGGAATTATTCATTAAATAATAAAATTTCAGAGTCCAACCTGTCATCAATATCCCGAATTCACCCAATTGATGGTACAGAACAACCCTTAACGTTATCTTTAGTTAGCTTATTTGGCACATCTGCGCATGTAAATGGTGCATATAATAATCAACCTAATATAACCATCTTATCACCTTGCTATCTTATGATGGGAAATGGTTCTATCAATAGCTCTGCTTCTTATCAAAATAACATTAAGCCCTATGTTAGAGGTATATTACCCGGTTTGAACATAGCAAATTCGGCCGGTTATAGGTCAGATGCTCAGCCAGTTATTAAGATCCTGAATAATGCTAATCACTATTTAATACCGTCGACTCAGTCTTACACTGGATGCGCATGGATTAACTTGGAAGAATGGTAATGCATAAACCTAGTTTCATACTACTCATACCCGACAGTTTACCCCTATCATTTATTGATATTGATTGTGATCCAAGTGCTGAACGTATAATTATTGTTAACAGAAAAAATTTTGAACTGATTGCACATAAACGTATAGAGCAAAGCCGCTTTACAGCAATTCTTAAGTTTGAATATTCGATATCTAACGATTTAATGTGCATCATGTTAGATGATAATAACGAATTTAGCGCAGCTATAGCAGATAACGTACAGCCAATGTTGATAAACTTAATCACATTTGACCCAACTAACCCATTACCCTACGAGCCGCCACCCGCATGATTGAATTACGTTTTATTAATCCATATCAGGTTAATAAATCGCCACTAAAAATGCGTTTTGGTGATGACACTGGGCCAGTTGATCCACCGCTACCAATCTTACAAGCTAACATTGGCATCGAATCAAGTTTAAGCTGGTTAAACCCACCATTAATCACGCAAGTTAAAAATTTAGCATGGCAAACACTTTCAGTTAAAACAGAGTTTGAAACTACGTTTACCAATGCTGAATTAACCCTTATTAAATTTAGTCTGGACTGGCAAACCACCGCATTAGTTACAGCACAAAATAGCGTTACATGGGGCAACAGCGGCTATGTATCAAACCACATTCAAATGCCGTATAAAATCATCACAGCAATTGAATATAACGAAAAGGATTTTAACTGGTTAACTCAGCTAGACGTTGAACATACCGAGCTTAAACAACAGTGGAACAGTTCAGAGCTATTAAAAACAGCTCGCGAACTGCATTGGCATGTTAAGTCACTTTTAGAGTCGCGTGAGCTGGTAATACACTACGGTGAAACTGATAAAGAATACATTTGTTATTGGCGTAACCATCCGTTTAAAGGCTATGTCAATTTAGAGTTCACAGAGCCAGCAGCGGTACACAATGGCCGCTTAGTCATGCGCTTTAACAACCCCGACAAAGTTTGCTATTGGGGCCTGCCCGGCGGCTTAGTGCGCGGTGATGATGACGTACCAACCATTGATCGCAAAATCCCCATAGAACCCCAGCTAAGGAATACATATATCATGCAGCCAACCATTAATTGTGTGCGTGTTTCAGACGATTTAAAAATACTGATCAACAGCGTTAATTACTCTGTATCTCGCGGTCAATTTAGCGCAACAGCTAATATTAAATTTTGCTCACGCATCGACTTTGAACGCGCACTGGGCCACGAACTTAAAATCTCGTTAAATGGCTATGACTTTTATGTGATTTGTGAACAACCAAGCACTAGCAACCGCTTTGCTAATCAAAGCTATAGCGCAAGTTGTCGCAGTCGTTTTGCGTTACTATCTAACCCGTATGCCCGCGCTACAAACTACGCTAACCCAACCGCTAAAACATTAGCGGGGATCATGTCTGACATACTCGTTAATACGGGGTGGTCACTCGATAATAAAATGATTGATTATCCAATCCCTACTGGCGCGTTTACCTACACCAATTTAACCCCAGCAGCGGCAATGTTAAGCGTTGCTAAATCAGTCGGCGCAATACTCGATATTAACGACGCAACTAAAACTGTCTCAGTCGTCCCCGCATGGCCCGTAATGCCATGGGACACAGCCAATGCAATATGTGATGTCATTTTAAATGATTCAATCATACTTGAGCACAGCACTAGCCAAACAATAAACCAAGAGCATAACGCGGTATTTGTGCGAGGTGAACAGCAAGGCGTAGCGTGTAAAATCAAACGTGCAGGTACGCTTGGCGATCAGTTTGCTAATGATGTTGTAGACACGCTAATCACCCACAATCAAGCTGCACGCCAACGTGGAACGTGTGAGATGGCTAACAGTGGTAAGAAACAAAATACAACGATAAGAACCAAGCTTTTAGATGACTTACCGCCAATTCGCCCAGGTATGTTGGTGGGCATTACATACGCAGATTCAGTATTTAAAGCCACATGCGACAGCATGACTATTAATGCAAATATCAGCGACCAAGGCGCTATTACAGTTAGCCAAACAATACAGGTGGTAAGTAATGTCTAATACATTAAACCGACTCGGCTCAGTACTCGATAAAACCCAGCGCACCATAGCAACAATAGTCACAGTTAACACAAACGGCACAACACTAGTCGAATACAGCGACAGCAGCCAAAGCGTTGTACTAGGTGATAGTGTTCAAACAGGTGCGGTATACGTAGAAAATGGGCGCATAGTAGGCGCTGCACCTCTACTACCTTTTACTGAAATTGAAGTGTAAGTTTGCGAGGTTGTTGTAAAAATAGAAACGTTAATGTAGATTTTGCGCGCGTATTTAATAATAAAGGAGTTTAAATATGAAAATAGATAATTCAATCAACCTATCTAATGCGAAAGAACTAAATCAGAATAATAAACCACAGCAAAAACCAGCTATGGATCAGAAGGTGGATTTTGCCGCAGTCCTAGAGTCAGAACAAAAACTGATGAATGGCGGCGGTGGACACCCAGTCAAAGATAAAAAACCTCAATAATGGAGCTGCCAACTATTGGTGTGATTTTAAGTTATTCATTCAATAAACTTGAGTTAATCGCTTTTATAGTTGCGTTTATATTGGCGTTCTATCGAAAACCTAAAAGTTATTCTATTGCTATTTCAGCGGGAGTTATGTCTGCTGGATTGGCATTAGGTGATTACCTGCACAGCAATGTATTAAGTCTGTTAGTTATTGATGACCAAATTTACTATTGGTACTTAGTATGGGCAGTATTCTCGCTTTTTCAGGCTTTTACGGTAATAGGTTTTCATTGGTTGTTTGGTGTAATGTTTAACGAACTGGTTAAACTGGTGTTTATTACTATGGCCATAAACGCATTTTTAAACACTTTAATGTTTATTGATCGCAACATTATGGGATTGAATCTTAGTGGTAGGCCAAATGAATACAGTGACGATAGTTGGTTACTTTGGGATGTTTACAGCATAGGGATTAACGCAAATCTTTTGTTTCTTGCACTAGCGTTGCTATCCCGAGGCGAGTTGAAAGGTAAGTTAGTATGGATGTTCTTATTGTATTGTTGTTGCTTTGCGGCATTGTCGCTTTAGGCGTTTTTTCTTATCGTTTCTATATGCTAGAGGCGATGGTAAAAATACCCGAGAGGCATTTGCAAAAAATTACTGATGAATCGTTATCAGAGTTATGCAGTTTATTAAGTCAAGAAGGTGTGCCAAAGGATATTGTAGATTTAGTACGTAATCGTAAGCTAGCGAGCCGTACGTCCCATTTAAAGCACTTTACTAATAACCCTCACGGTGAGTTCATCGAGTTGATTAGAGGTGCTGAGGAGCTCATAGACAGGCAATATGAGACAGGTGAAGACCTATCACAACCTATCTCTGCACTTCTCAAGTTGGCCAAGACAAATACCGAATAAAAAAGCAGCGAAAGCTGCTTTTTTATTGTCCGCCTTTTATCGCCTAGCCCCGCGCGGCGTATATGATAAAAAAAGGTTTATCATTTTAACCCGTGTTAATTATCAGTTTAGGTCGGCGGCTACAGCTATTGTAACTAACAGATCTAAATGATAAACAGGGAATAGATAGGAATAGATGGGAAAACGCGGGAGAAATAAGGGTTTAAGCCCAGTTTAAGTAAAATTAAGTGCGATCTTAAAAAGTGCGAAAAAGTGATAAACGAAAGTGCGAAAAAATGATAAACACGGCTTAACATGAGTAAATAAATAACTGATAAATCTTGCCATTAAATCCTAGAGCAGGCTTACAGAGTACGTTTGCAAAGCCTTTTAATGTAATTAAAACAGCTTTAAAAGCCTTGTTTTTTAAAGTGCGATCATTCGCAGTTTAAAGCGCGAAGTGCGATCAAAAAAATAAAGTGTAAAATTTAATGTTAACCCTTTTCAAATCAATTGTTTAAATTTAATTTATCTGTTTTTATTTATAATTGGATGCATACATAATTATGCATGCAAAATAATTATGTATGCACTTAATTTCGCGCTTTAAATAGGTACACTACAAGCGCTTAAACTCCCCATAAATACAAATTTGTATGCTTAATTATGTATTTATTTATTGACAAGTATTAGAGCTTACCACCATACTATAAGTCTCTCAAAATCCAAAAGCGGTTTCCGCACCCGTTACATAAGCGGTTTTTTTATGTCTAAAATTTGGCATAGATCTAATTAAATTATGACGGGATGACAGCTGAAAATACAATACCCTCGTGGGAATATTGGCGGCGGTATCTTTTGGAACCGAGAGTGAGTCCCGTCACTCCTCATGTAATGGTGGCACCTCTTAAAAACCAAAAGGAACTACCATCATGTCAAAGTCAACAACATTACCATTTGAAATAAAATCTTTTGATCCAATTCAGGATGTAATTCAAAATTCGTTAGGGTCATACTCAACTCCGCCTGATTTAATGCAGTTAAATCAAGATGTAACAAAGCTATCAATGGCTTTGTCTGAGAAGTTACCCGAGTTTTCAAGTGAAGAAGTATACACACTAATGCTAGCTATAAACTTAGTAAGAGATGTTACTTTTGCTAAGGCTATCTCTCTCTCAAGCCACTAAAAACAAACCCCGCGAGGTTTCGTGCTTTCTGGAAACCTCGCGTATTACATACATTCCATCTAATCAGTAATATCACATTAAAATACAAACAAGTGATATTTTATTGTGAATCAAATACAACTTTCCTCAGAGATTAAACTATCTCAAAATACATTGCCTTTATGGGTTCAGTTACTCCCAATTGGGCCAGAAATAAGCACCGCTGATGGTCGTGAATTCACATTAAGTGAACCCGAATTAGTTATACAAAACTCTATGCGTGAAAACGTTGAAATGAGCGTAGATTATGAGCACAGCATTAGAGATGAAAACCAGCATATAAAGCCTGCTGCTGGTTGGGTTAAGGCGTTAGAGCTACGTGACGATGGTATCTGGGGTAAGGTCGAATGGACAAAGCCAGCTACGCAATTGATTGAAAATAAAGAGTATCGTTACCTTTCTCCTTTGCTTAGCCTTTCAAGTGACACTGCTGGTAATAAAGTTATTACTAAAATTGTAAACGTTGGCCTTACTAATACCCCCGCGCTCGAAATGGCTGCATTTTGTAGCACTAAAACAGAAAAACTAAAGGTAGATACCTCTACTTTTGCACATGAAATTGCAAGTTTAATGTCTTTAGATACAAACAATCCGAATGAAATATTAGCTGCTTTACGGCAAAAAAATGAAGCAAGCGAGTTAGCTAGTTGTTCGCTGGATGTTGAGGAAGCAATTGGTAAATACGTATTTCCTCGCTCTTGTGAACTTGAATTTCTCTCAATGAGAAAAGTGCTAGGTAAACAATGCTTTGAATCAATCGTAAGCAAACTTAGCTTAAATGGTTTTGGCTTTGTCCATTTAAACTCGCACCAAACAAAATCCCTTCCCAAGCTACAACATACAAATAACTTAGGCCTATCAAATGGCGAGCTTGAAGCTTGTAAATTGGTAGGTGTAGAGCCTGAACTTTATAAAAAAATTAAGGAACAAAAATGATTGCTGGTACAAACTTAAAAGAAGCATCTACAGCCTTTGCATCACGATTCGATAAAGGGCTTTCACACAATGAAGAGCCATTTTATATGAAGGTGGCAACGGTTGTTCCGTCAAAGTCATCATCAACAGGCTACGGCTTTTTAGGCCAAATTCCCGCAATTAAAGAGTGGGTAGGTGACCGTCAATTAGCAAAGCTTAATGAATATGAATACGAAATTAAGAACAAGCTATTTGAAACATCAATAGCAGTTAAACGTACTGATTTTGAAGATAATGACTACGGCAAATACGGTATCTTATTTGAAGACTTAGGGCGTGAAGCGTCAGAGTTCCCAGATGATCATGTCTTTGCATTATTAAAAGATGGGCACACCAGATTGTGTTTAGATGGTCAGAATTTCTTTGATACCGATCATACAACTGGAGAACAAGTAAACGTATCTAACTACGATCATCCTACTGAGCCTAGTGAAGTGTTTGAAGCGTGGTATTTACTTGATACAACAAGAGTTTTAAAACCTTTTTTATGGCAAGAGCGCATTAAACCTGAAATACAAAATGCAGGTAATCATTTTGATTCACATGTGTTTTTAAAAGATGAATACTTATACGGTATTCGCGCTCGTGGTAATGCTGGTTATGGTTTTTGGCAACTGGCCTCTAAATCAAATGAAGCATTAACACCTGAAAATTTCAATAAAGTTTACCAAAGAATGCTAGGGCTGAAAGGTGATTCAGGGCGCACTTTGAGAATCAAACCTAATGTATTGGTTGTGCCTCCATCATTACGCCAGCTCGCCCATGATGTGGTAAAAAAAGAACGCTTAGAAAATGGTGAAAGTAACATTAACTTTGACTCTGTTGAAATTCTTGTTTGTCCTTACCTTTAATTTAAATTAGGTGTGTAATGCAAAATTCACAAAGAATCGACATCAAACAATCGGCTACTAATTTAGGTGAATTACCTGAACAGCATCGCGCAGCTTGCATGAGTAAGTGGCCTGCAAATTTACTAGCGTTTCACTGTGTTATTGATGAAGCATTGAAGGGCTTTAATCTGAATGAACAGGCTAGTGTAGTAAATGCTGTATTGCTTAGTTTAAGTCATTATATGGGCGGCAGAGACTATTATTTACCGCAGCCAACACGATTAACTATTCCTTTGCGTAATATAGCGATATGGAAAAATTTTGACGGCTCGAATACTAATGCTTTAGCGTTAGAGCACGGACTTTCCACTCGCAGAGTTCAGGAAATTATAAGTAATCAACGAGAGTTACATCGAATGTTGCGGAAGCAAGGTGTAGAAATTAGTTGATACTCATAAATTTAATTAATTTTTTTATTGTTTACAAAGCGTTTTTATAATGAAAATATGCAATTGAAATATAATTAATTAAAGGGATATAAAATGAGTGACGTTAATTCAGATATTAAACTATTAATTGACAAATTGGAGTTGCAACGAGGTGAGATAATTGAATCACTAAAGGTATCCATTAAAGCTCAGACTGAAAGTTGGATGAGGGGGGCAATATCAAGAAACCCTGAGAAAGTTTCTAGTCTTGGAGTTGAGGGGTTAAAGCCAATCAAGGAAAAGTTCAACGACCTTTTGGCTTCACTTGATTCTGAATGTGAGACTATATTACAAGATGATTCGATTTGGTGTTACGGGGATGAATTTCTAGATGGCGATGATTCCCCTTCATTCTTTATGTCTGGTAATCGTGTACCAGACCCTTTGAGTAATGCGGTTAAAAAGCTTTTCCATCCACTAGGCTCGCTACTTTTAGAATACGATTTAGATGATACTGATACTTGGAGTCGAGAGGGTGGTATTGTTAAATATAGATATGCAACCCCAATAGATGGAGAGCCCCTTGCTTTAATAAAAGGCTTTTCTAAAACACACGGGGTTTATGAGAAGAAAGTAAGGGAAATCAAAGAAGCGAATAAAGCATTAGTCAAAAAAGGTGCTCTTAATTTGTGGGATGAAGCTTAGGCATTAGCTCTGACTTATGCACTCGAATGTGTGCATAAGTTGTTTTTTTATGCTATGTATAATTACACATATGTGATTAATTTAAAGTGTTTCTATGTCTAGCTACATTGTAATTTCTGGGTTTAATATTCCAACAGATAAGAACGATTATATTAGTCTCAATGCGTTATATAATCTTAGTAGTGCTGCAAAGCACAAAGCCCCTAATAGATGGCTAGAACAAGAAACAGCTAAAGCCTTAGTTAAACAGTTATCTAATGACCTTAACTCTAAAAAGGGTCAAGATTATGACCTTAAAAATAATCATGATGTCATCGTTCAATATAGAACAGGCATTGATAGAGGTACTTATGGGCATCAGCTAATTGCTATCAGCTATGCTGGTTGGATAAGCCCGAGTTTCCAACTTGAAGTTAATCAAGCGTTTTTGAATACAAAGATATTACTTAGCGCGGAACGTGAGAAAATCAATGTTGATAAGCACTCATATATGAGTTTGATTCATGAAAATCTTGCCTATGAAAAAGTTATTAATGAGTACAAAGATAAACTTATAAGCTCTTTAACACATAATAACGAACTACTTAGCTCTTATTTTACAATTACCTCTAAAGAATCAGACTTTGATCTTGATACTGTAAAATTAATAATATCTCTCCACAATAAAGGGCTAAGTGATAAAGAAATTTATAAAATAGTTTTCGAAAAGTCTCTAAATTAATAGCTTTGCGTATTTTTTGTGCATAGCGTGATGAATTTGGAACTGTATGAGATTTTAAGCTCTTTGTTTATTTAGCCTTAACATTGCTTGTAATTAAGGAAATATTAGCTCTTAGAGTGTTTTTAGGTTGTTTAAATGTAATTTAAGAACTGTTTATCTGGTTTGGGAAACTAGAAACAAAAAGCGCCTTTTGAGCTGGCGCTTTTTTATTGACCACCTTTTATCATCCTACTTCGCGCGGGGTAAATGATAAAAAAGGGTTTATCATTTAAATCCGTGTTAATTATCAGTTTAGGTCGGCGGCTACAGCTATTTAACTCAAATTGTCTAAAGTTAGTATTTGCCAACATTGCCGTTAGCGTGTTTAAGCCGTCCCTTTGCACGCCTTTATTAACGTGGCTTTGCAAGAGTTATCCACGGTTTCTGTGGATAACTCTGTTTATGAAACTTTAAGAACGTTGGCAGAGCCATATTTTTAGGGCACTGTGAGGATATCAAGCATTTAAAACAGTTTTTTTATCTCATTTTAAAACAATGACTTGAAAAAATAAGCTGAAAAGAGCTTCGTTGATGAGTAAATTTATTCGTAACGATTCGATTAGCGCAATTTTTGTGTAAAAATGCAGCACCAGTCGCGATGTTTTTGTGATAAAGGTTATAAAAATGTATTTTTATTGTTTTTAGTAGAGGTTCGAAGTGAAATCGTCGCTAAACACGTAAAAAGAACACTTTTCTATGCTTTTTTAGGCGTTTTTGTAATCAATTTATAATCACTTGATAAATGCGTGGCTTGAAAAGCCCTGATGCTTTAAAATACCACGCTTAATAAAAGAGGTTTATTTATTCCCATGCGCGCAACTTTGCAGAGCAGCTCAGCTCCCGATTTATTAAACGATCCAATAGTACCGACCTTGAAGAAAATGACTGTGCCGATGATTTTCGGCATGATCACGTTAATGATGTTCAATATTGTCGATACATTTTTTATTAGCTTATTGGGAACTGAGCCATTAGCTGCTGTCAGTTTTACTTTTCCGGTAACCTTTACCGTGATCAGCCTAGCTATTGGTTTGGGTATCGGTACGTCAGCGGTTATTGCCAAGGCATTGGGTAGTAATAATATTGAAGAAGCACGCTTTGATGCCAGCATCGCATTATTAATTGCAGTGGTGATGGTGGTATGTTTATCGCTATTTGGTTATCTGTTTATTTCCCCGATATTTAAATTGCTGGGAGCAGGGGAGCAAGTGTTGCCGCTGATCCATGAGTATATGAGTGTGTGGTTTTTAGGCAGTGTATTTTTAATTACCCCTATGGTTGGTAACTCAGTGTTACGTGCCAGCGGTGACACCAAAACACCTAGCATAGTGATGGGTGGAGCGGGGCTTATCAATGCCGTACTCGACCCAGTATTGATTTTTGGCTTTGGGCCAATTCCTGCATTTGGCATTAAAGGCGCTGCGATTGCCAGCGTCATCGCATGGTCGGTAGCCGTTGTCATTATTTTATATTTGCTAGCAGTAAAAAAAGGCTTGCTGAGCCTAAATGCAAATAACCAAACCCCATTAAGCTCTATTCGAAAAATTCTTAAAATTGGTTTGCCAGCGGCAGGTGCAAATATGTTAACACCAGTTGCAATGGCGGTGATGATTGCCATGGTTGCTCATCATGGACCTGAGGCTGTTGCTGCTTTTGGCGTAGGCAGTCGTATTGAATCAATTGCCAGTCTGGTGGTGTTAGCTTTATCGATGACGTTACCGCCGTTTATTAGTCAAAACTTTGGTGCTGGTAAACTTAACCGTGTTAAAGAGGCGTACACCACAACATTAAAATTTGTGATGATTTGGCAGTTTATTATTTATTTACTGCTCATTGCATTTTCAGGAGTGATCAGTGAGTTGTTTGGTAAAGAGCAGATGGTTATCGATGTGATCAAATTATTTATTTTTACCTTGCCGTTAAGTTACGGTTTGCAAGGGATAATTATTTTGTCTAATTCATCGTTCAATGCCTTACACAAACCAATGAATGCATTAATTCTAAGTGTGATCCGATTATTTATTTTTTATATTCCATTTGCTTATGTCGGTAATTTATATGCCGGTTTACCAGGCTTGCTGATCGGCGCAGCGCTGGGTAATTTATTTACTGCAATAATAGCTTATAAATGGTTTATCAAAGAGCTGAATATGATCAGTAACCAAGCTGTACAGGAGTGCCAAGCATGAGCGACCATTTTCAACTGGTATCTAAATTTAAACCTGCGGGGGATCAACCCACCGCGATTGCGCAGTTATGTGAAGGGTTAGAAGCCGGACTTGCTCATCAAACATTATTAGGGGCAACAGGTACTGGTAAAACATTTACCATGGCTAATATTATCAATGATTTAAATCGCCCAACGATTATTATGGCGCATAATAAAACCTTAGCAGCGCAGTTATATGGCGAAATGAAAGAGTTTTTTCCGCACAACGCGGTTGAATATTTTGTTTCGTATTATGATTACTATCAGCCAGAAGCGTATGTTGTTGCAAGCGATACCTTTATTGAAAAAGATGCCTCGATAAACGAACACATAGAGCAGATGCGCCTAAGTGCTACCAAAGCGCTATTAGAGCGTAGGGATACAATTATAGTGGCATCAGTATCAGCCATATATGGTTTGGGCGATCCAAAATCATACATGAAGATGATGCTGTTGTTAAAAGTGGGCGAAAAAGTTGATCAACGCGATATGCTGCGCCGACTAGCCGAAATTCAATATACGCGAAATGACATTGATTTTAGCCGCGGTACGTATCGGGTTCGCGGTGAAGTTGTGGATATATTCCCTGCTGAGTCAGACACTTTTGCAGTGCGTGTAGAAATGTTTGATGACGAAATAGAACGGCTAAGTATTTTTGACCCGCTTACCGGCGCGGTTGAAAAACACATAGTCCGCGCAACTATCTACCCTAAAACGCACTATGTGACACCCAGAGATAAAATTCTTGATGCGGTTGAGCATATTAAAGCTGAATTAAAAGACCGTCGTGCGCAGTTACTCAGTGCTAATAAACTGGTCGAAGAGCAACGCGTGGCACAACGTACACAATACGATATTGAAATGATGACCGAGCTTGGTTATTGCTCTGGCATCGAAAACTACAGCCGATATTTATCTGGTCGCACGCCGGGCGATCCACCGCCAACCTTGCTTGATTATCTTCCTGAAGATGCGTTAATGATTATTGACGAATCTCACGTTACGGTATCGCAAATCGGCGCTATGTATAAAGGCGATCGTAGCCGTAAAGAAAATCTCGTGGAATACGGTTTTCGTATGCCGTCGGCGATGGATAACCGGCCACTACGCTTTGAAGAATTTGAAGCCATAGCACCGCAAACAATTTATGTATCAGCAACCCCGGGTGATTTTGAACTTGAACGTTGTGGAGATGATATTGCCGAGCAGGTTATTCGCCCCACAGGATTACTCGATCCACAAATTGAAGTACGCCCAGTGGCAACTCAAGTTGATGACTTATTGTCAGAGATATATAAGCGCGTAGCAATTGATGAACGCGTGCTAGTAACCACACTTACTAAGCGCATGGCTGAAGATTTAACGGATTACTTATCTGAACATGATGTAAAAGTGCGTTACCTGCATTCGGATATCGATACCGTTGAACGGGTCGAAATTATTCGTGATTTTCGCGCTGGGGTGTTTGATGTGTTAGTGGGTATTAACTTACTGCGTGAAGGTTTAGATATGCCAGAAGTATCGCTAGTTGCAATACTCGATGCTGATAAAGAGGGCTTTTTACGTTCAGCTCGCGCATTAATTCAAACCATTGGTCGTGCGGCTCGTCACTTAAATGGTCGGGCAATTTTATACGGTGATCGAGTCACTAAATCAATGGCCAAAGCTATTGATGAAACTCAGCGTCGCCGCGATATTCAACACGCTTACAACATTAAGCATGGCCTTGAACCACAAGCCTTATTGAAGAAAATTACTGACATTATGGATGTTGGTGAGCGAGCCGGCCCACAAGATAATTTACAGCTGATCCGAAAACAAAGTAAGCAAGTGCTCAGTGCAAAAGAGATCGCAGTGCAAATTAAGCAACTCGAAACCAAAATGCATGCATACGCTAGTGATTTAGAATTTGAAAAAGCCGCATCCGTTCGTGATGAAATCCATGAATTACAACAACAGTTAATTAAAAATGCATAATTTTACGCCCCTTATTACAGCACTTGAAAGTGCGCCCTTAGCAGACAATGAACTTTGTCGTGTGTTTCATGGCCGCGGTCACACTACCGAGCATTTGAGTCATCTAAATATCGACTTTTACCCACCGTGTTTATTTTTAGTGTCGTACGACGAAGTTGACGCACAAACGCTAACGCAATTAAGTGAGCAGCTTTGGCAATGGGCACAACAACACGCTAAAGAATTAATCACCTCGTTGGTATTTCAACAACGCGCCGGACAACAAACTGAAAATAAACTGTTATTTGGTCAACTACCGAGCCCGCATAGTGTTAAAGAAGGTGACAGTGAGTTTTTAGTGGATTTAATGAGCCGTCAAAATACCGGTATATTCCCGGATATGCGCCGTGGTCGGGAGTTTGTGCAAGCCCATAGTAAACACGCTAAGGTATTGAATTTATTTTCATATACCTGTGGTTTTTCGGTTGCTGCAATGCGTGGCGGTGCCGATAGTGTGATCAACATGGATATGAACAAAGGGGTACTGCGCACCGGTAAGCAAAATCATCAACTTAATGGCTTTGACCGTAGTGTGAGCTTTTTACCGCACGATATATTAAAGTCGTTTGGTAAACTTAAAAAGGCTGGCCCTTTTGATTTAATTATTGTTGATCCGCCAAGCTTTCAAAAAGGCAGTTTCATTTTAACTAAAGATTATCAAAAAGTGCTGCGCCGCTTACCTGAACTGCTCAATGACCATACTCAATTGCTGTTATGTGCTAACAGTCCAGAGCTAAGTGAAGCGTCATTTAAAGCGCTGATAGACGAACACACTCAAGGTGCGATTGAATTTGTAGAGCGCCTAGCGCCGACCCATGGTTTTGTTGATGTTGATAGCGACCGTAGCTTAAAAGCATTGATCTATAAAACGGCTCAAGTTTAGCTTTAAATGAAACTAAGTAGCCGCCTCAGTGCAATCGATTCGTTGATCTGCGCGCCGTATGATGTAATTTGGGACTGTTGTTGTGACCACGGTTTGCTTGGTATGGCGCTTTTAAAGCGGGCAGCCGCCAAGCAAATAAACTTTGTTGATATAGTGCCTACGTTAATGGACGAGCTTGAACACACGCTTACGCGTTTTAGTGATCAGCAAGCAGCTTGCCAATGGCAAGTATTATGTCAGGATGTAGCTACAATTGAGCTGCAGCCATCAGCCAAACAGCTGATCATTATCGCCGGAGTCGGTGGAGAATTACTGCTGAGGCTAGTACAAAAAATGGTTGCTAATTGTCCTGAAAAGCTTCGTGAACAACTCAGTTTTATTGTTTGTCCGGTGCATCATACCTATACCTTACGACAAGGTTTACAGGCGTTAGGTTTAGGACTTATCAAAGAGCAACTGGTGCAAGAAAACAACCGTTTTTACGAAGTGATACAGCTAAGTTTTACCAGTAACACTGCATTGAGTGTTACTGGCAGTCTGATGTGGGACAATGCTGAGCAAATGCACGAATTGTATCTGCAACAATTAGTTGCGCACTATACTCGGATGTTGAACAAAGACCGTACATATTTTCAACATGTGCTCGATGATTATCAAAAAATATCGCTAAATTAAACGCAGCACTGTGATCTATCGACTAGCGTTACAGCGTAAATAACTCATCTTTAGCGCTTTGTGTTAGCGAGTTTACTTGGTTTAGTTATGTCAGATAAAAATAACCACTTTACATCAGTCAAATATACTCATAATGAGCTGCTATATAATTGTGAGCAGCCAATTGCTTATGCACCCATCGTGCAATTGAGTAACGCGAGCTGGGTAGTGCCGCAACATTTTTTACGTTATCAACATACCCTCGAAAGCGTGAACGAAACCCTTGATAAAATTGAGTTTTCAACTCACTTTCGGGTGCTCGCCGCAAAGCAGAATGAGCAAATTTATTTACAAGTGGCCATTCTTAGTCCAGATAATTACCGCAGCACCAAGGCAAAAAAGTTATTATTTGGCCGGCGCTGGTTTGTGGAAGAAAACTTACCTACCTCGGAATTGATCCAAACCGCTTTTTTAGCGTTAAAAATAGCCCGTGAACACGAAGTAAGAGAACTATTTCAACTCAATAGTGAGCAGGGCAGCAGCACGCCGTTTAATAACCATCATGATTTACCTTTATTAGCACAAAACCCGCAATTAACCATGGCTGCTGATCATCAACCGCAAAGTGTCATAAAGTTACTTGCTAGATGTTTATTTGCTGGAGCCGCACTGACTTTAATTGCACAACAAAAAATTGCCGATGAGCACATACTTTACACTCTGCGACTCAATTGTACTGACTGTCAGTTAAGCGAATTTAACGCAAAAAAAGTGATTTTTTTAGCCGCAGATACATCTGCAAATGCTTTTTTGCATGGCTTGATGACCGCGTTGGTAGCGATCAGTAATGATTATGTGAATGAGCAATTTAAATATGCAGGTTTTGCGCGCTTTAGTAAAAACGTTAATGTAGAGCAAATCGGGGCATTGAGTATTGTGTTGCGTTCGCAGCATGCGTTGCAATTATGCGAACTTGGCAAACAACATGCCGATCAATTAAATTTTGAAATTGACAGCTCTCGTGCTCCACAAGGGTGCGGGCAAGTGATCTGTGGGTTTTTAGCCGCTCATGGAATTGAGCAGCCAGAAAACGCGCATTTATATCCAGATTACTTGCAAGCGCTTTAAACGCGGCAAATTTACAGTTTATTGATTTCCTGTTTTACGCTGTAACTTGGATCAGTCACGATAGCTTCTAATGTTTGTACACGCTCTTTTAACGCAAGCATTTCAGCATTAACAGCAGCAATTTGATTATTCGACTCTTTATTATCGGTGAGTGTGCGATGTTTAAACTCTAAATGTTTTTTATACATATCGTACATTACCCCAAACCCAACAGAGATAAATACGATCATGACTACCATAGTAGTTCCTGACATGGTGTATTCCTTATTATTTTATATAGTGTGTAAAGTATAACCAGAATGCGCAAATGATGAAGCTGACAATTGTAACTTTATTTGTATCAACATGACCCTCTGCGGTATATTCATCAGCGATACAGTGTGATGAGTGTTTAATTGCATCAACTAATTTTAACAACAACAGTGAGTTACTATGCTAAATAATAAAATCCCTCCGATTATTATAGTGCTTTTTTTTGCTGTGCTGATGGCGGTAATTGCCCATTACAGTGTGATTGATTTCACCACATTTATTTTTTATGTTGCGGTTATTTTACTCACCACAGGCTGTATTTTTTGTATTGCTGGGGTGGTTAGTTTTCGCTTAGCAAAAACCACTGTAAACCCAAATAAACCAGATCAAGCGTCAGCACTGGTTACCACGGGTGTGTACAAAATTTCACGTAATCCAATGTATGTTGGTTTTGCTTTTATACTGGCAGGTTGGGGAGTGTGGTTAACATCACTGTGGGCGTTATTGTGTGTGCTGGGCTTTATTTGTTACTTAACTTGGTTTCAAATTATTCCAGAGGAGCGGGCTCTATTAAAAATATTTGGTCAAGGGTACAGCGATTACAAGTCTCGGGTAAAACGTTGGCTGTAAACTTATTTCAGTTAATAATAAAAAGGCTATCGCGATGATAGCCTTTTTTAATGTGGGTTATTCGTACTCGATTGGATCGGTAATGTTATTAAGGCTAAATGCCTCTAAGCGCTCTTGGCAGGCACCACATTTACCACAGGCTTTTTCACGGCCATTATAGCAAGTCCACGTTTGGCTGTAGTCCAAGCCCATTTTTAAACCATCAGTAAGAATGTCAATTTTGGTGTCATTTAAATACGGGCTGAAAATTTCCACCGCGTCGTAATTAGCAATACGACATAAATCATCCATCTTTTGCACAAATTCAGGACGGCAATCAGGGTAAATAGCATGATCCCCAGAGTGAGCACCGTAATAAACTTGGCTTGCTTTGAGTGATACAGCGTAACCCACAGCCAGTGATAGCAAAATCATGTTGCGATTAGGCACTATGGTGCTTTTCATGTTTTCGGCTTCGTAGTGGCCTTCTGGGACATCAATATCATCAGTTAACGATGAGCCACCAATTAACTGATTGATCGCAGAAATATCAACTATCTTATGCGGTACGCCAAGCTTTTCACACACACTGGCTGCAACTTTAAGCTCTTTTACATGACGCTGACCATAGTCAAATGACAGGGCATATACCTCGCGGCCTTGCTGCAGGGCTTTATTTAATACGGTAAATGAATCCATACCGCCGGAGTAAATCACAACTACTTTTTGCGTCATAACTGTTTTGCTCTTAGTTTTAATAGAGGTTTATATCAGGGCGCGATATACTACACGGCTGGGGCATAAATAACAATTTTCGACCGTGTTTTTTGATTTTTTAAACTATGTTTATGCTCGTAATTAATGCCAAGTAGTGAGTGAGACTCTTTTGTACAAAATTAATGAAATATTTGAAACCATTCAAGGCGAAGCGAGCTTTACCGGCACGCCTTCAATATTTTTACGTTTACAAGGCTGCCCCGTAGGTTGCGCTTGGTGTGACACTAAGCAAACGTGGGAAGTTGATAATGTGTATAAAGTATCACTGGACGACACGGTTGAGAAAAAGGCTGATTCAGATCACTGGGCGGACGCATCAGCTGAGCAAATATTTAACTTGTTTGTCGATCGTGCTTATCGTGCCAAGCATGTAGTGATCACCGGCGGTGAGCCATGCATGTACGACTTAAACCCGGTGTGCGAATTACTTCATGCTAACGGCTACAGCACACAAATAGAAACCAGCGGCACTTTTGAGATTTTAGCCCCAGCACAAACGTGGGTGACGGTATCACCGAAAATTAATATGCGTGGCGGCTACGACGTACTTACTTCAGCCATGCAACGCGCCGATGAAATAAAACACCCAATCGCGATGCAAAAACACGTTGTAGAGCTTGAAGAGTTATTTGCAAAAACAGGCGTTACCCCCAAGCTTGTTTACCTGCAACCAATTAGCCAAAAAGTCTCTGCAACTAAGTTGGCTATTGAAACCTGTATTGAAAAAAACTGGCGCTTATCAGTGCAAGTACATAAGTATTTAGGGATAAACTAAAGTAAAGCTCAGTGGTAAGCTTTAAGTAATTTGCCATTTAAATTGAACGTTGGGTTGAGTAAAACAAAACCCAACAAACCTCTTACTTTCATATCTGCTTCGTTAATGGTGATAATTAGTTTATTATGCGCGACTTAAAATACTCTACTCCAAACCACTAGGCTGATATGTCCGCGAACGCTCTATACACAGACCTTTCTGATTACTATGACTTAATGTGCGCAGATATAGATTATCAAGCCCAAAGCTATTTTATTCACAGGCTACAGCAAATCTTTGGTAATAAGGGAAATACGCATCTTGATTTAGCGTGCGGCACGGGCCCACATGTTCGTCATTTTATTGATTATGGTTATCAAAGTAGTGGGCTTGATATAAATCAACCCATGCTAGATAGAGCAACCATTCGTTGCCCAGAAGCGCAATTTTCATTGCAGAATATGAGTGAGTTTGTGATCCCTGAGCAAGTTGATTTAATTACCTGCTTTTTGTATTCAATCCATTACTGCGATGGCATTAATAAATTAACAGACTGTATTAAAAGCGTACACCATGCACTAAAAGCCGGTGGTATATTTTGCTTTAACGTTGTTGATAAAAATCACATCGATAACGATTCATTTGTAGAGCATAGCGCTGAAAACGCGGGCAGCCTATTCACATTCCGCTCTGGTTGGAATTACAGTGGCAGTGGCGAAAAACAGTCATTAAAGCTCAGTATAAATAAAGCAACAGCAGACGAAACATTCATATGGCACGACGAGCACCCAATGGTCGCTGTTAGTTTTGCCCAGTTAAAAGAAGCCCTAAAACCTTATTTTGAAATACATGTATTTGAACATGACTACGAAAAAATAACCCCATGGGGTGAAAGCTCTGGCAATGCCGTTTTTGTGTGCGTAAAAATTTAAATTAGAAAGTTAAGACAATGATTCACAAAAAGATTAAGGGTTAAGAGACGCCGCGTTTTAGAAAAATTCATATAAAGCAAGGAGCTTACAAATAAGCATTGTCCTGTTGAGTGACTCGCTCGTGAGACTGATCAGGCAGCTGATATATATCCCTAGCTAAACAATCAGGGAGTGCTCTGCGGTCTATTTTTTTGCCCTTTTAACAGCAGCAATTCCACATAAGATTATTATCGGGTTTTTTGTATTCCCCAAACGCGATATTCCAATAGATAATAAGAACCTAAAGTAGCTGCGACAACGGGCTTTTTACGCCACTGGCACCACTGTTAAGTACATGCGTATAAATTTGCGTGGTGCGAACATCGCTATGGCCGAGTTGTTCTTGCACGGTGCGTATATCTGCACCGGATTCAAGTAAGTGGGTAGCGAACGAGTGCCGTAGTGTATGGCAGGTAACATTTTTTTGAATTTTTGCCAGCTTTGCTGCCTGCTTAATTGCTTTACGAACCGTTGTTTCATCAATATGGTGGCGTCGCAGCTTTTTACTTTCTGGGTCCATGCTTAACTGGGCAGAAGGAAACAAGTATTGCCAGCTCATTTCATAAGGAGCCGCTGGGTATTTTCTAGCTAGTGCATTCGCAAGCCAGACACCGGCATAGTCTGTTGCTTGTTTGTCTCGTTGCCAGTAGTCATTTACCAAGTGACTTTGGCTGCGCAACAACGGCAGTAGTTCGAGTGCTAATGTTACTCTGCGGTTTTTATTGCCTTTGCCCTGCCAAATCATTAATGAGACATAGTCATAATCGACATCTTTTACCCGTAGCCTTACAGCTTCCATTAAACGTAGACCACTACTGTAAAGTAACTGAGCGATAAGTTTATACTTTGGATCCATTGCCAATAATAAACGCTGCATTTCTTCACGGGTCAGTACTACAGGTAATTTAGGTGGCACGAGTGATTTATTAAAATTCATCTCAAGTGATAACGGCCGCTGAATAATATGACGGTATAAAAATACTAAAGCATTTAAAGCCGTTGCCTGAGTTTTCATTGCAACATTACGCTGATTACTTAAATAAGATAAGAATTGCTCAACCTCCGACTCTGCCAATTGCGCTGGATGTTTTTTAGCATGGTATAAAATATAAAATTTTATCCAATATTGGTAAGTGTCTATAGTGCGTTTGGCATAACGACGCGTTGTCATAAAGTCACGGATGGATTCTAAAAATACAGAAGCCATGATCTGCTCCAGTTCTGGCTGTATATAT